>PLMF01000254.1:4478-4727 GCA_003142355.1 Bryobacterales bacterium
TCGGCGGAGCGCATTCGCGAGCACACCCGGTTTCTGTCGCTCGATTTGCTGGAGGGCCGCGGCGTCGGCCAGCGCGGCGGCGACATCGCTACCGAGTACATCGCCACCCAATTTGCGCTGGCGGGGGCCAAACCGGCGGGCGACCACGGAAGCTACTTCCAGAATGTGCCGCTGGTGGGGATTGAGACCACGCCCGACGCCCAGCTTTCGGCTGCGGTGGGGGGCCAGAGCGTGGACTTCCGCCGGCTC
>PLMF01000280.1 GCA_003142355.1 Bryobacterales bacterium
CGGCGGGTTGGCAACCCGCCAGTTGCGCCGGTAACCAACCGGCGCGCAGCTTGCCAAGCTGCCCCACAAGCGCTAATCTCAGACGCGGCCAACCGTCATAGAATTTATCGAACGCGCTCCGGGGTTCGCACGTATATCAGCCATAATGGTTTTTTGAGGTTTTCAACGATTATGTCCTTTGCCAGATTTGTTGTCGTCATCCTCCTCTGTTCGGCGGTGGCCCTGCCGAGCTTCGCGCAGACGCCGGAGATTACCAGGGGCCCCAGCCCCGGCATCGTCGGGTGGTTCACGGGGAACTACGTGGCCCACCCGGTCCCCAAGATCAGCTTCGAAGATTCGCCGCGGATCGACAAGCTGATGCGCGCCGGCAACATTTACCTGTCGCTGCGCGATGCCATCGCGCTGGCGCTGGAGAACAACCTGGATATCGAATACGCCCGCTTCAACCCCAAGCTGGCGGACGCCAACGCGCTGCGCGTCAGCGCCGGCGCATTGCTGCGCAGCGTTTCGAGCAGCATTTCGAGCGGCCCCTCCTCGGCTACCCTGGGAGTGGCCGCCGGGGCCTCGCTGGGCTCCGCCGGCACCACTACCAGCGCCAGCAGCGGCGGACAGGGCGGCGTGCTCAGCGGGCTGAGCGTGCAGTTGGCGGGCACGGCCATTCCCAACCTGGATCCGGTTCTTTACGCCAGCGGCCAATTCTCGCACAGCACCCAAATCGAGACCGCCACCAACATCACCGGCACCAACTACCTGGTGTCGCAATATAAATCGGCGACCTATGGAATCCAGCAGGGTTTCCTGACCGGCACGAGCCTCCAATTGGGGATGGGCAATACGCTCGGCGTCACGCAGAACTCGCCGTACAACTTGTTCACCCCCTATAGCCAGTCCACTCTTCAGTTGTCCATCCAGCAGAACCTGTTGCAGGGATTCCGGCCGTCGGTCAACAACCGCGCTATTCGCGTAGCCAAGAACCAGCGGCACATTTCCGACCTCACTTTCAAGAACCAGGTGATGTCCAGCGTGGCCAACGTGGTCAGTCTTTACTGGGACCTGGTCACGGACAATGAAGACCTCAAGGTGAAGCAGCACACCTTCGAGTTGAACAAGAAATTGTACGAGGACAATCAGCGCCGCGCGGAGCTGGGGGCCATCGCTCCCATCGACATCATCCAGGCGGAAGCCGAGATGAAGTCGAGCCAGCAGGACGTCCTCACGGCCGAGTTGCAGGTCCTGCAGCAGGAGACGATCCTCAAGAGCGTGCTTACCCGCAGCGGCATGGACAACATGGCGGTGGTCGGCGCGCGCATCGTGCCCACCGACCATATCGACGTTCCGGCGCAGGAAGCCGTCCGGCCCATCCAGGACCTGCTGGCGGAGGCCCTGGCCAACCGACCCGACGTGGAGCAGAACGCCATTGGCCTGGAGGATGCGCGCATCACCACCCTCGGCGTCAAGGACGCCATGCTGCCGCAGCTCACCGGGTTTGCGACGTTTAGCAACAGCGGCCTGGCGGGCCAGGTCAACACTCAGCCGTATCCGGTCACGCTGCCAAACGGGCAAACAGTGCTTCAGACGCGCACCGCCGCGGATGTGAATCAATACTTCCTGGGCGGCTATGGCACGGTGCTGGGCCAGGTGTTCGGGCGCAATTTCCCGAACTACAGCGCGGGCGTCTCGCTCACCGTTACCCTCCGCAACCGCTCCACGCAGGCGGATCTCATCACCGACCAGTTGAACTATCGCCAGCAGCAGCTCCAGGACAAGCAGCTCCACAACAACATCAAGTTGAACGTGATCAACGCCCAAACGGCGGTCCGGCAGGCGCGCGCGGCGTGGGAAACCAGTGTGGAGGCCCGGAGACTGCAAGAGCAGACGCTGGCCGGCACGCAGCGCAAGTACGAGCTGGGCACGGCCACCATTCTCGATGTGGTGATCGTGCAGCGCGACACCACCGCGCGCGAACTGAACGAAGTGGACGCGCGCAACCAGTACAACCGCGCCAGGACCAACTTGCGGACCATATTGGGCACGGTGCTGCAAGACTACGACGTGGACATCGAGCAGGCCAAGACCGGCTTGGTGGGACGCGAGCCTGACCCCATTCCGGTGGTGACCGGCGCCGGGCCGGCCGGCTCCGCGGCCATCAGACGGTAGGGCGCATGGCCCAAATCTATCCGTTCCAACCGTTCCGGTATACCGAGAAAGCCGGCCCGCTGGAGAACCTGGTCACGCAGCCTTACGACAAGATTTCTCCGGCGATGCAGAGCCGCTATCTGTCGCTCAGCCCGCATAACCTGGTGCGGGTGATCCTGGGGGAGCGAAGGGCGGGGGATTCCGGGAGCGACAACGTCTACACCCGCGCCGCGCGCTACCTGGACGACTGGATCGCCCGCGGGGTGCTGGCGCGCGACAACCATCCCGGCATCTTTCCGTACTTCCAGGAATTCACCGTCCCCGACACAGGGGAGCGCCTGGTGCGCAAGGGATTCATCGCCCTGGGCGCGGTGGAGGATTACTCCGCCGGCGTGGTGCACCGGCACGAGCAGACGCTCTCGGGACCGAAGAAGGACCGGCTGGAGCTGCTGCGCCACACGCACGCGCACTGCGGGCAGATCTTCATGCTGTATCCCGACCCCGAGGGCGCCATCGACGGTCTGTTGGGTGAGGCGGCGGCGCTGACGCCGATTGCCGAGGTCGCGGACGAGTATGGAGCGGTTCACCGCGTGTGGAGCATGGACGACGCCGCGCGCGGCGTCGTCCAGCAGTTGATGGCGGACAAGAAACTGCTCATCGCCGACGGGCATCACCGCTACGAGACCGCGCTGGCATTTCGCGATGAGAATCCCGGTCTGCCGGGCGCCGATCGCGTGATGATGACGTTCGTCAACATGCATTCGCCGGGGGTACGGATACTGGCCACGCACCGGCTGGTGAGCGGACTCGACGAAAGTTTCGCGGACCGGTTTTTGCGGGCCGCGGCGGCGGGTTTCCAGGTGGAGGAAATCAGCTCGCTCGACGGTCTGAAACGGGCGTGGGATGAAGCCGCGGACCGCACCATTATCGGCGCGGCCCTCGGCAACCGGCTCTTTCTGCTGGAGGACCGCCAGGCGCGCGGCGAGCTGGACGTTCGCGTGCTGCACCAGCGCCTGCTGGCCCAGGCGCTGGGCATCGGTGAGGAAGCGGTGCGCGACGAAAAGCACCTGCGCTACATCCGCGGTCTGGACGCGGCCGTCGAAGAGGCGCGCCGGGGCGCGGCCCAGATCGCTTTCCTGCTGAAGCCGGTTTCGGTGGAGCAGGTGGCCGCAACCTCGTTCGCGGGCGGGGTGATGCCGCAGAAGTCCACCGACTTTTATCCCAAACTGCTCTCGGGGCTCACGATTTACAGGATCGTTCCCTGACGGTCGCGGCTCGGATCGGAGCCGCGACCGTCAGGGAGCGATCTTTGGGTGTGGGGTATACTGTGGAGTAGGGTCCACAATGGAAACCATACAGGTGGTGCTGGATACAAAGCTCCTGAAAGCGACTGATTTTGCGGCGAAGCGGCAAAAGGTGAATCGATCGGCGTTGATCCGCCAGGCTCTGCAGCAGCACCTTAAGCTCTTGCGCGAGACGGAATTGGAAGCGCGGGACCGGCGCGGGTATCTGGCCCAGCCGCAGCGGGAGGAGGAATTCCGTATGTGGGAGGATGCCGCGGCGTGGCCGGAACTCTGAGCAGGGGCGAGGTCCGCCTTTGCCGATTCGCGCCCCCGGACAAGCAGCGGCCTGTTCTGGTTCTGACGCGCGACAGCGCGATTGGCCATCTGGGGACGGTAACCGTCGCGCCAATCACGTCGACCATTCGCGGCGTGCCTTCCGAAGTGATTCTGGATATCGATGACGGAATGAAGGGCCGTTGCGCCGTCAATCTGCACAACGCGATTACGGTGGCCCAAGCGCGATTGGGACGCCGCGCCGGCAACTTGAGCGCCGAGCGGATGCAGGAGGTTTGCGCGGCCCTGCGCTTCTCGCTGGGGTGCGGCTGAGGTAGTCAAAGAGGAGTTCGGCAGTGAAAAGACAGATGTTTGAAGAATTGCTAGGCAGCGTACGCGAAGCCGAGGCAATTCTGCGCGGCCAGCAAAAGGCTTCGCGGCGAATTGTAATCCGCTCTTCCGGCGTCCGGGTCATTCGCGAACGAACCAGCCTGTCGCAATCGGAGTTTGCGGAGTTAGTCGGTGTAAGCGTGAAGACACTTCAAAACTGGGAACAGGACCGGCGACGCCCTACGGGACCGGCAGCCGCACTTTTGAGCGTCATCGAGCACGATCCAGCGCTGGCGGTGAAAGCTATTCATCGGATATAAGGCAGATTGGACAACGTCGGGGGATCAAGCCGTTGCCAGGAGCCACGGGAAACCCTGGTTTCAGGGTGTATTCGCCGACCGGCCGGTGCTACGGCAGCTTGACGGCTCGCCCGGTCTTCACCGACTGCTTGGCGGCTTCGATGATCTCCACCACGCCGAGGTTGATGTCGAGCGCGGTGATGCCTTCGATCGGCTTGTGGTTGCGGACGGCGTCCACCATGAAGGCGATGGGATCGGCGGCCTCGGGCGGGAGCGGCGTTAGCGGGACCTCGGTGGTGTCGCGCCCGTGGCGCAATTCCACCTTTTGCTGGGTCATGTAGAGGCTGCCGGTCTTCCCGAATACCTCCAGGTCCTGGAAACTGCGCGGCAGGTCCCAGCTTCCTTCAAAAATGTTGATGCCGTTTTTGTAGTGCAGCACCAGGGTGGATGAGTCTTCCACCTTGGGGAAGGTCTCGGGGCGCAGATGGATCACCTCGGCGTAGACGCTCTCCGGCCGGCCCATGTACCAGAGCGACCACAGGGCGTTATAGCAGCCGAAATCCACCAGCGCGCCGGCGCCGTTCTTCTCCGGGTCGGTGAGCCAGTCGAAGAAATACTTCCCCGTGCCGGTGGAGCCCGGCCCGCCATGGCCCACTATGCCGCGCAGGCGCCACACCTGGCCCACGGCGCCGGCATCGGCCTGCTTCTTGGCCGCGTAATTGGCAGGCCACCAGGCCATCTGGTAGTTGCACATCACCTGGACGCCGTTCTTCCGGGCGAGATCGGCCATGGCCAGCGCATCCTTATAAGTGGAAGCCAGGGGCTTCTCGTAGATGACGTTGATGTGCCGCGGGGCGCATTCCTTGAGGATCTCGAGGTGCCGGTTGTTCTCGACGAAGGCCCACACGATATCGGGCTTGGTTTCGTCGAGCATCTTCCTGTAATCGTCATAGAAGGGAACGTTGGCGGCGCCGCGTTGTTTGGCCTCGGCGACCAGGTCGGGGATGGTTTCCGCGATCCCCACCAGCTTTACCTGCTGGTTTTGGGCCATCCGCGGTAGATAGCCCCCATAGTGTGCATGCACCAGTCCGATTACGGCGATCTTGTAGGTTTGCGCCATGACCGGGAGCGCGGTCAGGCAGAAGCATGCGGCAATGAGCGACTTCGATTTGAACATGGCCTCATGCTACCACCACGTGTGCGGGCCGGCCAGCCAGGAACTCCCAGATGTTCTCGACCGCCATGCGCAGGCCCGCCTCGAGCGCCTCGGGGGTGATGCCGGCGCAGTGCGACGTGATCACCACGTTGGGCAGTTGGGCGAGCGGATGGCCCGCCGGCAGCGGCTCGGCCGAGAAAACGTCCAGGCCCGCCCCGGCGATTCGNNGTGTTGATGAGGATGGCGGTGGGCTTCATGAGGGCCAACTGGCGCGGGCCGATGAAACTCTCCGTGGCGGGCGAGAGGCGCAGGTGGATGCTGACGACGTCGCTCGAGCGGTACAGGTCGTCGAGCTCTACGAATTCGACGCCCGGCTCCGGCTTGGGGTGCATAGTCCAGGCGATGACACGCATCCCGATGCCGGTCGAAATGCGGGCAAACTGGCGCCCGATGGCTCCCAGGCCGACGACGCCGCAGGTTTTTCCGTAGAGCTCGACACTTTCCCCGCGCGGCCACTCGCCCCGGCGCGTGGCGGCGTCCAGATGCGGAATGCGGCGCGCGACGGCCAGCAGCAGGGCCAGCGCATGTTCGGCGATGGAAATGGCCGAAACTCCGGGGGTGTTGGTCACTATCACGCCGTGGCGGGCGGCGGCCGCCAGGTCCACGTGGTCCGTCCCCGTGCCCCACACGGAGATGAGGCGCAGGCACGGACAGGCGGCGAAGACCCGCTCCGTGAACTTGGAAGAGGCGCGGATGTTCAAAACCACCTCGGCCGCGCCGATCCGTTCGACAAGCCGGTCTTCCGAGCCGGGGAGGGTATCGTGGTAGTCGAGGTCGGCGCGCGACACCAGGGCGGGCCACACAGCGCTGGCGCGCAGCACGGGGGGAGCGTCGTCGGGGATGGCGATGCGGGGCATTTGCATTCAATTGTCGCAAAGCACCCGCTGTGCCATACTGGTTACGTCGCGTCCATCTCGAACCCTTCCCCCGGAGGTTGGAGCGACATGCGCACATTACCGTTCGTTCTCGCACTCATCACCATCGCCAGTTCAAGACTCCCAGCCGATTCCTCGCCCAAGCTCGAGTGGGTCAAGACATTCGGCGGCTCCGGCAGCAACAACGTGGTCGCGGCCGCGACCGATTCCGCCGGCAACCTCTACATTGCCGGCACAACCTCGTCTCTCGATTTCCCGGTGGCTTCCGCCGCGCAGCGCAACGCGGGGGCCTCCACGCTGGTCCGCATCAACGCCGCCACCAACGCCGCGGAGAAGCTGTACTCGCCCTCGCTCACCGCCGCCGCCAATTTCGTAGCCGATCCGCGGAATCCACAAACGCTGTACGCCACCAACGGCGGCGCAGTGATACGGAGCACCGACGCCGGGTCCACCTGGGCCTTCCTCTCCCAGGTTGCGCCGGGCGCCAGCGCGACGTCCCTGGCTGCGAGCGGAAACATTCTCTACGCCGGAACGCCAACCCAGGGCGCATTCAAGAGCGGCGATGGCGGCCTCACCTGGACCGCGATTAGTGACGGCATCCCGCCGGCCGGCGATGGCACCTTGAACATCTACCAGCTTTGGGCCGACCCCAAGTCTCCCCAGCTGCTCTTTGCGTATACTTACCGCGGGCTGATGCGCAGCACCAATGGCGGCGCTGCCTGGACGCCGGTCACGAGTCCGGTAGCCACCCTCACCGCCCTGACCTTCGATCCGCTGGTCCCCGGCACGCTCTATCTGGCGGGTTATGTGGCGGGCAGTCAGAGCCTCTACAAGAGCACTGACAATGGCCAGACCTTCACGCCCCTGCAGCCGCTGCCCGACCTGAGCGGCCCCACGTCGCTGATCGCCGATCCGTCACATGCCGGCGTCCTCTACGCCGGCTCGTTCTCCGGCATCTACCAGAGCGTCGACTCCGGCCTCACATGGGTTCGCAAAGCCGCGGGGCTGATCACCCATGCCTTTCTGCTGGCCGCCGATCCGAACAGCCCCGCGCTCTATGCGAATCTCTCCAACTACGGCATCGTCAAGAGCACCGACTCGTTCACCACCACTACGCCCATCGGACCTCCGGAGACGCGGTTGCGCCAGATCCTGGTGGCAGGGCCCAATGTCTTCGTTTGGGCCGAGACCAGCACCGACGTCTTCGCCGTCAAGCTCGATCCCAATGGCAATGTCGTCTACTCGACGTACTTCGGCGG
>PLMF01000056.1 GCA_003142355.1 Bryobacterales bacterium
GTACTCGGCTTGACGGACCGCCCGGCGAATCGCCTGCCGGACAAACTCGGATCTTTTTCGCTTTTCGGGGGCCGCTACGCGGTTCAGCGCAACCAGCGTCCGTTCGTCCAACTGGATCAGGAGCGGCTTCATATATTTCGATTATATAGAGAATTGATATCGTTCAGCATGGTTCGCGGATCGCAGGCGAACCCCTCGTGCGCTATCGGCAGCGTGGCTAAGCAAAGCGACCTGGGGCGCGAGTCGCTATATCGCACCCTCTCGGCGAAGGGCAATCCGCGGCTTGAGACNNGAAGCCAAGAAGCGAAAACCGCGGGCCGCGTGAGTCGCGAGCCCTATTTGCGGGCGGTGTTAGACCATGAAGGAGACCCAGACATATCCCTTACGCCTGCCGCGTTCGCTCAAAGAGGCGGGCTGCTAGGCGACAAGGAAGGATCTATTGACCCAGCACGCCGATTCGAGGTGTTCGAAGTCACCGCTAAAATCGTCGAGACGGCAACCACACGTCGCTGTGAGCCGTCTTAGAATGGCCGGCGGTTCTTCCGGCAAAGCGATCCCCCCCGTCCGGTTATCCTTGGAGATCGTTGGGTTTGCTGGTCGGAATTCAAGAACTTGGCCACAATGGTGCCAACCGCTCTCTCACGTTCGCGGNNCGGCAACCGCTCTCTCACGTTCGCGGCTCCGATCCGGGCTCAGAGCCGCGAACGTGAGAGAGCGGTTGCCGATCCGGGCTCAGAGCCGCGAACGTGAGAGAGCGGTTGCCGGCGATCGGACTGGTTATTTCCTGACAGACGCTTACCGCCGGGCGGCCTGGTCTCCGAAAGCCGGCGCGTAGTCACAGCTCAGTTTCTCCTCGGCAGGTCTTGTCGGTGCGTACCCTGATCCAGTGGCGCCGTTACTGCCAGTATTGCACAGAGATCCGGCGCACTGTCATGGAATCGCCCCCGGTGCCGGGGCCGCCGCCTACGAGCATTCCGAAAAGTTCCATCTGGCTCGGTGTTCCCGCAATCACAAGAAGACGAGCGACAGGACCGACAGTGATCCCCAATTCTCGAATCTTCATCGAAAAACTGGTTTGGACACTGCAATCCGGCTTCACTGCGTAGGTAAGGTTCATCAGATCCAGCGTGAGTTGCATGCCGCCTGCGTTCGTCGCGATCCAGCCGCTGCCCCCTCCCTTGCCGTTGAAAATGTATACGCCAATCCAGTTCGTTGGGATGCTCCCTGAAGGCAGGGTAACCCCTGGAGGCGGAGCGGTGATCACCTTCGAGAAGTCGTTCCAACCGCTGCCGTACATTGCGTAGGTGCCGCGAAGATCCCAGTTGGTCAGACTGCTGCAATCCTGAGCCTGGATCGCCGGTGCAAGCGCTAGCACGCATGCGGCCAAGATACTCACTGCAAGAAAGCGTTTCATTAGACTGTCTCCTTTGCTTTTCTCTTTAGGGCAGCGGCGGCCAGGGTCGTCGCGGCCACACACTGACAGTACGGCATGGGCGATTCGCCCGGCCATAGACAACGCCTGGAATTCGGCTATGTTTTTCCTGAGCGTCCAACCTGCTGGAAAGATTGATGTTGACGGGTTCACGGTCTATAATTCCTGTAGCATGCCACCAATTTCGGGCCGGGTCGCTTTCGGAGCGTTTGAGCTTGACCTGGAGACCGGTGAGTTGCGGAAGTCCGGCAGGATTCTGAAGCTTCGGCCGCAGCCCGGACGCGTTCTGTGCCTCCTGGTCAGCCAGGCAGGTAAGCTGGTCGGCCGCGAGGAGATCCACCGCCGTTTATGGGGCGAGTCTACGTTCGTGGATTACGAAGTCGGCGTGAATTATTGTGTCAACCGCATCCGCTCCATTCTCTGCGACAAAGCGCAGGCCCCCCGTTATGTCGAGACGCTTTCCCGCCGCGGCTACCGCTTTATTGCGCCGGTCAAGCGCCACCGGCCGTTTGTGGAACCTGCGTTGGCCGTGTTGCCGTTTACGAATTTGAACGGCGATCCCGCCAGAGAGTACTTCGCTGATGGCGTCACGGATGCGCTCATCACCGAACTCGCCCGCATACAGGCGGTGCGGGTGATCTCCAGGCAATCCGTACTCCATCTCAAGGGAAGCAGCAGGAAGCTGGACGAGATAGCCCGCGACCTTAGCGTGGATGGCGTTGTGGAAGGATCGGTCTTGCACGAGGGCAATCGCGTTCGTGTGACGGCGCAGTTGATTCTGATGGAGCCTGAGCGCCACGCGTGGGCCCAGACCTACGACTGCGACCTGTCCGCCGTGTTGAGTACGCAGCGCGCCGCGGCGGAGGCGATTGCCGCATGTGTTGTCGCGGCATTGAGAGCGGCCGGCGCCGTGACGTCGGCTTCGGTTCCAGCGCCGCCGGTGGCGGCGGAAATTGTCGAGGCTTATTTGATAGCCCGCACCGAGCTGGGTAAGATGAGCGCGGAAGGTATCGGCAAGGCTCTCCAGTACTTGAGGGAGATAACCCTCAAGGCGCCTGATTTTGCGCTGGGGCTCTCTCAATATGCCTTGTGCCTGGGAAGCCTGGGTTATTGGGGGCATGCACCAATCCGCGAGACCTACCCCAGCGCCAAGCAGATGGTATTGCACGCTCTTGCACTCGATGACAACGTCGGCGAGGCCCATCTGGTTCTTGCTATGGTGCTCTGGTTGCTCGATTGGGACCCGGCCGCTTCCGAACGGGAGTTCCGGCGCGCCATTGAGCTGGGTCCCAGCAATCCTGACGCCCACATGTTCTACGGGATATTTCTGGCCCATGCCGGCCGGCCTTCCGAGGCGATATCCGAGGTGCGGTATGCGTTGCGGCTCGACCCCGCTTCGCTCCTCCCAAGCACAGCGGCTGCCTGGATATATCTCTCCGCGCGCCAGTACGAAAAGGCGGAGGGTCAGGCCAGGCGGACCATCGAATCCTTCCCGGATTCACTTCACGCGCACTTCGTGCTCGGGTGGTCGGCCTGGTGCCAGCGCAGGCGCGCCGAAGCTGTTGCTGCTTTTGAGAAGGCGCTTGACCTTTCGCGCGAAGCCTTCTCTCTGGCTTTCCTGGGGCATATCTACGGCCGGCTCGGCCGGAGCGATGAAGCTAGGCGTCTTCTCCGCGAACTCGATCGGCTTCTTACTCAAGGGCACGCCCCGCCGATCGCCTTCACGGTAATCTATGCGGGCCTCGGAGACGCGGATGCTGCGTTTCACTGGCTGGAAACGGCCTGTCGGCTCCGGGATGACAAACTGTTCTGGCTCGCGGGGATGCCCGTGTTGTTTGATCCCCTCCGGCCGGATCCACGATATGCCGGCCTCGTCCATCACATGGGTCTCACGCCGCCCTCATAAGCTCGAACCGGGTGACGGGTGAACCGGCGATGACGAATGCAATGGTTGTCGTCCCGTGGAAGCGCCTGCGACCAGTGCCAGGCGTCCGCCCCCCTACAGCAGCACCCCATTCTCCGGATTCCGGCTCTCCCCCACGCTCGATACCAATACCGGTTCGCGGATCGGTGGCCACCAATGTTGCGCGGATTTGCCTCTTGCGGCGCCGGACAGAGGCGCCACTCCCGGAAAGCGCCCCCTCCGGGCGATGGGCATGATACGGCCGAAAATGGAGCGCCTTGACTGGGCGGCAAAGTCCCTCGATGGGCGTTTCCCAGCAGAGTGGAACGCATCGCGGTTTGCGCCAGACCAATTCGCGTCCGGAAGCTACTGGTCGAGAATGATCGGATGATCCTGGGAACCGGGTAACGCAGCGATCCGGATCGCATTGCGCCGGAGCACGACCCTGGCGCCAGGAACCTGCCTCAACAGACCTTCGAAATCGCTATCTGTCGAGACCAGGATGAAGTCGTGAGCGGCAGCGTAGTCCAGAATCCTGCGATCGCCGGCACGGGCAAGCCCGTTCAGAAGTGCACTCTCCGACTCGGGGATAGGTCCCGCAATAATGGAACCAGCCTCGGCGATAGGCTTTCCTCGAAGAGGAGCTTCATCCTCCGGAGACCTTGCGCCCCGTCAATTCGGCGGCGTACCCGTACACGGCAAGGAAGTCATCCGGTTCGAGCTGAGGATAATCGGCCAGGATTTGCTGCTGGGTGGCCCCGCCTGACAGCCACTCCAGAATCTCCTGAACGGTGATCCGGTGACCGCGAATGCACGGCTTCCCGAACCGCACGTCGGAATCGACCGTGATCCGCTCACGGAGTGAATCATGGGCTGCCGGCATCTTGTGCCCCCTTGGGACATTGTATGCCGGTGTTGACCCGGTCGATCAAAGGGCGAGATCGGCGTGATTACGTCAACTGGCCACCATTTGGCCCATTACCGTCGCCAAGCCGACTTATGGGGACTGATCCCCGATGCGGGTTCACGTCCTCTTCGGCAGGGGCAGGAGGAGAGTTCTCGGCGTGTCGCCAAACGGGACAAAGCCATGGTGCAGATAGAAGCTCTCCGCCTGTTCATCCTTAGCATCGACGATAAGCGCGTAAACGGCAACCTCGGACCGGCTCGCACGCTCTACTGCATCCCACAGCAGGGCGCCGCCGAGTTTACGGCCATGATAGGCGAGAGCGACGGCAAGGCGCCCCAGGCGTGCAACGGGCACCGCAGGATAGCGTGGCAGACGTTTGGCGAGTCGGACTGGCATCTGCGCGAGGAGGACCCCGGCCGCAGCTAATGTGTAGAACCCGGCAATCCGATTTGTCGCGATCTCACGGGCCACAAAACAAGCCGTNNTAAACTCCGTGCGATCATGGCTTGGCCCAAGTGGCTCAATGATGAATGAACCTGTCATCGCGAGGGTGCGATCAAACGGGCATGGGCCTTCTTGGCGCCCTTCAAGGCAGGCGCAAAAACCGGCGGATTCAGAAGCAACTCCACAAAGCGCTGCTGGTCTTCAACAGAGAGGTGAATGATCTGGGCTTCGTCGATTGTCCGGTGCGCGACCTCCTGAGCGGCGGCGACCACAAAATCGCTGATACTGCGGCCCTGCAGTTCCGCGGCGCGCCTGACGACTCGAAGTGTATCGGGCGCAATCCGAGCTTCGATACGCGCAGTGCGGCTTGCTTGCTGAGGCATGGCTACAACACTCCTAAGCCGTATTGTACGGGATTATGCCTTACAATACAACCGCGGGATGCTGGCCGACTTATCGTTCCTGATCCGGCCGTGGCACGTCCGCTCCGTCCGAGTCGCCGACCATCCAACCGGAGCCTCCTTGAATGCGGTTTCACGTCAGTTTCCGATAATCCCATTTTCCTGTCCGAATGCGGTCGAACTCGGTCGTGCGCTGCTGGTAAACCCTTTCGGCAGTGGGCGTTATGCGCCTAGTATTACAACGTTAAGTAT
>PLMF01000429.1 GCA_003142355.1 Bryobacterales bacterium
ACAGACGAAAGCGTCTGTCCCACGTCAGCGGCGAGCGAATTCGGCCGCCTCGCGCATCCAATCCAGCGCCCGCAGGATCTGTGGCACATCCTCGAAACCGTAGGACAGGCGAAGCTGCCGCTTGCCTCGGGCCGCCAGATCGCCTCGCGGGTGGACGCAGTATTCGCCCGGAATGTACATCACGCGCGGCTTTCGGTTGCCTGGCGGGCCGTCCACCGCCGCGTCACCGGTGGTGCGCGTCAGGAACCGGAAGAAGGATGAGGACGGGTGGGTCTCGACATCCCGAAACGTCAGGTAGTAGTAGAAACCCGCACTGCCGCCGCGGCACTCCTCGAGAAACGGTCCCAGGCTCCGGGCGATGCCGTCCTTTACCGCCACCGCCTTCTCGCGGTAGCCGGCGTTCACCGCGCGTAGTTGGTCCGCAATGCGCCGGTCGAGCAGAAAGCTGGCCATCTCCTGAACGAAGAGCGGCGCGCTGAAACCGGCATCGCTGGTCTTCTGCACCATGGCATTCATGAGCGGACCGTCGGGACCCAGCAGATACCCGATCCGCAGCCCCGGCGCCAGCACTTTCGACAGGGTGCCGATCTCGTAGGCGATCCCCAGGTCGTCCTCGGGCAGGACCGAAACGAACGGTTCGGCGCGCGGGTCGTGCAGGAGCAGCTCATAGGCCAGGTCGTAGAAGATCGGAATCCGGCGCGCCTGTTCGCGCGACAGCCCGGCCGCCACCGCGAGCAGCGCCCGGCGCCGCCGATTCGACAGGATGGTGCACGACGGATTGTTGACCGTCACCACGTAGAAGAAGGCGATCCGTTCGGCGGCGCCGCCCAGCGCCCGCAGTTTTCGCTCGAGCGCCGCCAGGGCGATTCCCTCGTCGTCTTCGGGAACGGCGAGCACTTCGAAGCCCTTGCGTTCGAGGGCGTCGGAGTAGATGTAGTACATGGGATCGGACGTGACCACGATTCCCGGCGCGATCACCTCCGCCAGTCCCTCGAGGATGCTGGTGGCGCCGCAGGGGCCGATGATCAGACGGTTGCGCGCCACGGTGGCCTCATCCAGGAACCGGCGCAGGGATTCGATCAGGTTCGCGGAGCCCTCCGGGCCGCCGTAATTGAACGCCTGCCGGTACTTCACGCCGTCGCCGGCGACGGCCTCGATGGCCTCCGTGAGGCCGGCCACCGGGATGGTCTTCTCGTTGACGTATCCGACGCCGAGATTGATGTCCACGCCATCGCGGAAATCGCTCGCGAACGCCGCCATCATCCGGTTGACGGGAGATGGTTGGGACGATGCTTGGCCATACGGAGAGAGGTGAATGTGCGTGAGACGCATGTCACAAGACCGCTTCGATCAGCGCCGGGCCGGCCTGGTTCACGGCCGCGCGGAACTGAGCGATAAATTCGTCGGCCGTAGTGGCGCGAGTGGCCGGAACGCCCATCCCTGCCGACAGCTTCACCCAATCCAGGTCCGGCCGGCCGATATCCACCATGTCGTTCGCCATCGGGCCCATTTCACCGGCGCCGGTCCTTTGCATCTCGATATCCAGAATGCGGTAGCGGCGATTCGCCAGGATCACGGTCACGACATCCAGCCGCTCCCGTGCCATGGTCCAGAGCGATTGCAGCGTGTACATGCCGCTGCCGTCGGCTTCGAGCGCGATCACTTTACGATCCGGGCACGCCAGCGCGGCGCCTAAAGCCACCGGCAGGCCTTGGCCGATGGCCCCTCCGGTGATCGGCAGCAGATCGTAGCTGGCCGCCGAAGAGAGGCGCCGCAAAACGGCTTCGCCGGCGGAGACCATCTCGTCGGAGAGGATGGATCCCTCCGGCAGCAGACTGGCCAAGGTGAGACCAATGGTATCCGGCGTCAGGGCGGCGCCTTTGGGCAGCGCTGGCCGCGATATTTCCGGCGCGGGCGGTTCAAGGCGACCGACGCCACATATCTCGACGAGTGCTTCCAGCGCCTCCGTGCCGTTGGCCTCGATCGGCGCCAGCACGTGGAAGGCGCAATCTTCCGGCGCCAGGTAGCTGCGGCGTCCCGGGTATCCAAAAAAGGAAACCGGCGGCAGGCTTTCCACCAGAATGATGTGTTTCAGCCCCGCCAGCATGGCCTCGGCCGGCTCCGGAAAGTAGGCCAGCCGCTGCGGCGCAAACCGCCCGCCTCCGCACGCCATTCTGGCGGCGAAGCGGGTGGCGAACACCGGCACTCCCATGCCGGCAGCCAGTTGTCCCGCCGCCGCAATCCCTGGCTCCAGCAGCGCGCCGCCGCCGAGCAGCAATCCGGCGGGCTCTGAGCCGCGCAAAATTCGAGCCGCTTCGCGGACGCACTCGGCCGGCGGCCCGGCGGCCGCCGGGCCCAGAGGGCGCCCGGGTTCGCCGGCCTCGCTCCAGGAAAAGTCGGCGGGCACAATCAGAGTCGCCACTCCCCCCGGCGGTCCGTACGCGGCGCGGATGGTGACCGCGGCGGCCTCACCCATATCCTCGGCTCGTTCCAGGCTTCGGACGTAACTCGAAACCGGACGCGCGAAGGCCTCGATGTCGGCAGAGAGCGGAGCGTCGCAAAGGAGGTGCCCCGTGGTGTGCTGCCCCACGATGTTCACCACCGGCGACCGCGCTTTCCGCGCGTTATGAAAGTTGGTCAGGGCGTTGCCCAACCCGGGCCCCAGGTGCAACAGTGTGGCCGCCGGCCGCCGCAACATGCGCGCATAGCCGTCCGCCGCTCCCGAGCAGACCCCCTCGAAGAGGCACAGCACGCCCCGCATCGCCGGGACGCGGTCGAGCGCCGCTACGAACTGCATCTCGGACGTCCCAGGGTTCATGAAGCAGGTATCGACTCCATGCGCCAACAGGGTCCTCAGAAGACACTCGGCTCCGTTCATCGGCTCAGCCCGGCGAGCCNNATCTTCCGGCCGCCCTGCTCGAGCTGCACCGTCACCTCGCCCATGGCTTCGGTGCCGCTGGTGACGGCCCGAATCTCGTATCGCACAAGTTTGGCCGTGCTCTTCGTCACCTCGGAAATGGCCTTGTACACCGCGTCCACGGGGCCGTCGCCAATGGCAGCGCCTTCTCTGACTTCATCCTTCATGCGGACCCGGACGGTGGCCGTGGGGATGGCGGAGGTGCCGCTGTAGATATGCATGTACTCGAGCCGGTAGACGTCGGGAACCGGATGAATCTCATCGTGGACAATGGCTACGAGGTCCTCGTCGAAGACCTCCTGTTTCTTGTCCGCCACCGCCAGGAATCGCTGGTAGGTCTGGTCCAATTCCTCCTGCGATAGCGCGTATCCAAGTTTCGTGAGGCGATCCTTGAGGCCGTGACGCCCCGTGCGCGCCGTCAACACCACGCGGCTTTCGGCAAAGCCTACGTCTTCGGGACGCATGATCTCATAGGTCTCCCGCTCCTTCAGGAATCCATCCACGTGGATTCCCGAGCTGTGGGAAAAAGCGTTGCCTCCCACCACTGCCTTATTGGGCGGAACCATGATACCGAGCATGTCGGCGACCAGGCGGCTGGTGCGGACAAACTCGCGGGCGTCGATATCGGTGTGGACCTGGAAGTAGTCGCGCCGGGTGCGCAGGGCCATGACGACTTCTTCCAGCGCCGCATTCCCCGCCCTCTCGCCGATCCCATTGATGGTGCCTTCCACCTGGCGCGCCCCGTTCCAAACGCCGGCCAGCGTATTGGCCACCGCCAATCCCAGATCGTCATGGCAGTGGACGCTGATGGTCGCCCGGCCGATGTTGGGCACCTTCGCCCGGATGGCCCCAATCAGCGGGCCGAATTGCTCCGGCACGGCATAGCCCGTGGTATCGGGGATATTGATGACCGTGGCCCCGGCCTCGATGGCCGCCTCGATCATTTCGAAGAGATAGGCCGGATCGGCGCGGCCGGCGTCTTCCGCGTAGAACTCNNTACTTTTCGTCCCTGAACTTCCCCGTGATGTGAATATCCGAGACGCCGATCCCGGTGTGAATGCGCGGCCGTTTGGCTTCCGCCAGCGCCTTGCCGCAAGCCTCGATATCGCTGGCCACGGCTCGGGACAAAGCGCAGACCGTGCAACCATCGATCTCGCGCGCGAGCAGCCGAACGGCCTCGAAGTCTTCCGGCGAAGACGCCGGATAACCGGCCTCGATGATGTCCACGTTCAACCGGACCAACTGCCTGGCGATGGCGAGTTTCTCCCGGCTTCCGAGGCGGGTTCCGGCCGCCTGCTCACCGTCCCGCAGCGTGGTATCGAATATGGCAACTTTTTCGGACATTGCACACTCCCACAAGAGATTCGGGAATTCTTAAACATAACGCATCCGTCCCCTTGGCGGTCGCGGCGCGGCCGGCGTAACGCCGGCGGTCTTTGCCGCAAGCGGGGTTGTCCGACGCCGTTCGTGCCCCGCCCCAGTTGACAACACTACTGGTATCCCGTAGTATCATAAAAGTGGAATTTGAATGGCACGACGCCAAGGCCGAAGCCAATCTGCAGGACCACGGCGTGACCTTCGACCTGGCGAAGACGGTCTTCAAAGACCCGTTTGCTATCGAGCGCCTTGATGACCGTGAAGATTATGGCGAGGAACGGTTTGTCATCATCGGCATGGCGGAGGGCCATGTCCTGCTGTTTGTCGCCTACACGGAACGCGAGAAACGCATTCGCATGATTTCAGCACGGAGGGCAACGCAACGTGAGCAAGACGACTACTTCCGGCAAAACGCCTAGACCGATGACCCCCGAAGCCATCGAGCAGGCTGCCCGCGCCGATCGCGATGCGCAGCCGCTGACCGAAGCGGACCTCAAGCGGATGAAGCGGACACCGCAGGCGAAGATTATCCGCCGTGCTTTGGAACTCACTCAAGAGGACTTTGCCGTCCGCTACCACATCCCCCTTGGGACGCTACGGGATTGGGAGCAGGGCCGCGCGGAACCGGATCAACCCACGCGGGCCTATCTGATGTTGATCGCACGTGATCCCGACCATGTGAACCGGATCTTGAATCCAAGGCCGCACTAGACGCGCTTGCCTCTCAAGCCCCCACCGTTTCACAGCCCAAGCTCACCATGCGAGCCAAGGCGCACAAGTTCGAGGCTGTCGTCATCCGGCTTGCGGTAGAGGAGAACGAGATCCGGCCTGATGTGGCAGTCGCGGTGATCGTTCCATTCGCCGGACAGTGGGTGATCGAAATTCCGGCGCGGCAGCGGCATGTCGGCGGCGAGCAAGTTGACGACCTCCATCAGCAGGGCGTCCAGCTTCTTGCTGTGCCGGCCGCATTTTTCTCGCCTGTAGTCACGCCGAAAGCGGGCGGTGTATTTAATCTTCCGCATTCAGGCTTTCCAGCAGTTTGTCCGGCTTGCCGACCTTGACTAGCTCGCCCCGGCGCGCGGCTTTCATCGCCGCGACGGTTTCGGCGTTGGGATTGAGCGGTTCGAACGGCAGGACCTTTTCCGCCGCTACGCGCACCAGCAGAAGGCGAAAGGCATCGGACACGGTGAGACCGACCTTTTTCAGCGCCGCAGCGGCTTCCCTCTTGGTGCGTTCATCGATGCGGGCGCGAACGACAGAATTGGCAGTCATGCCGTCAATCTCCTCTTGGGCTACATTGTAGCCCAGACTCTGGGAAATGTCCAGCTTCCCCGATGTTGCACCAGCGATTCCGCA
>PLMF01000180.1:0-49886 GCA_003142355.1 Bryobacterales bacterium
GTGTAGACCAGCGAGTAGCCGCGCTTCAGGTACTGGTCGCGCATCCAATCTTCAAGCTGCTTGCGGATGATGCCGCCCTTGGGGTGGAAGAAGATGAGGCCCGGGCCGGCCAGCTCCTGGATGCTGAACAGGTCCAGTTCCCTGCCTAGCTTGCGGTGGTCGCGCTTCTTGGCCTCTTCGACCTGCTTGAGATACGCATCCAGGTCCTTTTGCGTGAAGAAGGCCGTGCCGTAGATGCGCTGCAACTGCTTGTTGTGCTCGTTGCCTTTCCAATAGGCGCCGGCGATGGAGAGCAGCTTGAAGGCCTTGATGCGGGAGGTGCTGGGCACGTGCGGGCCGCGGCAGAAATCGATGAAGTGCGGTCCCAGGGTGTACTCGGAGAATATTTCGCCCGCGCGCTCATCGATCAGCTCGCACTTCATCCAGGCGTCGGCATACTTCTTGAGGCCTTCGTCTTTGCGCGTATAGATGCGCTCGTAGGGGAGGTCGCGCGATTGCAGCTCCCACATTTTCTTCTCGATTTTCTCGAGGTCTTCCGGCGTGAACGGCGCGGCGCGGTCGAAGTCGTAGTAGAAGCCGTTGTCGATGGGCGGCCCGATGCCCAGCTTGGTTTCGGGATACAGCTCGAGCACGGCCGCGGCCAGAAGATGGGCGGAGGAATGGCGGTACACACCGAGCGACTCGGGATCCTTGGCGGTGAGGATCTGCAAGGCGGCGTCCTTTTCGAGAGGGCGGGTGAGGTCGTACAGCTCTCCGTCGACCTTGGCGACGATGGCCGCATCCGCGAGGCGAGGGCTGATGGATTTGGCGATGTCGAGGGGCCGCGTCCCCGCCTCGACCGGCCGTTTGCTGCCGTCGGGCAGAGTGATCTCGATGTTGCTCATAGGGAATTTTCAGCGTAACACGCGCCGGGTGGGGCATGCTTCAGCTTGTCGGCGCGAAACGTCGGGAACGCGCCTGAGCTATCATAAACAAAGGCTCATGATTGTCTCCAGTCAAGCCGGGATCGACGAAACCCCGCTGGTTGCGCGGGCCCGCGAAGGCGATGCCCGGGCCTTCGGGGAGTTGGTGAAGCAGTACGAAGGAAAGATCTTCCGGCTGGCCCAGCACGTGACGCAGAACCGCGAGGATGCGGAAGATGTGCTGCAAGAGACGTTCATGAAAGCCTACGAGCACCTGGATCAGTTTCAGGGCAACTCGAAGTTCTACACCTGGATTGTTCGCATTGCGGTGAACCAGGCGCTCATGAAGCTGCGCCGCCGGAAAACCGACCGGTCGGTTTCGCTGGATGAGACCATCGATACCGGCGAAGACACCGTGGTACGGGAAATCGCAGCCTGGGGGGAGGATCCCGAGCAGCGCTTCACGCGGGAGGAACTCGGCGGCATCCTGGATTCGGCGATTCAGGGCCTCGAGCCGCCGTACCGCTCGGTTTTCGTGCTGCGCGACATCGACGAGCTTTCCACCGAGGAGACGGCGGACGTGCTGGGCCTCTCCGTGCCGGCCGTGAAAAGCAGGCTGTTGCGGGCCCGCCTGCAGTTGCGTGAGAAGCTGACGCGTTTCTTCAAACGCAAGGGAGACGACGCCTTTGCTTACATGTAAAGACTTTCTGCACGAGCTGAGCGAATACCTGGACGAATCTATCGATGCCGAAACCCGGGCCAAGCTGGATCGGCACATCTCGGGGTGCCCGAATTGCTGGGTAATCGCCGACACCACCAAGAAGACTATCCAGATCTACAAAGGCATGGACCCATATCCCATCCCGCCCGATGTCGAGACGCGGCTGATGCAGGCGCTCGAAAAGAAGATGGCGGAAAAGCAGAAGTAGCCTTCGTCGCGGCGGGCAGCGCGGTTCCAGCCTGGTACCTGAAGTCTGGTGTGGAAAGTGTGAAGGAGAAATCGGGAGCAGTAGCGTAGGCGAGATTCGCGTACTGGAAAGCCAGTGCCGCGAACGTCAGCATGTGGCGGAACCGCGCCGCCCGCTTGGGTCTATAGTTCATTTGGGTGATCCAAGCTCACCTTGCGGTGAACTTCTTCAGGTAATTGATCGGCTGTATCCCGGAAAACTTTAGACCTGCGGGCGCCCGGCTGGGTTAACCTGGGAGACGGCACATGGAACCGCCGGCGGTCTTCATCAGTTACAGCCACGATTCGCCCGAGCACGAGGCGAAGGTGCTGGCGCTGGCGAACCGCCTGCGGGCGGACGGCATCGACGCGGTTCTGGATCAGTACGAAGGTTCCCCTACCGAGGGTTGGGAATTGTGGGGGCAGCGGCAGATCCAGGCCGCCGGCTTTGTGCTCGTGGTCTGCACGGCGACCTACCAGCGGCGGTTCGACGGCGAGGAAGAGCCAGGGAAAGGCCAGGGCGCCACCTCGGAAGCGGGGATCATTCGCCAAATCCTGTACAACGCTGGCGGGGTGAACGAGAAATTCGTCCCCGTTCTGCTCACGGATGCCGACGGCGCGCACATTCCGCTGGTGCTCCAGCGGTACCACCATTTCTCGCCCAACACCGAGCAGGGCTACGAGAATCTGCGCCTTCACCTCACGGGCCAGTCACGTGTACGAAAGCCTGCGCTGCCGCCGAAGCAGCGCAAGCCCGATTATCTGTACTGGAACCTCCCGCCGCGCAATCCGTTCTTCACCGGCCGGGACCCGTATCTCAAGGGGCTGGAAGACGGCCTTGCCCACGGGCGCGCCCAAGCCATCAGCGGCCTGGGCGGAATCGGCAAGACGCAGACCGCCATCGAGTACGCCTACCGCCATCGGGACCAATACCGGGCAGTGCTCTGGAGCCAGGCCGATTCCCGCGACGCTTTGGTCTCCGGCTTCGGCGCGATAGCGAGCCTGCTGGACCTGCCCGAGAAAGACGAAAAGGACGCCAACGTGGTGGCCGAGGCGGTCCGCCGCTGGCTCGAACGGCAGTCCGGCTGGCTGCTCATTCTGGACAACGTCGAGGANNCACCCGCTTGCAGGCCACCGGCGCCATCGCTCAAAACGTGGAACTGGAAAAGATGGAGTTGGAAGAGGGCGCCCTGTTCCTGCTCCGGCGGGCCAAGGTGATAGCCTCGGACGCGCCGCTCGACGCCGCTTCCGAGGCCGACCGAAAGCCGGCCAGAGAAATCACCGAGGAAGTCGCTGGCCTGCCTCTGGCGCTGGACCAGGCGGCGGCCTATATCGAAGAGACGCCTTCTACGCCGCCGAAATACCTGAAGCTGTATCGCACCGAGGGCGCCACGCTTCGCGCACGCCGCGGCAGTCTGGCCACGGAGCACGATTCGGTGACGATTACTTTTTCCCTGGCTTTTGCCCAGGTGGAAAAGGCGGACCCCGCGGCTGCCGACCTGGTCCGGGCCTGTGCGTTCCTTGCGCCGGATGCCATCCCCGAAGAAATCTTCACCCAAGGCGGCAAGGAACTGGGCGGGCCGCTGGCGCACGTCGCCGGGAAGCCGCTTGCGTGGGACGCAGCCGTCGAAGCGGCGGGAAGGTTCCGCCTCATCCGCCGAAATGCCGCCAACGACACCCTCAACATTCACCGCCTGGCGCAAGAGGTCTTGAAAGACGGGATGGACGCGCCGACCCGCCGCGTATGGGCCGAGCGGGTGGTGCAGGCGTTGAGTAGGGTATTTCCTTCCCCGGAATTCCAAAACTGGTTCCAGTGCGAGCGGCTGATTCCCCACGCAATAGTCGCCGGCCGTCTGGCGGAAGATTTCGGATTGGACTCCCTGGCAGCAGCCCTTCTTCTCAACAAGAGCAGTTACTATCTCAATGAGCGCGCGCGGTACGCGGAAGCCGAGCCGCTGTTCCGACGCGCCCGGGCCATCTACGAAAAGGCGCTGGGGCCGGACCACCCCTACACCGCCACGAGCCTCAACAACCTGGCGGGGCTCTACGAAAACCAAGGCCGCTACGGGCAAGCCGAGCTGCTGTACCAGCGCGCCCTCGCTATCCGCGAAAAAGCTCTAGGGCCTGCCCATCCCGATACCGCCCAAAGCCTCGATAACCTGGCGTTGCTCTACAATTACCAGGGCCGCTACGGGGAAGCCGAGCCGCTGCACCAGCATGCCCTCGCCATTTACGAAAAAGCGCTGGGGCCAGACCACTCCGAAACCGCTACCAGCCTCAACAATCTGGCGTTGCTCTACAAACGCCAAGGCCGCAACGTGGAAGCCGAGCCGCTGTACCAGCGCGCCCTCGCCATCAGAGAACAAGCGCTGGGGCCCGACCACCCCAAGACCGCCCTCTGCGTTCGCAACTACGCCCAATTCCTCCGGAAGCGCGGCCGTGCGGCTGAAGCCGAAAAGCTGGAAGCGCGGTTCAAGGCCCCAGGGCGATAACCGCGCCGCGGCCTACGCTGCATTCCCGACTTCAATGATGAGGCGTTTGCCCATCGCCTCCAGCGCCGCCTCGATCTCCTCAAGCCGGGATCGGCGGCGCAAGTCCAGCAGCCGGCGCAGGCGTGCGGCCTCCCACCCCAGCCGTCGGCTCAAATCGTCGGTGGTCATTCTGCGTGCGCGCATCGCCTGGTAGATCGACAGCTTGGCGGCCACCGTCGGCGACAACGCCACCGTACGTTGACCCCTGGCCGGCTGCGACGGACGTGGGATGGGTTCGCGATCCTCGATCCGCGCCGACAGCACCACAATGAGAGCCCCCTCGACCCGCTCCAGCGCTTCGGCCCGATTGCCGCCGACCGTCATCGCGCCCGGCACATCGGGCGCCATCGCGTTGTGGCCCTCTTGGAAGCTCACCTTTACAAGAGCCGCCTCGGGTCAATGCCGAGTTCCTTGCAGAGCTTCTTGAGGAACTCCGGAAAGAAAAGGGACAAGGGACGTGTGATGGGGAAAATGCGTCTGACCCCTTTTTCTTTTTCGTTACTTGGCCGGCTCGAACCACGGGGTGTTCGGGACTTGAGCCTTGCGGGCGCCGTCGTCGTTCATCTCTACGCCGATGCCGGCGCGCTCCGGCAGGGTGATATAGCCCTTCTCGATGATCTCGCCTTCCTTCACCCAGTTCTTCCATAGCGCTGGGGAATCCACCCAGTGCCATTCCTGTATCAGGAAGTTGGGAATCGCGGCGGCCACCTGGGCTGTGGCCATCATGCCGATGGGCGAAGTCACGGCGTGCGGCGCTACCGGGATGTAGTAGGTGTGCGCCATGTCCGCAATCTTTCTCGCTTCGAGCAGGCCGCCGCATTTCTGGAAATCCGGCATGATGATGTCCACGGCGCGCTTCTCGAAAATCTCGCGGAACCCGTGCCGCAGGAAGATGTTCTCGCCGCAGCAGATGGGCGTGCTGGTGGAGGCGCGCACGTCGCGCATGGCGTCGATGTTCTCCGGCGGCACCGGCTCCTCCAGCCACATCAGCTTGAACGGTTCCAGCTCCTTGGCAACGCGCTTGGCCGTGCCGGCGTCGTAGCGTCCGTGCATGTCCACCGCCAGATCGATGTTCTTGGGATACGAACCCCGGGTGAACGCCACCGTCGCCACCATGCGGTCGATCTCGCCGTTGGAGGCGGTCCAGTTCACGCGATCGAAGCGCGCCGGATCGTCGGCGTCGTCGATGTCGATTTTGGCGGCGGTGAAGCCCAGATCCTGGATTTCCTTGATCCGGGCCTTCGACCTTTCGTCTCCCGGAATCATGTCCCGGGCCCCGGAATCGCAGTAGACGCGCACCCGGTCGCGTACCTTGCCGCCCAGCAACTGGTAGACGGGCAGGCCCAGGGCCTTGCCGGCGAGGTCCCACAGCGCGATTTCGACGCCGGTGAGCGCGGTGATGTACTGGCCACCCTGCGCGCCCGCGAAGATCCCGGTGGTGCGGATGCGCTCGAAGGCCGCCTCGATGTTCAGCGGGTCCTGGCCCACGAGCATGCGCGCAAAGGACCGGATCAGCGGGACATTGCCCTGGGCCGCATCCGTGCTTTCGCCCTGGCCGACGATGCCCTGGTCGGTATACACGCGCACGTGTACCTGGTATCCGTGCACGCGCACTTCGGCGGTGCGGATTTCCGTGATCTTCAGCTTCGGCCGCCGGTACGGCGAGCTGGCTTGCTCGACCGCCGCGGAGATCGAAGGTAATCCCAACATGCCGGTCAGCGGCAACAGTGAACTCTTCACTATGGACCTGCGAGTCAGTTGGTTCATGTCTCCACTCTACAACATGCTATGCTAACTGCGGATGTTCACTCGCCCGCGTAAAGCCCGTGTTTTGTTCGGACTATCCGACATCATCCTGGCTACGCTGGCGTTTGAGGCGGCTTACCAGACGCGCGCGGTCCTGCATCTGGAACGCACATTCTATCTGACCGTGGAGCGCAAGGCGCTGGTCCTGGGGTTCGCGCTGGTGGCCTGGGTCGCCATCGGGCTGTGGCTCGGGGTTTACGAAAAGCTCGATTCCGGGCACCCCCGCGTGATTCTGCGCGACACGGCGCGCCAGTGCGCTTCGGGCGCACTGTGCCTGGTGTTGTTCGAGTACGTGCTGCGCCTGGACCTGAGCCGCTTCTTCCTGGGCCTGTTCTCCGCCTACGCCTGGGTGCTGCTGCTGATGTTCCGGCTCACGGCTGGGCGCCTGGTGGGAGTGATCCGCCGCGAATTCGCCGCGCCGCATTACGTGATGGTGGTGGGAACCGGGGAGCGCGCCATCCGTATGGCGGAGGCGCTGGAGCAATCCGCCGAATACGGCGTCCGGTTGCGCGGCTTTCTGAGTGAACAATCGGAGAACGCTCCCGCTGAAATCGCGCTGGGCGCGCTCTACACAGTCCAGCCCATCGGCGAGTTGCCCTCCATTCTGCGGCAGCACGTGGTCGACGAGATCATCTTCGCCGTGGGCAGCGAGAGCCTGGCCAACCTGGAAGAGGTTTTCCTGCTCTGCGATGAGGAAGGCGTGCGCACGCGCGTGGCGGTGGATTTCTTTCCGCACGTCAACAGCACGGTTTCGCTCGACCGCTTCGGCTCGACGCCCCTGCTGACCTTCACCGCGGCCCCCTACGACGAGATCCGCCTGCTGGTGAAGCGCCTCACCGACATCGCCATCGCCGCCGCCGGCATGGTGGCGCTGGCGCCCTTTGTGGCGGTCATCGCGGTCCTGATCCGGCTCACTTCGCCCGGCCCCGTGATTTTTCGCCAGGTGCGCTGCGGCTTGAATGGCCGCCGCTTCCTGTTCTATAAGTTCCGCTCCATGTGCCAGAACGCCGAGGAGCTCCGGCCGGCGCTCGAGCACCTCAACACGCGCGAGACGGTCTTCAAGATTCCGCATGACCCGCGCCTGACCTCGATCGGCCGCTATCTGCGGAAGTTTTCCATCGACGAATGGCCGCAGTTATGGAACGTGCTGCGCGGCGACATGTCGCTGGTGGGACCGCGTCCGGCGGTTCCCAGCGAAGTCGATCGGTACCAGCGCTGGCAGCGCCGCCGGCTGCGCATGCGCCCCGGTCTCACCTGCCTGTGGGCCATTTCCGGACGCGATAACGTCGATTTCGAAACCTGGATGAGGCTGGATATGCAGTACATTGATAATTGGTCGCTGGCGCTGGATTGGAAGATTCTGCTGCGCACCATTCCCCATGTGCTCATGGGGCACGGCGCCAACTGAAAGGGTCAACTATGCACCTTATTCCGACTCAAGAGGAAGTCGTAACCGTACTGCGGGAAACCGGCGCGCTGCGCGACGGCCATTTCGAATACCCCACGGGTTTGCATTCCAACGAGTATCTGCAAGTCCCGCTGGCCATGCGCTACTACCAGCACCAGCGCATGTTGTCGGTGGGGCTGAGCCGGCTGTTGCGCGCCAACCCCGAAATCCGGGCCATCGTGCCGCAACTCTCCATCGTCACGCCCATGGCGGGCGGTCTGCCGGTGGCCTACGGCGTGTGCGAGGCGATGCGCGCCAAACAGGTCTATTGGGCCGAACGCCAGCACGATGCCGAGCCGCTCCGTTTCCGCCAGTACCTGGAGCCCAAGGCCGGCGAGCAGGTGGTGATTGTGGACGATATCCTGCGCACCGGCGCCAAGCTGGCGGAGCTGAAAACGCTTCTGGAATCGCGCGGAGCCACCGTGGTTGGGCTGGCGGTGATTATCTACCAGCCGACGCCACAGACCCTCGGCTTCGGCTCTCTCCCGTTGTACTACCTGGCCAAACTGGAGGCCCGCTACTATGCCGCCGGCGCCGAGTGCGCGCTCTGCAAGCGCGGTCTGCCCCTGGAAAAGGTCTGGATCTGAACCGCGCCGCGGCCGGAGGGAGCGGATGCCGAATTACGAGTTGCTGTACTTAAGTGCAGAATGTCTCAAACCCGTTACAGAGCGAAGATTTGGCCCGCTGGCAGGGCACATTTCCACAGGCTTTTCCACAGTTTCGTGGAAAACTGGTAGTACTGGTGCTCCGAGAAGGTGGTAAATTGTTTAGGGTCCGACTGACGTAAGAGTTATGCCAAGACTTGGCCTGCTTGCAATGCTCTGTTGCGCCCCGCTGGCGGCGCAAGACACGGACGCCGAGAAGCTCGCGCCCTACTATCCCACACCGGAAACGATCGTCGAGACGATGCTGCACCTGGGCGGCCTCAAGGCGGGTGAGAAGGTGTTCGACTTGGGGTCCGGCGACGGCCGCATCGTCATCATGGCTGCCCAGAAGTTCCATGCCGAGGCCGTGGGCGTGGAGTTGGACGCGGACCTCTGGAGGCAGAGCACCGAAAAGATCCGCAAGCTCGGACTGGAAAAGAACGCCCACATCGTCAATGGCGATCTCCTCAGGCAAAACTACAGCTCCGCGGACCTGGTCACCGTTTACCTGTTGCCGGACCCGATCAATACCAAAGTCCAGCCGCTGCTGGACAAGCAATTGAAGAAAGGCGCTCGAGTAGTGGCTCACGATTTCGAGTTCCGGAGCTGGGCGCCCGAAAAGGTCGAAAACATCGCCGACGACGGCGAGGGCCGCAGCCATACGCTGTATCTCTATCGGAAGTGATCACGTGCCGTTTTCGCTGAAATTCGACTGGCCGCGTCAGATTGCATGGGTGCGGGTCGTGCTGGTGGCCGCCACCCTGGGCATCAGCTACTTCTTTCCCTGGCACGTGGCTCCGCTGCTTGTCTTCTATGGCTTGCTGGTGCTGTACCTGGTCCTCAGCCTCATCGTGGCGGTCCGCGGCATCAGGCCGGGCGGCCTGCTGGGCCTGCTGGCCCTGTTCTGCGACGCGGTTTATTTCCTGGCCCTGGTCAGCTCCGGCGCCGACCGCCTATGGCTGGCTTCCGTTTTCTTCTTTTATCTTCTGGCCGAAGCTTTGGCGTTTTATGGGCCGGTGGAGGTGATGATGGTGGTGGCCGTCGCCGCGGTCTTCTGCGCGGTACTCCCTTATGACGGGACCCGGGGTGTACTTGTGGCCGGCGCCTTGACCTGTGGTTACGCGGTCCACAAACGCCGCCGGAACGGCCGCATCGAACAATTGGACGAGAAGTTGGACGAAGTGCGAAAGGACGCGGAGAAAGCCCGCGAGGCGGAGCGCCAGCGAATCGCTTCGGACTTCCACGACGGCCCGCTGCAGAGCTTCATCAGCCTGCAGATGCGCCTCGAGATCCTGCGCAAGCTTCTCGAGCGCGACTTCCGTGCGGGCATGCAGGACCTCGCGCAGTTGCAGACGCTGGCGCAATCCCAGATCCGCGACCTGCGGGTATTCCTCCACAGCATGCGTCCGGTGGACGTGGATGGCGCCAGCCTGGTGGCCACGGCCCGGCGCACCGCGGAATCGTTCCAGAAGGAAAGCGGCATTCCGGTGACGTTTCTGGGGACCAACACCCCCCTCGGGCTGCCGCAGGAAATGACCGCCGAGGTGTTGCAGATGCTTCGCGAAGCGCTGGTCAACGTCCAGAAGCATGCCGGCGCCACGCGCGTGGCCGTGACCATGGAGAAGACCGATCGCGGTCTGGAGATTTCGGTGGACGACAACGGCCACGGTTTCAACTTCGCCGGAACATACACGCTGGAAGAGCTCGAGATGCTGCGGTTGGGCCCCGCCAGTCTCAAGCGGCGCGCGCGCTCTCTGAACGCGGACCTGCAACTGGAATCGCGCCCCGGCCGCGGGTCGGGTTTGAAGTTTCGGATCCCTCTGCAATGACCGATGTGGGGCAGGATGTCATCCTGCGCGGCGGTTGGCAACNNCCGCCGCCGGCCTGCCAAGGCCGGGCCCAGGGGGCACCCCCAATCGGCCGCAGCTTACCAAGCTGCCCCACAATCCTGCTCTTCGGACTTCTCGCTTTATCGGGTTGTGGCCGCTACGCCGATTTTAGGCTGCCGCCGGTTTCGGGCGGCGATCCCAACCTGACGTTCGCCTTTGAAGCGCAGCCGGAGCCTGTGCTCGCTCCTGGCGACGGGTGGGAATCGCACGACGTCCTCAACCCGTCAGTAATCTCTCGCCCCTCGCCCCTGCTTCTCTACTCGGGCTTCGACGGCCGCACCTGGCGCACGGGCCTCGCCACCTCAGGCGACGGTGCTCACTGGCAAAAGCAGGGTGTGATCCTCTCCCCCGATCCGCAAACCTGGGAAGGCTCTTACATTGCCGCCAACGGCTCCGCGCTCTGGTATGAGAAGCAATTCTGGTATTGGTATCAGGCCGGCCCCAGGGAGCAGCCCCGCATCGGCCTGGCCCGCGCCCTGGATACCCACTCCTGGCGCAAAGAGCCCAAACCCGTGCTCGAACCGGGTCCGTACGGAAGCTGGGACGAGTATGGCGTGGCCGATCCCTGCGTGGTTCGCATCGAGCCGTATTTCTACCTCTTCTATCTCGGTCAGGACCGGGCCCGCCGCCAGCGCCTGGGCGTCGCGCGTTCCACCGACGGCGTCCGCTGGGAGAAGCTCCGCGCCAACCCTATTCTGGAATTGGGCGACCCTGGCGGGTTCGACGAGAACGGCCTGGGCGAGCCGGCCGTTTGGAATTCGCACGGCTTCTATTGGATGCTCTACACCGGCCGCGACACCACCGAGAACCGCCGTCTGGGCCTGGCGCGCTCCACCGATGGCGTGCACTGGCGCAAGCTCCGCACCGTCTTCGGCGGCGGCCAGCCGTGGGATGCGAAGGTGGTCTGCGACCCCACGGTGGAGGTGGATGGTAGCGTCATCCGCGTCTGGTTCGGCGGCGGCGACGTCGCGTCGCCCGATGAAAACCTGCACGGGAAGATCGGCCTGGCGATGCTCCGCCCGGTTCGTGCGATTCGGCCTAAAGACGATGTTGTTCCCTGATCAGCGCGGCTCAATCATCACCAGGGCCGGCCCGCTGTACCAGAGGAAGAATTGACGTCGCAACGGGCCACAGCGCCACGCTGCCGGGGCACTCGAGGTTTCCCGTCTTCTGCTCGCACCTCTCGCCGGGCGGGGCCGCATGCGGCCGCAGTGCGAGATGCGCCCTTTGCTAAGATTACCAGTGCTAGTGATCCTCGGATCCTGCCGTCTGCTCTGAAACTGCTTTCGGCAAACAAACGCACAGATAAGAAGCCAAGGAGAAAACTCGATGAGGTATCGTCACATAATTTGGACTTGTTTGCTGTCGGCACTCGTGCCGGCGATCTGCCTGGCCCAACAGCAGCCGAAAGCCGCGGCCGAAAAGCTGCCGGTCTTGCACTCGAAATTCTACCCCGCCGAGGAGCTGAAGGTCACGCCGGGCGGGAACTTTAAAATGACGCCGGTATTCGACGGGGTTACAACCAGGGGCGAAAGAATCGAGCTGCACCTGAGCGAGCTCGCCCCGGGGGAGACACCGAATCCGCTCCACCCTCACCACAATGAAGAAATTCTCGTGATCCGGGAAGGAACCGTGGAGGTGACCATCAACGATCACTCCAAAACCATGGGGCCGGGATCGGTGGCATTCGTCCAGTCGGACGATAAGATCGGGTTGAAACTGGCCGGTACGACGCCGGCGAAATACATCATATTTTCTCTAGGAGACAGATAAGAAGAGAACGTAGTGCCGCGGGACCGCCGCGGCTGGCCTCATCTTCCGCGGAGCCCGCTTTCCTGGCGCAACGGACTCCCGCTAGCGGACCTTGCCGGCGGAGTTCTCGAGAAGGACATTGGAGAGCACAGCCGTATCGGACTTGTCTGGCAGGTGCGAGCAGAAGCCGATGCCGACGTAGAAGGGCCCGTCGATGTGCAGGTTAATGGGGGGGCCAAACTGGTGCATCGGTTCGCCGTCCAGGCTGACGAAGAGCGCAAAGGAGTCGCCATGCTTTTCGATGCCGATGCGCCTGGCCACGACGGTGACGAGGCTGTCGGGGGTAGCACCGCCGGGAAGGCCGCGGCCCCCGATGCGATACTCGATGTCCTTGACGCGGACGCCCTTCTCGGGACGCTGGGCCAGGTGGATCATGCCGAGACCGTGCAAGGCGGTGATGGCCTCCTTGGAATCGTCACCGAGGTCCTGGCGAATGACGAGAACCGCCTTGCGGTCGCCGTAGCCGTTCGGGTCCGGGTACGCGATGTCGGCCGCGAGTGAAACGTCGCCGGACATCTTCCTCCAGAGATAACGGAACTCGTCGCGCGTGTACCAGACGTTGTAGCCAGCGGAGTTGATGGTGTACTGCTTCGTGCCGGGGTCGTAACTGGCGCTGCCCGCGACCAACGCGCTTCCAATGTCGGACTGGCCCTCAAATATGCCGATCGGCGTATCGAAATTCCTGCTGGGCCTGTGAAAGTCCGCCGGTGGCGCTACCTGGACGTGGGTCGCGGAGCCCGGCTGCGCCCATTCCGGCACGACCGGTGCAGGTTTTGTCTGGGCATCGGGAGTTTGCGCGCGGAGCGGATGCGTTGCAGTGCACAGCATCAAGGCCAGGGCCAGCGGCGAGAGCCGGCCGGCGAGTTTCACAGTGAGGCGAACGATATAGGTGTCCATAGTTGAGGATCACGGGTCAGGGCTGACCAATAGCCGCTCCAACCATGTCGCTAGTTATCGTAGCTCGATTGCGGCCTCTGGCGAGGCCCCTGGCTGCCTCTATCGCTCCGCCCGCGGACGCGTCTTCGCGAGGTTCCAGGCGTGCTCCACGATGGTCCGCAGGTCCGTGTATTGCGGCCGCCAGCCCAGCTTGGTCCGCAGCTTGTCTGCGGCTGCCACCAGGCTCAGCGCATCGCCTTCCCAGCGCGGGCCGGTCACGTACGGAACCTTCTTGCCGGTCACTTCCTCCACCACCCGGATCATCTCCATCACCGTGTGGCCCGTCCCGGTGCCCACGTTGAACTGGTCGGTTGCGCCGCCGCCCAGCAGGTACTCCACGGCCGGAATGTGCGCCTGTGCCAGGTCGTTCACGTGGATGTAGTCGCGAATGCAGTTGCCGTCGGGCGTGTCGTAATCACCCGATTCCACGGTCGCGATAGCCGAGTACAGGTCTGGGCTCATCCACCGGCCAGAGCGCGGGATTCGAGAGCTCCGCCGTGGCGCTGTAGCTGGCGGAACCGTCGATGGCGACCGTCTGCGCCGCCTGAGACAGGTGGTTTCCGGCTTGTTATGCTAAGGTGCCCCGGAAATTCAGATATTCGGGGAAGGAGAACCTTATGCAGCTTACTAGGCGACGGGCGCTGGCCGCCATCGGTGGATCCGCGGTTCTTACGCGCGCGTGGGCCGCCGAAGCGCAACTGGAAATCGCCGCGGGGCCGTTCAAAGGCACGCGCGAGTCGCTCAGGGCCTACCAGATCCCCACGTGGTATCGCGATGCCAAGTTCGGCATCTGGGCGCACTGGGGGCCGCAATCCGCCGCCGAGGCCGGCGATTGGTACGCCCGCAATATGTATATCCAAGGCCAGCGGCAATACGATTACCACGTCAAGACCTACGGCCACCCCTCGAAATTCGGGTTCAAAGATGTCATCGCTACCTGGAAGGCCGATAAGTTCGACGCTGACCACCTCATCGGGCTGTACAAGAAGGCAGGAGCGAAGTATTTCTGCAGCATGGGCGTGCACCACGACGGGTTCGACCTGTGGAAGTCCACCCACCAGCCGCGCTGGAACTCCACCGCGGCGGGGCCGAAGATCGACGTGGTCGGGATGTTCAAGAAAGCCGCCGCGAAGCACGGGCTGCGCTTCGCCGTGAGCGAGCACCTGGCCCCCAGCTACAACTGGTTCTCCGTGTCGCACACGAGCGACAAGACCGGCCCGCTGGCGGGCGTCCCATACGACGGCGTCGATCCCGCTTACGCCGACCTCTATCACGAGTATCCCAAAGACTATGACTTCAACTCGGGGACCGGATTCGGCGCGGGCCGTAGCATACCGGATTCGTGGAAGCTGCACTACTTCAAACGCATCAAGGACCTGGTCGATAACTACGAGCCCGACCTGCTCTACACCGATGGCGGCATCTATTACGAGGAATACGGCCTGAGCATCGTGGCGAATCACTACAACGTCAGCGCCAGGCGCCACGGCGGGCGCGTGGAAGCCGTGTACACCAGCAAGACGGCGCGTGATTGCGAAACCGGCACCTGCGTGCTGGATTTCGAGCGCGGCGTGGCCGGCGGCATTCCGGCCAACCCCTGGCAGACCGATACGTGCATCGGCGAGTGGCACTACAACCGCGAGGCCAAGTATAAGACGCCCAAGCGCGTGATCGATCTGCTGGTGGATATCGTCAGCCGCAACGGCAACCTGATGCTGAATTTCCCGCTGCCCAACAGCGGCGCGCTGGACGACCAGGAATTGAAGATCCTGGACGAGATCACGCGGTGGATGGCCGTGAACAGCGAGGGCATCTACGCGACGCGTCCGTGGAAGATCTACGGCGACGGCCCGGTGGCCTCTGCGCCGCCGGCCACGGGCCGCGGCAGCGCTTTCAACGAGCAGAGCCGCAAAGATCTAACGGCCGAGGAAGTGCGGTTCACTACCAAGGGCAACACGCTATACGCGTTCGTGATGGGCTGGCCTGAGAAACAGGCCGTGATCAAACCCCTGGCGACCTCGAGCGGCGTGGCGCAGACGAAGGTGAAGCACGTCGAGTTGCTGGGCTTCAAAGGCAAGGTGAAGTGGACCCAGGACGAGAAGGGTCTCACCGTGCAGATGCCGCAGCAGAAGCCCAGCGATCACGCAATTGCATTGAAGATTGCGATTTAGGCGAGGCAGCCAGCCGCCGTCTGGGCCTGGCGCGCTCCACCGATGGCGTCCACTGGCGGAAGCTCCCGGTGGTCTTCAGTGGCGACCAGCCGTGGGATTCGAAGGTGGTCTGCGACCCCACGGTGGAGGTGGCGGCTGGCGTCATCCGCGTCTGGTTCGGCGGCGGCGATGTTGCCTCACCCGATGAGAATCTGCATGGGCAGATCGGCTTCGCCATCCTCCGCCCGGCTCGCGTAGCGCACTGAGTGGGGCACGGAGGGCGTCGCCTTATTCGCGATTCGCACGAAGCTCACTTAAAGACGCCGCCAGTCGATCCCTCGCCTGGCGCGCTGGCTCATGTTGAGGAGCGATGTCGAGTGCGTGGGAGTATTCTGTCAAGGCAGCGCTGAGCGCGTCAAGGCCATCCTTGCGCTTTTCCATTTCAATAAATAGCTGGCCCAATCCCTGTAGGGCGCGAGCCTTGTCCTTTCGTGCCTCGACATCTTCGGGTGCGTCTTCGAGCGCTCGGTCGAATGCGGTGACAGACTGTCGATATGCCTCGACCGCAGCTTCCTGCTGGAGCGTTGTGCCCAGTACCTCACCCATGCCGAAAAACACGCGGCCTCTGCCGGCCAGCGCCTCCGCATCGTCCGGTGACTGTGCCAACATGCTGTCGAACGCGTCCAGACCTTGCGCGAACGCCGTCAAAGCCTCCTTATAATTCCCTGTTTCGGAGTGCATCTCACCGCGGCTTAGCAGTACCAATCCCTTGTTGCAGAGAGCCCATGTATCAACCGGGGCTTGCTGTAACGCTTCGGAGCAAGCGTCGAGGGCTTTGTCATACCGTTGCAGGGCCTCCTCGTAGCGGGAAAGACGGGTCAGCGCGACGCCGGCCGTGCGTAATGCTCTACTCCTGTTGCTGTGATAGATGATGTCTTCTGGCGCTCGCTGCAGAATTTCATCATAGAGCGTCACGGCCCGATTGCAATTCTCGCAGGCGGGATCATACTGCGAGAGCGCGATTTCCGACTCTGCGATGGACACAAGATTATAAGCCTTGTCATTTTGAACGACTGGGTCCACCGCACGCCGCAGTGCCTCGTCATAGCAAGACTCCGCCTGCCGATAATCTTGAATGGCTTCTTCGTGCCGGTAAAGACTCGACTTCACGTCGCCAATCCCACCGAGGCCATAGGCTTTGTCATTTAGTATGTCTAGAACCGTCGCGCTCAGCGACCCACCCAACGGCTGGTTCTGTAGCTGTTGGAGGACGTGATCGCAGGCCTTGATGCCCGCGGAATAACTCTCGATAGCCGGCTGGCTTCTCGATTTCCAGATATTCACGTCTCCGAGGCCAAGGTGGGCACCAGCCATGAGGTCATAAAGTTCACGTCGTCCGTGGCGACGCTAAGCGCGAGTTCGCAGATCTCAATAACCTTCTGGTTGCTCTTGGCCCACTCTGAAAGCTGATTACGGGTTCCTCGCAACTCGCCAAAATTCAGGAAGAGCCGTGCCCTATTCTTTTGAAGCTCGAGGGTATCTTCCTCCCGTTGCGCGCGATCGAAGCACCTGAGGGCTTCTTTATACTCACGGTCGGCTTCGGCGTAGAGCGCCCGGACTCTGCAGAAGTCCGCTTCGCATCGCGCCAGCATTCCCGACTCCAAATGCCCCATGACACCAAGAGCGCCTCGCACGGCGAGCAGCGCCCGGCATAGGGGGTAGTCGGATGACCAAAGCGCCGAATCGAAGGTTTTCACCCACTCCCTGACTCCACGTTTAGGGTCGAGACGACTCGCATGATAGATTGCTTCTGCGGTCGCCGCCGGTCCGGGGAGTCGACGGTAATATCCCTCCAGAAACTCATTTGCTCTCCGCTCGAAATCCTCATTCGATTCGTGGATCAACCGCCTCAGTAGATCGTGAATCCTGTATTGCCCTGGGCCGCGGCCCTCCAGGGGTGAGACAAACGAGAAACTGGTTAGCTTTCTGAACGCAAGGTCCGTTCCATCGAAGCGCAACTCGTCAGCCAGTTTGAAGTAGAGAACCCGATCGAAGGAGCGGCAGGCGCTGACTGCGCGGACGGCGTCGGCGATGTTGTCGCCCACGTATCGAAGAAGGCGTAGAATCAGCTCTGCGCCTATGTCCGAAACCTCCGGACTCTTGGCGAACTCATCGGCCGGCAGTTCAATGTTCCGCTCCGAGGCCTCCAAAATGATATCGGCGCAGAGACCGAGAAAAAGTGGATGGACCTGGCCCGGCTCCGCCTGCGCATAAGTGCAGACACGTTCGCGCGTCGCTGCATCTCGGATATTAGCCAGCTCCAGGTATTTCTGGGCGCTCTCTTCCGACAGATTGCCGATCAGTCGATACTCGACTTTGCCCTCCGGGATAGGTTGCTTCCTGGCTTTACCCCACCTGGGAATCTCCCGCGCAGCGACGACCACGACGATGCCTAACTCCGGTTGGAGCACCTTCAGCAAGCGCCGAAACCACTGGTCGCGCAAATCGTAATCGGCATCTCCCAGACCCCGATATTCTCCCCAAAAGGCCTCGTGGGTGTCAAAAAACAGGACAACACGCTTGGGAGCAGAGTCGCGCTTCATGGATGCGTTGAGGTCTCTGGCAAAATAGGCGGGCAATTCATCCATCAACTCGGATTCAGCATCCAGAGTTTGGATACGCTCCACGTCTTCTGCCGCAAGCCTGTGCTTATACCAGTGCAAGGTTGCCTGGTCTTTGAAGTGCTTCGTGAAGACGCTGACGACCGCAGTCGCAAGCGCACCGATGGCTCCCTTTGAGATGACATCGGAAATCGAGTTGAGCAAGGCAAGTTCTTCGACAGGAAAGAGACTGGCCAGATGCTCGGAGGTTAGGCGTTTGGTCTTGTGCAAGTACCAGATGCAAGCAAAGTCGTAGAGAGGAAAGCGGAGTTGGTGGGCACTGAGGCCGCGACGGAGCATGAGCAGGCCCTTAAAGGCTTCCTGCGGACTGTCCTCGCCGTTGGGTTGCCTGCCGAAGTCGAGCAACGCGCTGGGAAATGCTCCCACAGCTTCATGTGGATACGCTTTTAGCAGGGATGAGTATCCGACATCCTGCAAGTTCTCCCAGCCAGTAAAGAGCCGGCAGCAGTGTTTCCGCAGAAACCGGAGCAGCAGCGATTTGCCATTTCCCCCGATCCCGTGAAAGAAGAGGATGGTCGGTTTTGCAGGATCATCGTTCACGTATTGGTTAAAACGCCCCACGGCTTCGGTGCGATCAGTGAAATGCTCCAGCGCCCTGGATCCCTCCGTGATCGTCTTGCCGCCCGCGTCAGTGTCCCGCATTGCCATACCTCCCTCGTGCACGGTCCAGCCGGGGCCTCGTGCCTTTGTAGCATGATTAGTGTATCTCCTTTTCGCCGCGCAAACCCAACGGCAGCGGAACCAAGCGAGTGAGCAATTCCTGGCAACCAACAGCCCTTTTCGCCGCCGGCCGGCCTCGCGGCATATGGGAAGTGCCGGAACGCCGCTTCCTAAGTGAACCCTATCGCGCCACCTACAGAACCAGCACTTCAACCGGGCGCGATTCCAACGCACGATCAAAGGTAACCAGCTTCAATCCCGCTGCGGAAGCAAACGCCACCAGATACGCATCGGCCCACACTTTAGGCGATGCGCCGCCGAGCCGCGAATGGACGCGCAGACGCGGCTCCAGGCCGTCTGGTTCCGGTAGCATGGCGATGCGATCGTCGGACCGAAGTTGGTCCCACACCTCCCAGGCGCCCGCCATGCTCTTGACGTCCCGCCCTATGACCTCCTTGGTGGTGAGCAGCCGCAACACCGTGAGCTGCGTGAACCGGCAAAACAGGAACTGCTCGTCGTCGCACCCTTGGAACCACTCGCGAGCCCTGTCGGAATGCGCGTGACGGTCCCAGAGCAACGCCAGCCACACGTTGGCATCAAGGAAATTCAACGTATTCATAGATCTGCTCGTTGGTCAGGTTCACCTTCGGGCCTTTGGAGTGGATCAGAGGAAAATGTACTCGCCTGGGGCGAGGCCGCTGGCTGCGCAAAAGAACCTTCTCAATGCCGGCTAGGATCAGCGCGCGTGCGGGTTGCCCCTGGGCGGCGGCTTGTTCCTTGAGCTGCCGGTACATCGAAACTGGTATGTCGACGGTGGTGCGAACCGATTGCTGCTTCATGATGCCATTATGGCAGAGTTTCCATAAATATGTACATCGAGCATATTATCGCGGGTGCGCGACTTGAAAGGAGCGGGCATGCAGTTCCTTGGGGGTATGGGCAAGCTAAAGCATGCCCCACCTCGCGAAGTTCCAGGCGTGCTCGACGATGGTTCGCAGGTCCGTGTATTGCGGCCGCCAGCCCAGCTTGGTCCGCAGCTTGCCTGCGGCTGCCACCAGGGTCGGCGGGTCGCCCTCCCGGCGCGGGCCGGTCACGTACGGAACCTTCTTGCCGGTCACTTCCTCCACCACCCGGATCATCTCCATGACCGTGTGGCCGGTCCCCGTGCCCACGTTGAACTGGTCGGTTGCGCCGCCGCCCAGCAGGTACTCGACGGCCAGAATGTGGGCCTGGGCCAGGTCGTTCACGTGGATGTAGTCGCGAATGCAGGTGCCGTCGGGGGTGTCGTAATCGTCTCCGAAAACCGTGATCGGGCTTCCCGTAATCACCGCGCGCAGCAGCAGGGGGAGCAGGTGCGTCTCGGGCTCGTGCTCTTCGCCCAACCGGCCCGCGGGGTCGGCGCCCGAGGCGTTGAAGTANNTCCACCATCACCTTGGATTCGCCGTAGGGGCTCACCGGCTGGATGGGAAACGTCTCCAGAATCGGGTTGGTATGCGGACTCCCGTACACCGCCGCCGTGGACGAAAAGACCACGTGCTTGACGCCCGCCTGCACCATCGCCGCGAGGAGCGATAGCGAGCCGCCCACGTTGTTGGCAAAATACCGCTCCGGCTCGCGCATCGATTCGCCCACCGCAATGAAGCCGGCGAAGTGGATCACCGCGTCCGGCCGCTTTTCGCGCATGAGCTCGGCCAGGGCGCCGGTATCGGCAAGATCCAGCACATCGAGGTGGCCGGCGGGCACGTTGTGCCGGTACCCCTTGGAAAGATTGTCAACCACCGTGACGTCGTGCCCCTGCTCGAGCAGCAGGCGCACGGTGTGTGCGCCGATGTATCCGGCGCCGCCCGTAACCAGGATTTTGAGGTTCACTAGATCTAGAATAACTTCTATGCCAAGCGGAGCGGAGTTGTTTGTCGAAGCGGTTGCGCGGTTGGGCGTTGCGACCATCTTTACGCTGGTGGGCGATCACCTGAACGAAGTGCTGGCCGTCGCCGCCCGCCGCGGCATCCGCATCCTCGACATGCGGCACGAATCGGGCGTCACCCACGCTGCCGACGCCTGGGCGCGGATTCACCGCAAGCCCGCGATGGCGCTGGTGACAGGCGGCCCCGGCCACACCAACTCACTCACCGGAATGGCTACCGCCAACCTCGCCGGCAGTCCTTTGATCGCCGTCAGCGGCAGCCGCCCCAGCACCCTGGCGGGCCGCCAGGCTTTTCAGAATATCGATCAGGTGGCCATGGCCCGCCCGGTGGTGAAGTGGGCCGCGGAAGTGCCCGATGCCGCCCACATCCCGTCGTACCTGGAGCGAGCTTACGCCGTAGCCGACAGCGGGCGCAAGGGCGCGGTGCATCTGACCATTCCAGTGGATCTGTTTGCGGCGAAGGGACCAACGAATAAAGAAACGCCGGTGGCAAGACCACCTGCGCTACCAACCCCCGACATCGATCGCGCCATAGAGTTGTTACGTGCCGCCGAGCGGCCCATCCTGATCGCCGGCAGCGGCGTCTGGTGGGCGCGCGCCGAAGAAGCCCTCCGCCGCTTCATCGAGCTTACTCAGATCCCGCTCTTCACGATCACCATGGGGCGTGGCACGGTTTCCGACGACCACCCGCTCGTCATGGGCTACGCCGACCCCGCGCTCAACTACGCCGTTCACACCGCCTTCCGCGAAGCCGACCTGTTCCTCATCGTCGGCAAACGCATCGACTACCGCCTCGCCATGGGCGGGGCGCGCCTGTTTCCGCCCGAAGCCCGATTCATCCAGATCGATATTCATCCCCAGGAGCTGGGCCTCAATCGCCAGCTCGATGCCGCCATCTGCGCCGATGCCCGCCTGGCGCTCGAAGCCCTGGCCGAGGCCGCCGGTCCCCAGCCGTGGCCGTTGGGCCGCCCCTGGCTCGAACGCCTGCGCGCTCTCCGTCGAAACTGGGAGGCCACGCTGGCGCAGGCGGCTTCCGACGACGGCTCGCCCATGCACCCCGCCGCTCTCTGCCGCGAATTGAGCCGGGCACTGCCGCGCGACGTGCTGTACTCCTGGGACGGCGGCGATTTCGTGCATTGGGGCCGCGCCTTGCTCCCCGCCCGCGAGCCTGGAGGCTGGCTGCGCCTCGGCCCGCTGGGAGCCATCGGTTCCTCGCTGCCCAACGGTCTGGCCTTGCAACTGGCGCATCCCGGACGGCCCGTGGCCGTCATCACCGGCGACGGCGCTCTGGGCTTCTACATCGCCGAAATGGACACCGCCGTGCGCCACAANNGGCGGCGTCACCGTGGCCTGCGAGTTGCAATCGACGCCCTACGACGTCATCATGAAAGCGTTTGGCGGCGGCGGCGAAACCGTCGAGCGGATCGAGCAGGTTGGCCCCGCCGTTCAGCGCGCCTTCGCCTCTGGCGTGCCGTATTGCCTGAACGTGAAGATCCGCGGCGTGCGTTCGCCATTCACCGAGTGGCAGATCGCGGGGAAGAAGCAGTGAAGCCGCTGCCCATAGGTTTGGCTTTGGCCGTTCTCCTGACGGCCGGCCTGCCCGGCCAGGACTTGCCGCCAGGGGACTTGCTGGCGCGCGTCAAAGAGCACGGGCGCGCCACTTTCGAGCACATTCCCGACTACGCCTGCCTGGAAACCATCGACCGTTTCCGGAAGTCGTCTATCAGGCCGTTCGATACGTTGCACCTGGAGGTGGCTGTGGTGGGCGGCAAGGAGCTGTTGGCGCGAAAAGGCGCGACGCAGTTTCAAACCGACGATCCAGCGGCCTTCACTACAGCGGGGATGATCGGCTCCGGCGACTTTTCCGCCACTCCGCTCAACCTCTTCGTGCATGACGCCGCGTGGATCACCGCGCCCTCGGAGGCGGGGCTGTCCGGCCGAAAGACGCTCCGGTTCGAGTTTGAGGTGCCGGTGCAGTCTGACGCCTACTACGTCCGGGTTGGCGGAGTCAGGGCAGCGGTCGGTGTGCGGGGCGCTTTTTGGGTGGATCGGCAATCCCTGGATTTGGTGCGCATCGAGGAACACGAGGTGGATCTCCCGCCGGAGTTGAAGGTCCGCGATATCGTCACCACCATCGCCTACGGGCGCGCGCGCATCGGTTCCTCGGAGCCGCTGTTGCCGATTTCGTCGGAACTGATCGTCACCGATTCTTCCGGCGGCCAGNNACGTGGTTCCGGATTCCCCGCCGGCGGATGCGAAGAAAGGGAAAAAGTGACGCCGCTGTCCAAGGGTGTCGCGCTGGCCGTTCTCCTGGCGGCCGCCCTGCCCGGGCAGGACTTGCCGCCATGGCTCCTGCTGCTGGCGCGCGTCAAACAGCACGGGCGCGCCACTTTCGAGCACATTCCCGACTACGCCTGCCTGGAAACCGTCAACCGCTTCGAGAAGCCCCGCAATGGCGCATCTTTCAGGCCGGTCGATACGTTGCACCTGGAAGTGGCGTCGGTGGGCGGTAAGGAACTGTTCGCGCGACAAGGCGCGACGCGGTTTGGGGACGGGGATTTGCGCGCCTTCATCAGCGAAGGCCTCGTCAGTTCCGGCGCCTTTTCCGCGACGCCGCTCAACCTCTTTGTGCAGGACGTGGCACGGATCACCTCGCTCCCGCAAGAGGGGATGTTCGCCGGAATGACGCTCGGGTTCCATTTCGAAGTGTCGGCGATGGCTGGCGGTTACACCGTGCGATCCGGCGGAAGCAAAGGCCAGGCTGGCCTGCGGGGCACGTTTTGGGTGGATCCGCGAACCCTCGATCTGGTGCGCATCGAGGAGCAGGCCGTCGATCTGCCGCCCATGCTTTTCATGCGCGACCTCACCACCTCCGTCGACTATGCGCGCACACGCATTGGTTCGTCGGATCCGCTCCTGCCGCAATCGGCGGAGACCGTGGCCACCGACTACTACGGCGTCAGGAGGAAAAACTCGATCGAGTTCACCGGCTGCCGCGAGTACAGCAGCGAGTCGTTCGTTCATTTTGAAGGGGTGATGCCGGAACCCTTGCCGGCTGCCAAGAAGAGATAGCGAAGGGCAAGCTAAAGCATGCGCCACCAGCCCGCGGTTTCCGCTAGAATTGTTAGATTGTCTCGAAAGCCACGTAGCGTCATCGCCATCTACGCGGGATCGTTCGACCCCATCACCTATGGGCACCTCGACCTGATCGAGCGCGGCTCGCGCATGTTCGACCGGTTGATCGTCTCCATTTTGCGCAATGAGGCCAAGGAGCCGCTCTTCTCGGTGGAGGAGCGCATGGAAATGTTGCGCGAGGTGGTCGGCGTCTACCCCAACGTGGGAGTGGATTCGTTCGACGGTCTCCTGGTGGATCATGCGGCCGCGCACTCGGCTACCGTGCTGCTGCGCGGTATCCGCGCGATTTCGGACTACGAATACGAGTTGCAGATGACTCTCATGAACCGGCGCCTGGGCCCTGGAATTGAAACCGTCTTCATGATGGCCAACGAAGCCTATTCTTTTATCAGCTCCCGCCTGGTGAAAGAAGTCTTCGGCCTGGGAGGGAGCATCAAAGGACTGGTGCCGCCCGCGGTGGAAGCGCGCCTGCGCCGCCGGCTGTCTAAAATCAAGCGGAGAGGGGCTTAGACCACAAGCGCATGCCAGCAGCCGCCAACCGGATTGCGCAACGTATTTCTTCGATCAGTGTGTCGTCCACCATGAAAGTGGCGGCCGACGCCGAACGGCTTCGCGACCAAGGCGTCGACGTAGTGGATTTCGGGGCCGGCGAGCCGGATTTTCCCACGCCCGATCACATCAAGCGGGCCGGCATCCGCGCCATCGAGCAGAACTTCACCAAGTACACGCCGGCGGGCGGCGCCGCCGAGCTGAAGCAGGCCGTCTGCGACCGCCACAACGAGGACTTCGGGACCGATTACCAGCTCAGCGAATGCATCATCACGGTGGGCGGAAAGCACCTCGTCTTCAACCTCACGCAGGCGCTGGTCGACCCCGGCGACGAGGTCGTCATCCCGGTGCCCTACTGGGTGACGTATCGGGATGTCGTAAACTACGCCGGCGGCAAGTGCGTCTTCGCCGATACCGACGAGGAGAAGGGCTTCGCGCTCACCGCCTCGATCATCGAGCCGCACCTTACCTCGCGCACCAAAATGGTGATCGTCAACTCGCCCTCGAACCCGAGCGGCGCGGTGATGGATTTGGGCGAATTTGCGAAGCTCTTCAAGCTGACTTCCGCGCGCGGCATCTACCTGGTGACCGACGAGTGCTACTCGAAATTCCTCTATGACAGCGAGCCGTTTTCCGTGGCGGCGCTGCCCGGAGCCAAGGAGTCGGTGCTGGTGGCGGGAACGCTTTCCAAAACCTACGCCATGACCGGGTGGCGTATCGGCTACGGTCTGGTGCCGGCGCCCATTGTGACGGCCATGACCAAACTGCAGAGCCACTCGACGTCGAACCCCTGTTCCATCTCGCAAAAGGCCGCCGTCGAAGCTCTAACCGCTCCGCAGGATTCCGTGGCCGCCATGCTCGCCGAATACTGCCGCCGCCGCGATTTTGTAATCCAGCGCCTGCGCGCCATTCCCGGCGTGAAATGCGCCCAGCCCCGGGGCGCGTTCTACGCTTTTCCGAACGTGTCGGCGGTGCTCGGCAAGAACGGCATCCAGACCTCGCTCGAACTTTCGGAGCGGCTGCTGGCGGAGGCGCACGTGGCCGTGGTCCCCGGTGAGGCGTTCGGCGTCGATCGCCACATCCGCATCTCCTATGCCGCTTCCATGAAGGATCTGGAGCGGGGCCTCGACCGCATCCACCAGTTCATCGTCAAGAACTCGTAAGTATGGAGAAGCCCATTCGCCTCACGCCTTCTCTGCGCGAGAAAGTGTGGGGCAAGACCCGCCTGGAGCCCTGGTTTCCGGATTCGGACAGGCCCATCGGCGAGGCCTGGTACCTGGCCGATCGGGAGCTTCCCCTCATGGTCAAGCTGATCTTCACTTCGGAGCGGCTCTCGGTGCAGGTGCATCCCGATAGCAAGACCGAGATGTCGTACATCCTGGATGCCGAGCCGGGCGCCGCCATCGCGCTCGGGTTCCGCCAGCCCATCACGCGCCAGCGGCTGCTCGAGTCCGCGCGCACGGGTGAGATTGAACGGCTCGTCAACTGGATTCCGGTGAAGCCCGGCGAGACCTACTTCACGCCGGCCCACACGGTGCACGCCGTCGGCCCTGGCATCGTGCTGTGCGAAATCCTGCGGAATTCGGACGTGACCTGGCGCCTGTGGGATTACGGCCGCCCGCGCGAGCTCCACGTGGAGGAAGCAATCGCCATTGCGGATTTGGGTGTGCACCCGGGCGCCGCGCGCGCGACGCCCATTTCCGAAGGCTGCGACGAATTGGTGCGCTGCCGGCATTTCGTAACCGAACTGGTGAAGCTGACGCCGGGCGCCTCGCACACGCCTGCGCCGGAAAAGTGCCAGATCTGGATTTGCGTGGAAGGCCGCGGCGCAATCGAAGGAGAGCCTTTCCAGCCGGGCGAGGTATGGCTGTTCCCCGAAGCGGGAGAGCAGCCCGCACTGTGCGCGGAAACCAACGCGCGATTTCTGCGGACCTACGTGCCGCGGTGAGGTGCTGTGGGGCAGGCCATCGTCTTTCGTGGCCTGCCAACGCAGACGACGAAAAACGATCGTCTGCGCCACCAAATCCTGTCCGGTTATTTCTTGAACGTTGCGCCACAGCAGTTGTGGGGCAGGATGGCATCCTGCGCGGCGGTTGGTAACCGCCGCCGTCGCCGGTGCATCGCCCCGCAGTAAGATAGAGTTGGAGGCGGACACCCACGATGTCGACGGAAGTGCAGCAGATTCTGACTGCCGTTCGCGCCCTCACCTCGAAGGAGCGGCAGGAGTTGGCTATCGCCATCGAGCAGGAGGCACTCGTCTCACCGGTCGAGCCAAACCTGGATCTGATTCTCGCCGTCCGCGGCAAGTACGCCCATGTCCCCACCAGCAGCGACGCATTTATGGCGCGCAAGCACGAAGACCTAGCTTCGGAGAACTGAGTTTGTGATCTTCGTGCTCGATGCCAGCGCATCGCCCGCGTGCCAGGTAACGTTCAGTCCTGTGAGCCATATACGATGTTGTCGATGGACTGGCTGGAGCTCGCGTCCCCGGACTCGACAAACCCGGCGTACCGCATCCACGGCGGCTGCTTTCTGGCCGGGAGCGTCCGCCGAAGTGCGCGCCGAATAAGTTCCGTAATAGAGATGCCAAGCGTGCGGATCATGTCATCGCCAACTGGTCTCACGATAGCACGGCCGGCTCACTCGATCCCCAACTCGTCGATCCGCTCCAGCGGCGTGCCGCACTGGCGGCAGATGAGAGCGTGGCAATCGCCGCAAACCAGCGGGTCGGTGACCGGCTGGGCGCAGGCGGGGCAGTAGAAATCGGCGGCGGCATGCTCGGGTTCGGGCATACCGCCATTATCTACCCTGCTCTCACAATTCTCCGAAAGGCAGGGCGGTGACTTTCGCTGCCAGCGGCAGCCGCGTATTTCCCGGGTGCACCACGTAACCGGGCGCGGCCTTCTTCCCGAACTCGCCCTGGAAGGCCCGGATCTCGTTCGCCATCCCGGGGCGCGCGGTGGACGAAAGCTTCACCTCAATGGGGACGAGTTCCCCGCCGTGTTCCACCAGGAAATCCACCTCCGAGCCCGCGGACGTGCGCCAGAAGTACACTGCCGGCTCCTCGCCGCGGTTCACCAGCGTCTTGACGATCTCCATCAGTACCACGGTCTCCATCAGGCTTCCGCCCATGGGACCGGACGCGGCGTGTTCCGGATCCTTCAACCCGGCCAAGTGGCAGACCGTGCCAGTGTCCGTGAAGTACACCTTGGGCGTCTTGACGAGGCGCTTGCTCACATTGGCGTGGTACGGCCGCAAAACCAGAACCTGAAAACTCGCTTCGAGCACGGCGAGCCATGCCTTGACCGTGTTGACGGCAATTCCCAGGTCGCGCGACAGCCCGCTCAGGCTGAGAAGCTGGTCGTTGCGCGCCGCCAGTGCCCTCAGAAAGCTCTGGAACGATGTCAGATCGCCGATCTCCCGCAGCGAGCGCACATCACGTTCCAGGTAGGTCTGGGTATAGCTGGAGTGCCAGAGCGCAATGTCGCGGTGCGGGGTGGCCGCCAACTCGGGGTACCAACCACGCACGATGTCCGCCCACAGGTCGTTGCGACCCGGCGTCACGCGCGCGGGTTCCGGACTGCCGCGGCCCGGTGAGGACCACCGCCGGAAACTGCCGCGCAGCCCGCTCCAGCAACCTGGTCGTGCCTGCCCGGCCCGACTTCGCTGACGGAAGGGCTGGGATCGCAGCCTGTTGGATTTCCGTGCCCTCGCCCGTTTCGCGTAACGCATATGGGGCATAATGATGAAAGGAGACCGTACCGTGACCATCAGTTTGCCGCTCCAACCGCAAGAAGAAGCCCGGCTCGCGGCTGTGGCCAAAGCGAAGGGTCTCTCTACGGACGCCCTGGTGCGCCAGGCGTTGGACCGGATTCTCTCGGAGGCGGGCGCGATTCCCGCATCGGCCGGACCGGTATCGGGGGCGGCCCTCGTTGCCGCAATGCAGGAATCCCCTTGCAGAGAAATCGGTCTTGAAGTTCCCAGCCATCGCCCCCCTGTGCGAGATGTCAGGCTCTGATGGCGTGGTTGCTCGATACCAACGTCCTGTCCGAACTGCGCCGGCTCAGGCCTGAACCAAAGGTAGTGGGTTTTATTGCCGGTCAGCCGCTGAGCGAGATCTACATCAGTGCGGTAACCCTGGCTGAAATTCGTTTTGGCATCGAACTTGTGAAAGAACCCAAGCGCCGAGCCGAACTTAATGAATGGCTCACGAACAGGGTGCGGCCCATGTTCGATCAGCGGGTTCTTCCGATCACCGAGGACACTATGCTTCAGTGGCGCCTTTTGGTTGAGGAGGGCCGCAAGACAGGTCACACGTTTTCGCAGCCGGATTTGATCATCGCGGCGACGGCCATTCAGCACGGACTTACGGTCGTGACACGCGACCGAAGCGATTATGACAGAGCGGGTGTACCGGTCGTGAACCCCTGGGATGCGCCGTAGCCGGTTCGCTTGTCTCCCAGATGCTCGGCCACTCGGCCACGGCTCCGCATCGGGGGTGGTAAGCTGCGGCTATGAAGCTCACGATCGAGCTTGACCGCGAAGTCGATGGGCGTTGGATTGCCGAAGTGCCGGAATTGAACGTCCTCCTGTACGGCGAGTCTAAGCAGGACGCGATTCAACGAGCCCAGTCGGCAGCGCGGGAGATTGTCCTCGACCGGATCGCTCACGGCGAGTTGCCTCCCGATTCGGCGAATGCCGTATTCGACGGTGCCGCATGAGCTCCTGGCCTTCGGCGAAGGCGCGTCGCGGGGGCGAGGCATGCCTCGCCCCTACAAGGTCGCGGTGTAGAAGCCGGGCATGCCCGGCCTGAAACGCTGAGGAACAAATGAGAGGGTCGCAGTGTTGGCCCGCCGCCAATGTCACGCGCCGTCACCTGCCCCTACTTCGCGGCGGCGATGGAATCCACCTGTATCGTCTTCGTCTTCGCGTCCAGGGTGCCCGTCACCGTCACCTTCTTGGCGGCGAATTTCTCCGGGGTCTTCTGGTCGCTCAGCGTGTAGGCCTCCTTGCCGTCGTATAGGACGTACTTCGCGCCCGCCTTCACACATGCGGTGACGCAGCCGGCGTCCGCGCCCATATTCATGGCCGTGTGGTCGCCGTTGGCGCACATGCTGTCGGTGATGACACCGGTGAACGTCTGCTTGGGCGGCGCCGCCAACATCAGGGCCGCTGCCGCTATCGCGATTGCAATCTGCTTCTTCATTGAATTCTCCCGTTCGTTTTTTCGATTTGAAGCCACAGTTGGTTGTACCTGGCTTCCGTGATTGGTTGCTTCAACTGAAAGTTGAAACCCTTTTCCAAAGTCGTGATGGTCAATTGGAATGGACCGGAGCTGCCGATGCTTTCGATGTCCGAGTAGCGCCACGTGCGGGATTCGGTTTTGGCGGGGGTCGAGTACACGATGGCGTCGGCGGTGATGGAGAGGGTTCCCTCGGAGCCGGTGATAGGCCGAAGATGTTTTACGGGCAGCGACCAGGTTGGCAGGCCAATGGCCTGCCCTACCGCCGCCACGAAACGTTGGTCCATACGGTCCCTCAAGAGTGGGTACAGTTCTTCGGCGGGGATCTTGCCGGTGAAATTGTATTCGCGGTCTTTGCCCAGCCGCAGTCTGCTGTCCTTATACGTCAGTATATAGATACTCTCGGGCGCCAGCCTTAGTTGCTGAATGTCCTCGTACTTCCAACTCCAGGCATGCTTTTTGGCGCCGGTGAACGAAACACCGTTCTCATCCACCGTCATCGCGCCGGCGCAGCTTTGGCGCAGGTGCTGGTGCCGCACCTTGAACTGTGTGGCCGACGCTAGCGTCGCCGCCAGAACTAAGCAACTTGCCGTTTTACCGAATGCCATTTCCAGACCTCATAGATTGCCGGGTAAACTACCAGCTCCAGAATGAAAGAAGTGAAAATTCCACCGATCATGGGCGCCGCGATTCGTTTCATGACGTCCGCCCCGGCCCCCGTGGACCACATGATCGGCGCCAGTCCCACGAACATAGTCGCCACGGTCATGAACTTCGGCCGGATGCGCTTCACCGCGCCGTGAACAATGGCTTCCTGCAAGTCCGACAGGCTGTGCATGTGGCCCGCCAGGCGCCGTTCCTCGAAAGCCAGGTCGAGGTACAACAGCATGAAGACAGCCGTCTCCGCATCCACGCCCATCAGGGCAATTAGACCCACCCACACGCCGATGCTCATGTTGTAGCTCAGCAGGTAGAGCAGCCAGATGGCGCCTACCGCCGAGAAGGGCACGGCAAGCAAGATCAGCATGGTCTTGGCCGTGGACTTGGTGTTCAAATACAGCAGCAGGAAGATGAGGAACAGCGTCAGCGGCAGAACAACTTTCAGCCGCTCGCGGACGCGCTCCATGGCTTCGTACTGGCCGCTCCATGCCAGCGTGTATCCGGGCGGAAGCTGCACGTTCGCGCTCACCACGCGTTTGGCCTCCGCCACGTAGCCGCCAATGTCGCGGCCGGCCACGTCCACGTACACATAGCCGTTCAACATGCCGTTTTCATTGCGCAGCATGGCCGGTCCGGTGACCAGTTTCAGGGTCGCAATTTGAGCCAGCGGGATCTGCATCTTGCCATCCAAGGCGGGCACCAACGCGCGCCCCAGGCTCTCGAGCGAGCTGCGGGAATCGCGGTAGTAGCGCACGTTGATGGGGTAGCGTTCGCGGCCCTCGACGGTGGTGCTCACGTTCTCACCGCCGATGGCATTGGTGACCACCATCTCCGCATCGTCCACGCTCAGGCCGTAGCGCGCAAGCTGGTCGCGCTTGAGGTCGAAGTCCAGGAAGTAACCCCCGCCCACGCGCTCGGCGAAGACGCTGCGCGTGCCGGCCACTTGCGGCAGCACGCGCTCGATCTCCTTCCCCGTGCGCTCGATCTGGGCCAGGTCCGCGCCGTAGATCTTGATCCCCACAGGAGTTCGGATGCCCGTGGTGAGCATGTCGATGCGGTTTTTAATGGGCATGGTCCAGGCGTTCGAGACTCCGGGGATGCGCAGCGCATCGTTCATCTCGGTGACGAGCTGGTCGGTGGAAATGTGGTCCGGCGTGATGTGCGCGCACAGAGACCTGGTCCATTGCGGCCAGTTGTCGTACCACGTCGGCACTTTGCGCCATTGCCATTTCGGCTTCAGGGAGATGACCGTTTCCATCATGGAGAAGGGCGCCGGATCGGTGGAGGTTTCCGCGCGGCCGGCTTTGCCCAGCACGCGCTCCACTTCGGGAAACCGCATCAGGATGCGGTCCTGCGCCTGCATGAGCCTTTGCGCTTCGGCGACCGAAATGCCCGGCAGCGTGGTAGGCATGAACAGAAGCGCGCCCTCGTCGAGCGGTGGCATGAACTCCGAGCCGAGCTTCAGGTACACCGGAACGGTCACCGCGACTAGAGCCAGCGCACCCGCGATAACGAGCCACTTCCAGCGCAGGGTGGCGCGAACCACCGGCTCGTACAGGCGCATCAACACGCGGCTGATGGGGTGTTTATCTTCGGAATGGATGGTGCCCACCAGCACTCCGTTGACCAAGCCCGCCAGCCAGCGCGGCCGCACGCGGAAGTTTTCCTTGCGGAAAAAGAACAGCCGCATGGCCGGGTCGAGCGTGAGCGCCAGCACCGCCGCCACAATCATGGCGAAGGTCTTGGTGTAGGCCAGCGGCTTGAACAGGCGGCCCTCCTGCGCCTCCAGCGTCAGGACGGGCAGAAACGAGACCGCGATCACCAGCAGCGCGAAGAAGCTCGGCCCGCCCACTTCCTTCACCGCGTCGACAATTGCTCGCTGGTAATCGGCGAACGTCCAGCTCGGGTGCGCCCCTTCCAGCTTCTTGTGAGTCTGCTCCACCACCACGATGGCGGCATCCACCATGGCACCCACGGCGATGGCGATGCCGCCCAGCGACATGATGTTCGAGCTCATCCCCATCAGGCGCATGGGCAGGAACGAAATCACCACCGCGATGGGAATCGTCAGAATGGGGATGATGGCGCTGGGAATGTGCCACAGGAAAATCAGAATCACGATCCCCACCACCGCCAGCTCCTCGATGAGCGTATGTTTCAGGTTGTCGATCGAGGCCAGGATCAACTCCGAGCGGTCGTACGCGGTGACCAGCTTCACTCCCGGCGGCAGCCCCGGCTCGATCTCCTTGAGCTTGGCCTTCACGCGGTCGATGACCGCCAGCGCGTTCTCGCCCTGCCGCATGATTACTATGCCGGAGACCACTTCGCCCGTGCCATCGAGATCGGCCACGCCGCGGCGCATGTCGGGGCCGAGCGTCACCGTTCCCACGTCGCGCACCAGGACCGGTACTCCCGTAGGGCTGACCGCTAGCGAGATGTTCGCAATATCCGCCGTGGAGCGCGCGTACCCGCGCCCGCGCACCATGTATTCGCGGCCCGTGAACTCCACCAGCCGCCCGCCCACGTCGTTGTTTCCGCCGCGCACCGCCGCCACCACTTTCGCAATCGGCACGCCGTACGCTGCCAGCCGGTTGGGATCGACGTTGACCTGGTACTGCCGCACGAAGCCGCCCAGCGGCGCCACTTCCGCCACCCCCGCCACCGATTGCAAGTGATACCGCAGATACCAATCCTCCACCGAGCGCAACTGCGCTAGGTCATGCCCCCCGCGATCCACCAGCGCGTATTGAAAGACCCAGCCCACGCCGGTGGCGTCCGGTCCCAGTTCGGTGTTGACGCCCTGCGGCAGCCGCGGCAGAATTTTCGAGAGGTACTCCAGCGTGCGCGAGCGCGCCCAGTAGAGGTCGGTGCCGTCCTCGAAGATGATGTACACGTAGGAGTATCCGAAGTCCGAAAATCCGCGCACGTCCTTCACCTTGGGGGCGCCCAGCATGGCGCTCACGATGGGATAGGTGACCTGGTCCTCCATGATGTCGGGGCTGCGGTCCCAGCGCGAGTAGATGATCACCTGCGTGTCGCTGAGATCGGGGATGGCGTCCAGCGGGATGCTGCGCAGAGCCCACCAGCCCGCCATCACCGCCGCCGTCGTGAAGAGGAACACGATGAAGCGGTGGCGCGCCGAAAGTTCAATGATGCGGTCGATCATTTGAGGCGGCTCTCCGAATCCATGAGGAAGTTGCCCGAGACGACGATGCGCTCGCCGGCTTTCAAGCCGCTCAGTATTTCGATGCGGCTGTCCATTTGCTCGCCAATTTTGACTGCGCGCGGCTCGAAGTAGCCGTTTCCGCGATCCACGAACACGGTTTGGCTGTCGCCCGAATTGAGCACCGCCGATTGCGGGACCACCAGCCTGCGCGCGCCGCCCGTTTGGAATTCCACCTCGCCGTACATATCGGGCTTCAACGCGTAACCCGGATTTGCGATCTCGATCCGCACCTTGAGCGTGCGCGTGGCCGGGTCCACTTGCGGCAGGATGTAGCTCACCCGCCCGTGGAACGCGCGCCCCGGCAGATAGGTCAGCGTCAAAGTGGCCGGCTGGTTCAACCGGATGTTGACGGCTTCGTACTCGAACACGTCGGCGATCACCCACACGGTCGAGAGGTCGGCCAGCGTGTAGAGGACGGTCTCCGGCGTCACGCGCTGGCTGGGAAACGCGTTGCGCTCCATCACGAACCCGGAAATGGGCGAATAGAGCGTCAGGTTTTTGATGGTCTGCCCGGTGCGCGATACTTCGTCGATCTGCGCGTCGCCGATGTCCCAGAGCTCGAGGCGTTTCTTCGCCGCCGCCACCAGGTTCTCCGTGCTGCCCAGCATCTCGTGTACGGGGTTGTCCTGCATCACGCGCTCGGCCTTGGCCGCCAGCAGGTATTCCTGCTGAGTGGCGAGGGCCTCCGGGCTGTAGATGGTCAGCAGCGGATCGCCCTTCTGGACCAGCTTGCCGGTGAAGTTGACGGCAACCTTCTCGATCCAGCCCTCCAGCTTGGTCTGCACCTTGGCGATTTTGGTTTCGTCCAGCGTCACCCGAGCCGCCGCGCGTATGGAACCGGTGGCGGTTGCATATTCGGCGGCGCCGTACGTGACGCCCATGAGCTGCTGCTTCTCGGGGTTGATCTCGACGGTCCCCGGCGGCATGGCGGTCTTCTTCTCTTCGTCCGCATAGACCGGGACCAGCTTCATGCCGTCCGGCGCGATCCCCGGCTGATCGGACTTGTGGGTGGGATTCATGGCGTCGACCCAATACAGAACCTTGCGTTCGGCGGGCGCGGAGGAGGGTTCTTTCTTCTGTTCCCCCGCATACACCGGCACCAGCTTCATACCGCAGTCGGGAGCGATCCCCGGCTTGTCCGACTTGTATGAGGGATGCATGGGATCTACCCAGTAGAGAGGCTTCCGCTCAGTGGCGGCCGGGGCCGGTTTGGCATACCAGCGCCCATAGCCGTAGCCGCCCACGTAAGCGGCGCCGATCAAAAACAAAATGGCAACGGTTTTCATGGCTGCATCTCCATGCCGGTCAGCTCCTCCAGCTTGGCCAGCGCCACGTGGAAGCGCATCACTTCTTCGTGGGACATCAACTCGTACTCCACCACGTTCATGAAATTCGAAAACAGCGAAAGAAAATCGAGCGTCCCCGTCTGGTAACTGGCTATGGACGATTCCAGCGCCAGTCGCGCCTCCGGGATCACCGATTTCTGGTACAGCTCGACGAGCTTCCGCGACGTCGCCGCCAGCGTGTACTGTTCGCGGATGCTCGCCTGAATCCCTACATCCGCGGCTTCGTAGTCGTGCCGCGCCTGGCTCACCGTGAAGACCCGCTCGCTGACCTCCGCGCGCTGTTTGCCCAACCACGCCGGCAGCTTGAAATCCACGCGGAACTGCCACATCGGAGGGAGGCCGCCCTGGTTGAAGTAGCCGCCCGAGACGGTGTAATCCGGGTAGTAGCTCTTGCGCGCCAGGTTGGCCGCCAGCTCGCTCTGCTCCACCATCTTCTGCTCGCGCGCCAGCGCCGGCGCCTGGGTGCGCGCGTGTGCCAGCATCTCCTCGAGCGTCACCTTCAGCTCGCCCGGCGCCATCTCCTCCGGCACTTCGATACGCCCCGCACCGGGCCGGTTGAGCAGCGCGCCGATCTCGATCTCCTTGCTGTCGCGTTCCTGCTCGTACCGCAACAACTGCGTCTCGAAAATGGAAAACTGGGTCTGCGCTTTGAAGACGTCCTGTTGCGCCGCGCGTCCCACGGCATAGCGGGCTTCGGATATGCGCAGGATATTCCGGAGCACCTCCTGGTAGCGCTTGACGAACGCGATGCCCGTGGTCGAGTGGTGCAGTTCGTGGTACGCCTGCTTGAGCCGCGAGACCACGTTCAGACGCACTGACAGGTACTGCTCGAATTCGGCATCGGCCTCTTTGCCCGCGATCTCGCCCCGCAGTTTGCGCTTACCCGGGAACGGCATTTCCTGCGAGATCGTAAGGCCGGCGTTGCTGGTGGCCTCGCGCCCGATGCCCGCCACCGGCCACGGCCCGCCGTTCGACGTATAGCCCACCGACACCGTCGGGTCGGGCAGGCTGCTGGCCTGGCTGGGCCGCTGGCGCGCGGCCTCGTACCGCTTCTGCGCCGCCAGAATCTCGCGATTATTCCGCAGCGCCTCTTCTACCAGCACCGGCAGCGGCTGCGCCCCCGCCGGCGCCCAGAGCACCAAGATACAAAGCCAATATCGAAACGTCATTTTCTCTCACCCTTGTGGCGCAGGCACTCGTGCCTGCCGTGTCGGCACTCATGCCGACACTTATTGCCTTGAATAATGGAGAAAGGAAACGACTAGATTCTAAACACGGAGTGTAACGAGAGCAAATCAGGCGGCGCGTGTTCCACCTCGACGGGCGCAACCGCCGCGCCTTGAGGCAGAGTAACCGCGATCGCCGGCGCAACCACCGCTACAACCGCGATGGCAGGTGTCTGGGTCTCCGGAGCGGCTTTCAGAAAATGCTGCAATCCCTGGGATTGGCAGTTTGTGCCCGCCGTTTTGGTCCGGTGGCAGCAGCTATGCGCCGTTGCCGCCAGCAGCATGTGCGGACAGGAGAGGCAGTTTCCCCAGAACAGCGCCACAACGATCAGCGCCGCCATCAACGAACTGGAAACCCTCCGCATCGTGATTCTATTCTACCCCACTTTCCCACCACCGCAAAACCCGCAGCGCGCGCAACGTGTTCCAGCGGCTCGGCTCGCCGAGGTTCTCCAGTTCAAAAAAGGTCCTGCCGGGATAACGGTTCTGGAGCACCCAGCGGCCGTCGTCCTTCCGCCGGACTTCCACCAGCGCGATGGCTTCTTCGAGGCGCTTGTCGTGTGGTGCGCCGCAGTCCCGAAAGTAGTCGAGCCCGCGCAGGACGTCGTAGTGCCAGCGCGGCGGGAAGGAGAAGCGCGTCATCTCGCTCTTCACGATGTTACCGGTCCGATGCGACCGGAACAGCCGGTGAGCCAGCAGAAACTCGCGGCCGCGCGCCTGAGCTTCGCGAGCCGCGCGAGACTTCCGGAACCTCTCGTATTCGAGCAGCCCTTCCAGCGCCGAAATGGTGGTGTGAAAGGAGCCGTGCGTGGCGCCGCCATAGCCCGGCATGGCGCGGCAGTTCCAGCCGCCGTCGGCCATCTGTTGGGCTACTACGTGCTCCGCCAACTGGTCCACTCGCGGATCGTCCATTCCAAACCAGGAGAGCACCGCCAGCAGCATGCCGCTGACGCAAGTCTCGCTGCGTTTGCGCTGGCGGGACCAGAAGTTGATGCCGCCATCGTGCCAGAAGCCTGCATCGAGCAGCACCCGGCACGTCCGCAGGGCTTGCGGATGGCCCGAAGCCAGCCCCAGGCTGCGCAATAGGACCATGGTGTAAGTGGTCGAGGTCCACTTGGGGTTGTAGATGCCGCCGGCCCAGCGGCCGCCGGCGTCTTGGAGCGACAGCAGTCGCGCGCCCCAGCCTGTCTCGGCGACGCGCCGCTGCTCGCGGCGGACGGTTTGCTCCGCCGCCCCGTCGAGATCGCGCAGCACCTGCCAGCGGATGGCAGGGTCGCCTTCGAGAAGCCACTTCAGTGTGTCAGTCACCGCGTCGAGGAAGGCAGATTGGCGGCCACCGCGGCTATGCGGTCGCCGGTGACGGCCACATCCTCGATGCCGTCGACTCCGTTCTTGGGATCGATGACGTGCCCCCCTTTCAAAATCAGGTCGTATTGGGGGGGCTGCGCAAGCAGCGCGAATGCCAGAAAACCAGGTAAACGCAATGTCGCCTCCAGTCAGGAAAAGGGGTCAGACGCATTTTCTTGCGGGTCCGGCAAAAAAATGCGTCTGACCCCTTTTCTAGGGTATCATTCACCCAAATGGCCAATTCTCATCTCAAACGTGGTGCCCCGCTTCTCATCCTGTTGCTCGCGCAACTACCACCGCAGGCTCGGGCCCAGGGACGGCAGGGGCAACCGCAAACGCCGGCGCCGGCCACCGCGCCAGCGGCAACTCCGCCGATCCAGCCTCAGGCGACGCCCGCAGGCCGCGGCGGCCGCGGAGGAATCGCGGGCCCCGGACCGGCGGTCGGAGGAGAAATCGACGAAACCCCGGTCGTGACGCATCACTCCGTGACCGTTGACGGCAAGGCCGTCAACTACACCGCGACCGTCGCCCAGATGCCGCTCAAGGACCCCGCCGGCGAAACCGAAGCCCATATCTTCTATATGGCCTACACGCTGGACGGTGTCGCCGATCCTGCCCGGCGTCCGCTCACCTTCTGCTTCAATGGCGGTCCGGGTTCGGCGTCCCTGTGGGTGCACATGGGCGGCATGGGGCCGCGCAGTCCCAAGCTGCTGCCCAACGGTGGCATGCCGCCTCCGCCGTACGAGCTGAAGGATAACCAGGATACCTGGCTCGATCGGACCGACCTGGTCTTCATCGACCCGGTGGGCACNNGAAATCTCCCCGCTGTTTATCGCCGGCGAAAGTTATGGCACCTTCCGCGCGGCCGGCCTGGCAGGCTACCTGATCGACCGTGGGATCGCTTTCAACGGAGTGGTCCTGATCGGAACCACTCTCAACCTCGAGACCATCTGGAGCCGCAGTGACGACCTCGTCTATGAGCTGGAATTTCCCACCTATGCCGCCGATGCCTGGTATCACAAGAAGATCGCGCCCGACCTCCAGCGCAAGGACTTGAAGTCGTTGCTCAAGGAAGTGGAGAGTTTTGCCACCGGCGAATATGCCGTGGCCCTGAGCAAGGGGGACGATCTCCCCGCCGCCGAGCGCAAAGCGGTCATCGACAAACTGGTGCGTTATACGGGCCTCGAGGCCCGCTACATCGACGAAAGCAACCTGCGTTTCGATGTGTCGCACTTCTCGCGCCAACTGCTGCGCGACCGGCGCCAGACCATCGGCCGCTACGATGGGCGCCTGGTTGGGCCATCCGCGCTGAACGTCGGCGAGACCAGCGAGTTTGACCCTTCCAGTTCGCTCATCACTCCGCCCTTCACGGCCATCTTCACCAGCTACGTGCGCAACGAGCTGGGATACAAGACCGACCTGTACTATTACCCCACCGGCGGCATTCAGCCCTGGGACTACGGCGTCCAGAACGGTTTCGGCGATACGACGAGCCTCTTGCGCAACGCCATGACCAAGAACCCCTACATGAAGGTGATGGTCGCCGCCGGCTACTTTGACCTGGCCACGCCCTATTACGCGGTCGAGCACACCTTCAACCACATGGGCCTGAATCCTGAGATGCACAAGAACATTACCTGGAGTTTCTACCAGGCGGGTCACATGCTCTACATTGACGGCGATTCGCACACCAAGCTGAAGCACGACATCGGCGAATTCATATCGAATTCATTGCCCAAGCGCGACGCGCAGTAGACATATCCGGGCCCACCGCTCCCTGACGCTCGCTGCTCTGAAAGTCGCCTCATTCTGAGCCGCGACCGTCAGGGAGCGGTCTTCGCACGGTAGGGCAGGCCATCGTTTTCCGTGGCCTGCCAAGCCTCTCCGAATCGGAGCGTAGTTTCCTAGAACCTGGGTGGCGACTGAGTGGGATTGATCTCCCAGAACGCCGTCTAGGCCGGGACGAGGGCTGGCACTTCAGTGGAACGGCGACCAGAGCAGCAGCCGGGTGATGTCGCAGCAAGCGGCTCTTGCACGTTCGCCGGAGGCACTGGCGACCACGAAATGTATACAATTAGGGTGATCTATGTTTCGAATTCAACTGCCGCGTCTGTATGAGCTGCGAGACCTCATCGCTGACAGGACCTCTCCTGATGCGTACTTTCACGATTTTGAGACTCTATTGCAGGATGATCTCGCGAGGGCAGTGTTCATTCGCTGGGAAGAGAAGCTGCAACTTCTGGATGCGCATGCTTGGAAGGCTTTGAAAGACGAGGCATCCCAATACCTGATTCGGAGAGACCCGCGCAGGAGTCACCAGCAATTGTTCGATATCCTCGGTCAGGCAGACGGCTATCAACACCTGAGAAACATCGGCTGCTCGACCGTGCGTTTCATTCCGCGATCCGATAAAGAAGGACTTAGGACGCCAGATCTTGAGGGTTTCATCGATTCACAGAGAATCCTATGTGAAGTGAAGACGATCAATATCTCCGACGACGAGATCCGTGCCCGCTGTGAACATACGGCGCGCGTCATCGAGAGCCAATTGGACGAGGGATTCTTTCGGAAGCTCCGATTCGATGTCACCGAGGCCAGCGACCAGACGCACAGGCACGACGCGGCCGGCAATGGACGACATCTTGTCTACGTCAACATTTGCTTCGATGATTGGGCTCACTACTTCACACATGCCTATCTCAGGCAGATTGAGCAATACCTCAAGGACAATCCAGTCCCCGAGGTTGAGGTCGTCTGTACCGGGAGCCGCTAGCCAGAGGGGTTTATCCTGGCCCTGAGAGAGGATCGATGTGCCGCTTTGAGGCGTAACGTCCAAAGCGCGGATGTCAGGCCAAAGGAACCCCCCTTGGGGGAAACTTGCCACCTCGCCACGCCTGCGGGATACATCCCGCCAAACGCCGGTCCATCGAGCGAAGCTCCCGCACCACCGGGGCCACCAGGTTGCAGCCTGTAACCATACAGGTTACACTCGTAGGCGTGGCGATCAAAGGGTTTCGACTCAAAGGAATCGAACGGTTCTTCGCCGCCGGGACCAAGTCGGGAATTCAAGCGCAACACGCTGACCGGCTCCGCCTCATCCTCGGCCGTTTGAACGCCTCAACCAGCGCGCGCGATATGAACTTGCCCGGCTTGGATCTCCATGAACTCCGCGGCTCCCGAAAAGGCACCTGGGCCGTGAAGGTGAGCGGCAACTGGCGCGTAACGTTCACTTGTGCCGGGAAGGACGTAGATCGCGTAGACTACGAGGATTACCATTGAGGTGACCATGAAGATGCATGATCCGCCGCACCCCGGTGAGGTGCTCAGGCAACTGTGCCTGGAACCCCTGAACTTGACCGTCACGGACGCCGCGCGATCGCTCGGCGTGAGTCGGAAGGCGCTGTCTAGCATTCTTAACGGGCGTGCGGGTATCAGCCCGGAGATGGCGGTCCGTCTTTCGATGGCCTTTAACACCAGCGCTGAAAGCTGGCTCAACCAGCAGCTTCAGTATGACCTCTGGCACGCGGAAAAAAACCGGGCGCGGCTCCACGTGGCGAGATTGTCCGCGGCCTGATGTCAGGAGCCGGCTAGGGCGATGTGCGCCGGTCGGCGCCGGCCCCAAGTCCCGCTTGGGGGAAGTTTGCCACCTCGCCAGACCTCCAGGACATCCCGGTAAACGCCGCTCACGTCCCAACCCATAGACGGCGCCGGTGGTGCTCTCCGGCGGATTGGCAGCATCGATCCGGACTCCACACGGAACGCTTGATGTTCGGGTCGGAAGTGGCTGGTCGCCCGTCAAGCTATGATTGAAGCATGTCCCCTGATCGCAACCGCCTTCAATCGCTCGTGGATGCCCTTCCGGACGCTGAGGTCCAGGTGGCCATTTCTTTTCTTGCGGAACTGGGTGAGCAGGAGATCATCGATGCCGAGACCGCGACTAAGCTGGATCTGGCGCGCGCGGAACCGGGCGACGATATCCCCCTGAAGGAAGTCCGGCGCCGGCTCGGGCTATGATCCGCCGCGTAGTTTTCCGCCCTGCCGCGGTGCGCGACCTGGCGCGTCTCGATCACGTCGTTCAGGCACGGATCGACGCGGCCCTGGTACGTTTTGCCGCGACAGGCCACGGCGATGTGAAGTCCCTCAAAGACCGTCCCGGTGAACTGCGCTTGCGGGTCGGCAAGTGGCGGGTCTTCTTCTGCCTCGAGCCAACTGATTTCATCCGCGTCCTCGGTATCGACAACCGGGGTGAAGCTTACTGAGTGAACCGAGCAAACCTTTTTGAGTCACAATACATTGTCTGAGCCGAATCAACCACTTACGCGCTTGACCCTGCCGCGGCATCGTACACTGTGGACAGGGGGGGAATCCGCTTTGGTCACTATCCGAAATTGGCCTCGTTCCGCATTTCGCGTGGCGCAGCCGCAACCGCCCGTTTCCGGGGTCGCGGCGTCCCCAGTCGCCAATCGGCGCGTCTTGGCTTTGTTCCGCCACCCGCGCAAGGCGGCCAGGCTCGGCCCGCGATTGCCGCCAGCCCGGTTGCTCTTCCACTCAAGCATGCCGCTTTCCGTCGGCATCCTTGCGGTTCTACACGGTGAAGTCCGCTACTTTCAACATCGACAGCCGCATCTCGGTCCCCCGGCCCCCCGGGAGACGCATCTTGCGGGAAAAATCCTCCCGATGCGTCTCCCAACCGCAGGCCACCACCCCAACCCGTTGAAAAAGCGAAGCTTAAAACGTCATCTTTATGAACTCCACACACGCACGGATGCGTCGCGATCTGGAGAAGCCGGTCCCCCATACTCTTAACCACCCATGCTCACGGAATCGCAACAACAACCTGATACGTTAGAACCATGATGGCCGCCACCGCTCCGCCCGTCTCCTTTGTCGCCGAGAAGGGATCACCGCACCCCCTCGGCGCCACCCCATCGCCGGACGGCGTCAATTTCTCGCTCTTTTCGGAGAATGCCACCGGTGTCGAACTGCTCCTCTTCTCCACCCATGACGCCCCGCAGCCGTTTCAGACGATCCCTCTGGACCCGTACGTCAACAAGACCTTTCACTTCTGGCATGTCTTCGTGCGCGGGCTTCAGGCGTGCGCCCACTACGCTTACCGCGTGGGTGGCCCTTTCAACCCCAGCGCCGGCCACCGGTTCAACCGGAATAAGGTCCTCATCGACCCCTATGCGCGCGGCAACACCAACAGCCTCTGGAACCGCGTCGGCGCCTGCGGGCCGGATGACAACGTGGCTGCTTCCATGCGCTCGGTGGTCATCGACTCCTCCGTCTACGACTGGGAGGGCGACCGGCCTCTCAACCTTCCCACCGAGGACGCGATTGTCTATGAGATGCACGTCAGAGGATTCACGCAATCGCCGTCCTCCGCCGTCGAGCACCCCGGCACGTTCGCCGGAATCACGGAGAAGGTCCCCTACCTGAAAGACCTCGGCGTGACCGCCGTCGAGCTGCTGCCGGTCTTCGACTTCGATGAGACCGATGTCTTGCGCGTCGTCGATGGCCGTCCTCTGCCGAACTACTGGGGTTACAGCACCATGGGCTTTTTCGCGCCTCAGTCCGCCTATTGTGTCAGCCCCCAGGCGGGCAACCACTTACACGAATTCCGCGACATGGTGAAGGCGCTGCATCGCGCCGGCATCGAAGTGATTCTGGACGTCGTGTTCAATCACACCGATGAAGGTAATCAACTAGGTCCGGCTTTCTCGTTCAAGGGCATCGACAACCGCACTTACTACTTTCTGGTGCCCTGGGACTTGCAATATTACATGGATTTCTCCGGCTGCGGAAATACCTTCAACTGCAACCACCCCATAGCCCAGAAGCTCATCGTCGAATGTCTGCGTTACTGGGTGCGGGAAGCCCACGTCGATGGCTTCCGCTTCGATGAAGGCTCCATCCTGGCGCGGGGCGAGGACGGGATGCCCAGCCCCCATCCGCCGGTGGTGTGGCAGATCGAGCTGGATGACGAACTGGCCGATGCCAAAGTGATCGCCGAGGCCTGGGACGCCGCCGGACTGTATCAGATCGGGCATTTTCCAGGGGATCGCTGGGCGGAGTGGAACGGCCGCTATCGCGACGATATCCGCCGCTTCGTCAAGGGCGATCCGGGATTGGTGGGCGCCGTGGCTTCCCGCCTGGCCGGCAGTTCCGATCTCTATCAGGACCAGGGACGGTTGCCGGTCAATAGCATCAACTTTGTAACCTGCCACGATGGCTTCACCCTCAACGACCTGGTCTCGTATAACGACAAGCACAACCAGGCCAACGGCGAAGGCAACCGCGACGGCATCGACGATAACCTGAGCTGGAACTGCGGCGTCGAGGGTGAATCCGACGATCCGGCGGTCGAGGCGCTCCGCAACCGGCAGGTACGCAACTTTGCGGCCATCCTGCTGCTCTCGCGCGGCGTCCCCATGTTCGCCGCCGGCGACGAGGTGCGCCGCACCCAGCAGGGCAATAACAACGCCTACTGCCAGGATAACCAGACCAGTTGGTTCGATTGGACGCTGCTCGACCGCCACCGCGATTTGCTCCGCTTCTGGAAACGCATGATCGAGTTTCGCAAGAGCCATGCCGCGCTGCGCCTGGGGCGGTTCTTTACCGGCGCCGTGAACCGGCGCGGCCTCGCGGACGTGACCTGGCACGGGACCACGCTCGACACTCCGGGGTGGTCCGATCCGGAAGCCCGGGCGCTGGCCATGACGCTGGCGGGCTTCCTCGGCGACCCCGACCTCCACGTGATGCTGAACATGCATTGGGACAGCCTGGAATTCGATCTGCCCGCGGTGCCCGGCCGGCGCTGGTCGATAGCCGTGGACACGGCCCAGACGCCCCCCCATGACATCGCGGACCCCGGCGATGAGTCGCCCGTCACCGGCATCACATGCACCGTCGAAGCGCGATCCGTGGTAGTGTTGGTCAACCAGGTCTGAAACTCTCAATCATGAAACCCGCCCTTCTCTTTCTGATCTCCGCGGTGGCTTACGCCGCGCCCTGTACCACCGCCGCGCCCAACTGTACCGAGTGGGTCGCTCTGGCCGGCGGGCCGTCGCGTTCGCTCATCTATCGCACTTACTCTCTGGACGTGAAGAACGAGCAGATCACCCGCGCGCTGATCGTAATCCACGGCCAGGGTCGCGACGCCGACAATTACTTCCGCACCTCGCTGGCCGCGGCCTTTCTCGCCGGGGCCCTCGAGGACACCGTGGTCGTCGCTCCGCGGTTCGCTTCCAATGACGGCCGGGGCTGCCGCGACACCCTCGCCCCGGACGAAGTCGGTTGGAGCTGTTCCGGAGACAGTTGGCGCTCCGGTGGCGCGGCCGCCAACAACCCCAAACTGACGTCCTACGATTTCGCCGACGCCATCCTCGGCAAACTGGCCCGCAGAGAAATCTTCCCCAACCTGAAAGTCATCGTGGTGGCCGGCCACTCCGCCGGCGGCCAGTTCGTCACCCGCTACGAGATGGCCAACCAGGTCCACGATACCCTCGGGGTTCCCGTCACCTACGTGGTTTCCAACCCTTCGAGCTACGCCTATCTGGACCCGGCGCGCCCCACCTCCGCCGGGGTGGCTTCCGAGTTCCGCGACTTTTCCGACTCCCGCAACTGCACCACGTATGATCGCTGGCCTTACGGGATACAGGGCCTCACCGGCTACGCCGCCCAACTCACCGGCGACCAATTGAAGAAGCAACTCGCCGCGCGCCCTGTCACTTACCTCCTCGGTGAAATCGACATCCTGCCGTTAGGCGGCTTCGATAGTTCCTGCCCCGCCATGGCCCAGGGCCCCACCCGTCTGGCGCGCGGTCAGGCGTTTGGCGCATATGTGAACCAGAAATACGGCGCCCACCACCACATCGTCGTGGTTCCACTCTGCGGCCACAACGCGCGCTGTATGTTCACGGCCGAGCCGGCGCTGCCCATTCTATTCCCTAAATCGTAACTATTTCCGGGTCGGGAGTTGTTTTTCTCGCCAGAGAAGCTACAATAGCCCTTTGTCATCGGATCGGATAGCTTAAGGAGAAATCAATGCAATGTGCATCCGCACTGCGAACGCTGCTGGTCGTAGTGCCCGTCGCCCTGCTCTTGGCTGCCTCGCCTGTCGCCGCCCAGCAGACCTACGTGAGCCAGTTTGATGCTTTCGCGGGATACGCCTTCCTCGACAGCCCCCACATCAGTCTCTTTGAAAACGGTTTTCAGGTGCAGCTCGGCTACAGGCCGAAACCCTGGTACTCACTGGGTTTCGATTACAGCCGTTCCACCGGTGATCTGGTGCTGACACCGGACCTGCTGCCCACCGCCTTGCAGCAGCAACTGGGTGCGCAACTCGCTCAACTGGCAGCCGCCCACGTGATCCCAGCCTCGTACGCCTTGGCCGTGTCCACTCATTCGGTATCGCAGACCTTCGCTCTTGGCCCGCAGCTTGCGTATCGCCACTTTTCGCACCTGACGCTGTTCCTCCGGCCATCGCTCGGGGCCATTCACGAAGAGGCCGTCCCGCACCCCGCTGACGCCATCGCCACCGCCATCGCGAAGGAACTGGCGCCCACCGGGAAGAAGACGGATTGGACTGGATTCTATGGATTCGGCGGCGGTTTCGACATCCTTCTCTCCAAGCACTTCGCCCTGCGCACGCAAGCCGACCTGGTGTACGATCACCTGTTCAACGACCTGTTGAAGGATGGCCGCTTCACCGTGCGCTTCTCGGTTGGCCCGACCTTCAACTTCGGCAAGAACATCAGGTGAAGCCCGGCGTTTGGTTCGTTCCTCATCGCTCGGGCCGGGCATGCCCGGCCCCTACACAGCGCCTTTGTAGGGGCGAGGCATGCCTCGCCCTCGCGCCACATGCTTCCCAGAGGCGGGGGAAGAAGACAGGGGATGAACGTATGACTACCAGGCACCGGGCACCTCTCCATCCGGGGAGGTGCTGCTCAAAGAAGTGGCGCTGGGAATCGGCGCTACCCGGCTGAACGAGGTGGTGCGCGGCCGGCGGGGCATCACGGCTGACACCGCCTGAAGATTCCCCCTCAGTCCTCCGCCACCGAGCGTTGCGCCAGCTCTCCGAACAGAGGCAGCGGGTAGGCCTCCTCGTGGGCGGCTTTCACCATCATGAAGATGGACATGCCCAGCAATAACGCCTCGACGATCCGGTGGATATGGAGGTCGGGCGCCATCAGGAACATGGGCCGCAATACCCAATCCTCGAGCAGCCAGGCCACGAAAAGGTACAGGCCCTGGAAGGCGTGGAACCGGACCGTGCGGTTTCGCCGGAACTTCTCCGATGCCAGGACGATGATGGATGCGATCCAGCCAATCCCCGGGATATAGCAGAGGATCGACGCGGTTCGCGGCGGCATGCCCGCCAGCGGGTCGGCGCCGGATGGGGACGCCGCCGGCCCCACCGGCTGGCCTGCGCCGCACTGGCGGCAATAGGCCTCGATTGCGCCCACCTGGTTCCCGCATTGGCTGCAAAATGGCATCCGCTATCTGATACGTTATGCCAACGCGACTTGTTCCGGCAAGCCGTGCGGGCGCGGACCGTGCTAACATTTCGCCATGNNCCGCGATGCCGGGCGCATCGCCGCCGCGGCCAAAACGGCGGGGGTGAAGAAGATCGATTACCTGGTGGTCACTCACTATCACGCCGACCACGCCGGCGGCTTGCCGCAGCTTGCCGAAAAGCTGCCCATTCGCAACTTCGTGGATCACGGCGCTCAAACCGAAACCACCCGCGATGCCCAGGTGCTGTATAACGCGTATATCGCGTTCCGCGACAAGGGCAATCGCATCCAGGTCAAACCCGGCGACGTCATCCCGATTAAAGGTATCGAGGTGAAGGTGCTTTCCTCGGCCGGCGACGTGCTCGCGTCTCCGCTGCCCGGCGCGGGCCAGCCCGATGCGGAGTGCGCCGGCTTTGAGCGGCATGCGGTGGACACCACCGAAAACGCGCAGTCGGTGGGCCTGCTGATCGCCTACGGCGGCTTCCGCATGATCGACCTGGCGGATCTCACCTGGAACAAGGAGTACGACCTGGTTTGCCCCGGCAACAAGATCGGCGCCGTGGACCTGTACCTGGTCTCGCACCACGGCATGGACCTCTCGGGGTCGCCCGAACTGGTGCATGCGCTTCACCCGCGCGTGGCCGTCATGAACAACGGCGCGCGCAAGGGCGGCGCGGCTGAAATCTGGCAGACCGTTCATGGCTCGCCCGGCCTGCTGGACCTCTGGCAACTGCACTATGCCGTGGCCGCCAGCAAGGACCACAACTCGCCCGATCCGTTCATTGCCAACGTGGACGAGTTGTGCGAAGGCAAGTGGCTTCGCGCGACGGTCCGGAAGGACGGAGCGTTCACCGTTTACAACAGCCGCAACAAGTACGAAAAGAGCTACTGAGGCGCGCTACTTCTTGTTGGGCTTCGGCTGCGTTGCAGGGGTCTCCTTGGTCTTGTCGTCGGGCAGCGGCGCTATCGGATCGGTGTCGTACTTGATTTCGGCTTCCGCCGTGTACTTGCGGTAGAGGCGGAACTCCTCGTCGAGTCTGGTCAGAACCTCGCCGCCGCTCATGAGGACCTGCGATTTGAGCGGCAACAGAAAAGTATGTCCCGAGAGCTCCTGGAAATCGTAGTCGAGGACGTCTTCCGCCTTCCGGATGGGGAAGTCCGGCGGAATGTGCTCCGCGATGGTCGACACCCGCATCACTATATGCGTGTCGGGGTCCACTTCCACCAGCCCCCGGTACGCCGTGATGATGCTGAGCTTGGCATCCTCCACCACGAGGCGGTACTGCGAGCGGGATTGCGACACGTGGTAGGCGAACGCCATGACTCGCTTGCCGCGCAGAGTGCCCCAGTGGTCCCACTCGAAACGGGCTTCGGTTCCGGGCTCGAAGATCTCGCGCAGCATGCTGCCGAACTCGCCGAACGACTTGCTGCCGCCCATCTGTTCGTAGTCCTTGTTGACGATGGTGTTGTTCGCCAGCACCACCGTGTACTTTTCCTTCTGTTGGAAGTAGCTCAGGCGTATCTGCAGAACGTCCTGCGCCTGCCAGGAAGGCTGGCTGAGGGCGCTGCCGCCCCACTTGGTGCCGGGCATGGGCGCCGCATACCGCCGCGTCACCTGGGTGCAAATGAAGTCGGGCAGGTTCTTGCTGTAGTTCAGCGCGTACTCGCGCACATCCGTGATGATGGCGGCCTGTTCCTCGGAAGAAGGCGGCGGGATGGGCGTGGGCCGGGCTTCGGGCGCGATGGGCTTGGCCGCCATCAGGTCCTTGGTCCGGTCTCGCAACGCCTGCAGCGCCTGCAGAGTTTTCGCCCCGATGCCTTGGCTCTGCAATTCTTCGATGACGCGGTCGTCCAGGCGTTCCGAGAGTTTCACCTTGGCGAGGTATTTCGCCAGTTCGGCATCCGTCTGCTTCCCCTCCTTGATGAGCTGCTCGGAGGACTGGACAAAGCTGACCAACTCCCGCAAGTTCAGAGTCTGGGCCGCGGCGACGAGGCAGACCGCGAACACGCCAGCCAGAAGACGGTAACGCATACGTATCCTTATCTTCTCATGACGTGCGGCGGGCGCCCAGGTTACCGATAGGTCTTGTCGTCCAGCTTGGTGAGATCCAGGTCGTCCGGCAGCACCCCCACCGTGACAATCGCGAAGGTGAAAACTTCGGTGCCCGGCTCCAGGTGGCCGCCGAAAGCCTTGTCCGGATTCGCCAGAGTCACATGCGCGTGGATCTTCCCGTTCATGATGTAGCCGTTCATGCCGATCATGTCGGCCGGCGCGGTGGGGTCCTTCACGAACATGTTCTTGGATGGCATGGTGCGGTTGCTCACCTGGTGCACCTGGTAACCTCGCACCGATCCGGCGCCCGCCAGAATCACGGCGTTGCGGATCTTGTTTTCCTTCACCATCTGCTGCAATCCGGCCAGAAGATCGGCCTGGTATTTGAAGCGGAAAATCAGCACGCGCTCGAACTGGCTGGCGACCGCATAGACATCCGGCACCTGGTCGCTGTTCGCTTTGGCGTCCGCGGCGGGCGTGGGGGCGTTGTTGGTGATCTCCCTGCGGGTCTCTTGCGCGGCGGCCAGGGACAAGAACGCCACTGCCAATACAATCGATCTTCTCATGTTTGAAGTGTGGCACAAGTGGCGCAGGCACTCGTGCCTGCAGCGTCCCGACTCATCGGGACGCTCTTTGGCGCACGGCCGGCAAGCAAGCGTCCCGATGAGTCGGGACGCTGCAGACTAAGAGTCCGCGCCACACTGGTAGTGCGCTTTCACGCGGCGCGCGGCGGCGCGGCCCACCACCGCGGCCAACTGGTCCTCCGAGGCCGCGCGCACCAGCTCCGAGCTGCCGAACCCCTGCAGCAGTTTCTGCACCGTCTTCTGCCCCACACCCCGGATGGCATCGAGCTCGCTCGAGAGTTGCCGCGCGTTCCGCCGCGAACGGTGGAACGTGACGGCGAAGCGGTGCGCCTCGTCGCGGATGGATTGAATCAGGTGCAGGATCGGCGAGAAGCGGTCCAGCACCACCGGCTCGTCCTCCTGCCCGTTGACGTATACGATCTCCTCGCGTTTGGCGATCGAGGCCAGGGGCTGGTCCACGATTCCGACCGCTTCCAGCGCTTCGGCCGCCGCGTGCAACTGCCCGATTCCGCCATCGATCAGCACCAGCCCGGGCATCGCCCGCTTCTCTTCCCGAAGGCGCGAATAGCGCCGCGCCACCACCTCGCGCATGCTCGCGTAATCGTCGTTGCCGATCACCGTCTTGATGATGAATTTGCGGTAGTCCGATTTCTTCATCCGGCCGTCCTCCCA
>PLMF01000180.1:49897-56575 GCA_003142355.1 Bryobacterales bacterium
CCTGAATGGCGCGGGATGAGGGTTTCAGCACGTGAAACCGCATGTCGAAGCTGTGCCTGGCGTTGTTCCGGACCAGGTCGAGCAGCGCTTTCTTCTGCCCGCGCTGGGGCGTGCGGATCTCCACGCGATGGTTGCGTTTCTCGGAAAGCAGCTCCTCCAGGGCCTCGCAATCCTCGAACTCCACGGGCACGTGGATCTCCGCCGGGATGAACTGCTGGTCCAGGTAGAGCTGCTTCAGCAGCGCGGAGAAGAACTGCGGCTCGTCGAAATCCGGCTGGTCTTCCCAAAAGAACTCGCGGCGGTCCACGATCTGGCCGTGGCGCAGGTGGAACAGGTTCAGGGCCACCAGGGGCGGCTCGGCGTAGCAGGCGAAGATGTCCACGTCGTCGCCCTTGGCCGCGGCCATCTTCTGCCGCTCCCCGATCTCTTCCACCGTGGCCAGCAGGTCGCGCAGCGACGCGGCTTGTTCGAAGCGCATCTCGCCGGAGGCGGTTTCCATGCGCGCGCGAAGTTCTTGCGCCAGGTCGCTGTGCCGGCCCTCCAGGAACAGTTTCACGTCGCGCACCGCGCCGGCGTAGGCCTCGCCGGTAGTCAGGCCTTCGACGCAAGGCCCCAGGCAGCGGTGAATGTGATATTGCAGGCACGGTTTCGGATGGTAGCGCGTGAGGTCGACCTTGCACGACGGCACCTGGAAATGCCGGTGGATGAAATGCACCAGGCGGTGCGCCAGATTGGCCGGAAAGTAAGGGCCGAAGTACGTCGCGCCGTCCTTGCGCAGCCGGCGCGTCACGTAGACCCGCGGATACTTCTCATGCGTGAGCTTGATGTACGGGTAGGTCTTATCGTCGCGCAGCAGGACGTTGAAGCGCGGCTGGTACTGCTTGATCAGGTTGTTCTCGAGCGCCAGCGCCTCTTTTTCGTTATCCACCAGGATGTAATCGATGTCCCGCGCTTCCGCGATCAGTGTTCCGGTCTTGACGTCGGCCAGCTTGTCCTCGGAAAAGTAGCTGCGCACCCGGTGGCGCAGGCTCTTGGCCTTGCCGACGTAGATGACGCGGCCTCCGGCGTCCTTGTACAGGTATACGCCGGGCGCGAGCGGAAGCTGGCCTGCCTTGTCGCGGAGTTCCATGGGAGGGGAAGCTATAATTGAATTATGTCACGCTGGATTCTGGCGCTGCTCATGGCTTCTGTGGCCCTGCTCCACGCACAGGATCAGCCCGGTCAACTGAAGAAGGATCGGTCGCAGCCTGCCACATCCGGCAAGCAGGAGGTCCCCCCGGAAGAAGACACAACTCTGGCCGTGAAAGAGTATTCCTTCAATCCTCTCCAGGCCGAGAATGAACTGAAGATCGGAAATTTCTACTTCAAGACGGGCAAATACCGGTCCGCCGCCATGCGGTTTCGCGAAGCCACCAAGTGGAACGACGGCTACGGCGACGCTTGGCTGCGGCTGGGTGAAACCGAGGAAAAATTGAAGGATCCGAAGGCCGCCAAGGAAGCCTATACCAGGTACCTGGCGCTCGCCTCCGACGCCAAAAATGCCGCCGAGATTCGCAAGAAACTGCAAAAGCTGAAGTAGGGCAAGCTAAAGCATGCCCCACCAAATGCTGGGAATGGTGGGGCATGCTTTAGCTTGCCCATGGCCCGCTTCAACGGACGAGCCGTATCAGCCCCCAACAGGCCAGGCAGATCCAAAAATCCACCGCCAGCCCCCAATCGAGTTGATAGAGCTGGTGCTGCGCCCGAGGCGGCAGGAACCGCTCCACGCCGAAATAAATGGCGTTGCCGGCCACAACTGCCGCCAGCGACCGCCAGAAGTTTCGCCTCATGAAACCCCAACCAGTGTACGCAATCTGCCGAATACTCTGCTGGCGGCGCGGCGCAATACCGGCTAAGCTGTTCTATGTCATGCACAGCAAGACCAGGCTGACGCGGCGCTCGCTGATGGGCGCCCTCGGAACCGCGGGCGTGGCGGCCCCGCTCCTTCGTGAAGCCGGCGCGCAGACCATAACTGGCACCAACGCAGTGGCCCTCGCCGTGACCGGCGATGAATCGCATAACTCGGATGCCTACCGAACGGCTCTTACGGCTACGCTGGTAAAGGACGCTGGAATCCCCATCGACTTCACGGATGAGGAAAAGCTGATCACCTACGAGAACCTCCAGCGCTACAAAATCCTCATCCTCTTTCGCAATGGCACGCGGCACCCTGGCGGTTACAACAACATACCGGGCATTAAAGTTGTGAGCGAACCGCCGCTGGAGAGGAAGCTCGATAGCGCATTTGTCGCCACCATCACCGACGAGCAGTGCCAAGGCATCAAGCGGTGGGTCCAGGGAGGCGGTTCGCTCTGGGCATGGCACAACAACAGCCGCCTGTCGCTGATGCGACAGGATTATCGCGACGTTCAGGGCGCCACCATCCTCGGACATCCGCCAATCCGGCCGTTCAAGGTGAAGATTATCAACCACGATCACCCCATCACCAAGGGTGTCGACGATTTCGTGGTCACCGACGAGCAGCACTTTCTGATTTACGAGAAAGACCCGAAGTACGTTTTGGCGATGAGCGTGCAAGAAGAAGGTCTGACGTATCCGGCAGGTAAGGATCGAAAGCCCAGTAACACCTGTGAAGCAGCGTGGGCTTACGACTACGGCAAGGGCCGCGTGTGTTTCTTCGCGCCCGGTCACGCGATTACCTCCCTGTGGAACCCGGAGTTCGAAAAAATGCAGAAGAACGCGGTGAAGTGGCTTCTACATCAAACGTAGGGCGGACGCCCTCGTCCGCGCCGGACCCCCTGGTCCGGCTCTCCGGGGTCGGCCGCAGGCCGCAAAGAAAGGATGAGCACCATGATGACACGGCGCGATGTATTAGCAACCCTGGGCGTCTTGGCAGGCACCCTGGGACGGGCGGCCGGCCGGATTCCCGCCAACCAGAACGTGAAGTGGGGATTGGGGTCGAATCTCTGGAATTCCTTCAAGGGATCGAAGTTCACGGACATCCTCGACGTGATGCGCGACACCGGATTTATCGGCCTCCGGTTGACGCAGTTCCCCAGGATTCTGGAGACCTACAGCATCACCACGGAACAAATGGAAGCCGAAGTTTCCAAGCGCGGGCTGCACGTGGTGACGATTTCGTTCAACGGCCCGGCGCAGGACCCGTCCAGACGCAAGGAGGTTCTGGACAGCGCCAAGGCGGATATGACCTTCCTCAAGAATTTCGGCGCCGAGCGGCTGGTGGTGTTTTCGCCGAGTCGGAACGCGGGTGCGGCCCCGGACGCTTTCAAGACCATGTGCGAGTGCTATAACCAGCTCGGCGAGCTGGCCGGCGAGATGGGCTTCAAGGCGGGCCTGCACAACCACATGGGGCAGATGGTGCAGAACGAAGACGAGCTGGACCGGTGCATGACGATGACCGATCCCAAGCTGTTCTGGCTATCGCCCGATACCGCGCACCTCCACCTGGCCGGCATGGACTCGGCCAAGATACTCGAGCGGTACAAGGACCGGCTGATGCTGGCGGACTACAAAGACGCCAAGCGGGGCCCCGGCAACTTCCTCCAGAATATCTACGACCTGGGCGACGGAGACGTGGACTTTCCGGCCTGCCATCGGGTGCTGAAGGCGGCGTCGCTCAAGCTCTGGCTCATCGTCGACTTGGATGTGGCCCGCAAAGGCCCCCGCGTCAGCTACGAGCGGTGCGGGGCCTACGTAGTCGACACGCTGGAGCCGATTTATGTCTGACGTATCGCGCCGGACCTTCATCGGGACCACGCTCGCCATGACCACGCTCGCGGCCGCCGACTATCGCATCATCGATTCCCACGTCCACACCTGGAAACACGACCCCGAGTTTCCGTTCGCGCAGGGGGCCAATGTCCCCGCGCGCGACGCCGCGCCGGAAACCCTGCTGGAACACATGAAGGCCAACGGCGTCTCGAAGACCGTCATCATCCAGGTGATTCACTACCGCTACGACAACCGCTTTCTGGCGCACGTGCTGAAGCAGTATCCGGGGACCTTCAAGGGGGTATGCCGGGTGGACCCGCTCGACCCGGCAGCGCCGGACCAGCTTTCGCAGCTCACGGAGCAGGGATTCCGCGGAGTACGCCTGAGCCCCGGGGGCGGTGCTTCCGGCGACTGGCTGACAGGCCCGCTGATGCCCCCGCTGTGGAAGCGCTGCCTGGACTTGAAAGTGCCCATGACGGTGCTGGCCGCGATCGGCCGCATGCCGCAGGTGGCCCAGTTGATGGAGAAGCTGCCCGACTTGACGCTGGTGATCGACCACATGGCCGATTGCCCCGTGAGCCAGCCGCAGGAGCTCGAAAAGCTGATCGCGCTGAAGCGCTTCCCGAATGTGTTCGTCAAGATTTCGCACACCTGGTCGCTTTCGCGCCAGCCGTATCCGTGGCTGGATTCGCAGGAGCTGGTGAAGCGCCTCTACGACGCCTACGGCCCGCGGCGGTTGATGTGGGGCACCGACTGGCCGATCATCGAGAACTCGAACGCGAAATACGAGCAGGCGCTCAGCGTGGTCCGCGACGACATGAAGTTTCTCAACGCCGACGACAAGAGCTGGATGCTCAGCAAGACCATCGAGCGGGTGTGGCCGTTCGGGGGGTAGCCTTACCTCTCCCGGGTGGAAACCGTCCATGACGAATCCCCACGCTCTGCTTGGCTCTGGCGACACCGGGTATGCTCTCCACCTGACGGATTGCCTGGTCTGGATGGATGCGCAACCGGAATGTTCCATTCAGGCTATCGTCACTGACCCGCCCTATGGGCTCCGGGAATATACCACGGAGGAAAAGCGGAAACTGCGAAACCGAAGGGGTGGTGTCTGGCGGATACCGCCGTCTTTCGATGGTTGCCAACGCAATCCGGTACCCCGTTTCACTGTTCTGACCGAATCGGACCTACAGCAGCTACGAACATTCTTCACATCCTTTGCCGGCAAGGCCCTGCGCATTCTGGTGCCTGGAGGCCACTTGTTTATTGCCAGCAGCCCGTTGCTTTCGCATCTGGTCTACAATCCCCTTATAACGGCTGGTTTTGAAAAGCGCGGCGAAATCATAAGGCTCGTCCAGACCCTGCGCGGCGGGGACCGGCCGAAGAATGCGCACAAGGAGTTCTCGGATGTGACTGTTATGCCGCGATCCGCCTGGGAACCGTGGGGCCTGTTCCGAAAGCCATGCGAGGGCAGGGTACAAGACAATCTCCGCAAATGGAAGACGGGAGGACTCAGGAGGGTAGCGGCTGATGCTCCCTTCCTGGACGTGATCCCGTCATCCCCCACTCGTGCCGAAGAGCGCAAGATCGCTCCGCACCCTTCACTGAAGCCACAGGCGTTTATGCGCCAGATCGTCAGAGCATCCCTCCCACTGGGAATCGGTACCGTGCTTGACCCTTTTATGGGCGCGGGGTCCACGATAGCCGCCGCCGTGGCTGTTGGGTACACGAGTATAGGGCTTGAAATAGACCCGATGTTCTTTGCCATGGCGGAGAAGGCCATCCCGGCGCTCTCTTCGCTCCCGGTGAACGGCAACGCCTCGTGAACGCGGTTGCCATGCCCGCCGCCGCACTGCTATAATCGTTCTTTCGAAATCAGCAGGAGATTCCCGTCTTTATGGCACAAGTTTGCGAAGTGTGCGGCCGCGGACCTCAATTCGGCAACCGGATCAGTCACGCCCATAACGTCACCAAGCGGCGCTGGAACCTGAACTTGCAGACGGTTCACGCGCTGGTGAACGGCGCCAACCGCCGCATCCGCGCTTGCACGTCGTGCATCCGTTCCGGCAAGGTTCAGAAGGTCGCCTAGCCAGCCCGATCATCAGACTCGGCGCCACCGCGATAACGCTCCCTTACGGTCGCGGCTCCGAATGGAAAATCTGGTCCAGGTGGTGCTCGAGGTGTCGCAGGTAGTCGGTGATCAGGAAGGATAGCGTCACGGGCGCATTGCCGCCGATCACGCACTCGTGCGCCAGGCTGGCTTCCGGCATCGTCTGGATGATGTGCACCAAGTGGCGGTTCAACAGGAGCCAGAGATTCACCAGGTCCGGCCACGGTTCGGTGGCGTAAGCCTGAGCGGCCACCCAGGCTTCCTGCTCATAGCCGGGGAACTCCAGACTCGGCACGAACTGCGCGCGAACGAACCGCTGGTGATTGTTGCCGGCGGAATCGATCAGGTGGCCGAGAATTTCCTTCTTCGACCAGCGGCCGGGCGCGGAGCGCAGCGCGGCATCGCTTTCGGATATGTTGCATAGCCGGGGCGGAACCGATCCCAGTATCCGCGCCAGCCGGTTGGCGGCTTCCATCATTTGAGAATCACCTTGGTCGTGCCGGTGTTGTTGGCGCTGTCGGCGGCGCGAATGACGAGCAGGTGCTCGCCGGGCGCCAGGCCGGTGAGGTCGAGCACAAACCTCTCGCGCAGCGAATCGATGACGCCATCGGCGGCCGCCACGGGCACCCAGCTTGCGGCGTCCAGAGAGTACTCGCAGCGCCGCAAGGCGGAGGCTGCGTCGGCGGCTTCGAACTCAATGTGGGCGGCGCCGCCGGAGTGGCGCACCACGCCGATGGTCACCACCGGCGGCGTGTTGTCGATCATCACCGGCGCGCTCACCAGTTGGGCTTCGCGCGAGGTGGGCGGCGGGTTGGCTTCACGATCGGAGGCCACCA
>PLMF01000231.1 GCA_003142355.1 Bryobacterales bacterium
ATGTAGCAGGCGAAGAGAAACGGAATGATCCGCCGCGTGACTTTGCTGTAAACTGCCGCTTCGAAATCCATTTACTGCGCCTCCAGTTCGTAAATGCCGATGCCGATAGCCGGCACGGTCGCGCTTTTCATCTCGGTTTACCTCCGCTCTCCGGCCGGCGTTGTTCCCAGCGACATACCGGCGTTGCATCTCGAAACTTCACGGGCATTATAGCGGAAATCGAACTCGCTCAGGCGGCGGGAAGGTACGAATGCCGCGCCGGCAAAGGCCACTTTCCGAGTGGCCCACTATGTGGCGGACACAGCTAATGGTGCGGTAGCGCGGAGCCCGGTAAACCCAGCAGCCTGTCCAGGTAGATGGACTTCATCTGCCGGCTGGCCATGATCCGTTTGACGGGGGGGAGCTTGAGGATCGCGCCCAGGATGGCGGCCATGGCGCGGTGGTTCCAGTGGGCCTGGTTGTCGAAGATGAGGTTCTGGAGCTTGCCCCGTTCGATGGCCATGAGCACCGTACGATGGGCGGTCGTGACGGGGGTGATGAGGCGTTTTTCACGAGAGCGGAGGGACAGGACGTTCCGGGCACAGGTGCGGATACACACGCCGCAGCCCAGGCAGAGGTCCGGCTGGAGCTTCGCCTGCTTGCGTTTGGACTGGCGGGGATCTCCGGCGGAGACAAGGCCCATGGCCTCCACGGGGCAGGCCTCCACGCACTTTCCGCAGCCGTTGCAGTTTCCTCGATCCACCACCTCGGGCAGGAAGTTGGTGGTGGCGATGGGGCTGAGGACCGCGAAACGCTTGGCGGCCAGCAGGGCTTCGCAACAGCAGCCGCAGCAGTTGCAGATGAAGGCCACCTTCCGCCGGACGTTCTCGCCGAACTGGACGAGATTGTGGCCCAGGGACTGCTGCAGCAGGTCCATGCCCTCCTTGACGTCCACCTGCCGGGCGATGCCGTGCTTGATGAGGGAGCATGCGGTGCTGTGGAAGGTCATGCAGATGTCCAGGGGGTTGCCGCAGGCCTTGTTCAGGTGCTCCATCTTGTGCCGGCAGTAGCACGTCCCTACGCCTATATGGGAGGAGGTGCGGATCACCTCGGAGGCCCGTTCGTAGTCCATCACCTCGAGGGTCGTTCCGGCGCCCAGGGCACTCTCATTCACGAAGACCCGCCCCAGACGCGTCTCCCCATTACAGAGGAGGTCCTTCACGAAATCCTCCTCCACGTTCAGGTACTGGTAGTAGAGCTCCGCCAGTAGCTTCTGGTCGTACCCGTTGCCCACGCGCATCATGGAGAACTCGAAGAATCCGGCCATGGGCGGCGGAAGCACGAAGAGACGCTCCTCCCCCAGCTCGACATCCAGCAGCATTCCCCGGGAAGCCAGGTTCTCTAGAGTGGCCAGGGCCTTACCCTCCGCCTGCTTCCAGTTCCGGGCCGCGGCGGCCGCCGTGAATGGCCTCAGGGGAAGCAGCGCCACCAGGGCCGCCTCCTCCTCCGTGAACAGCAACTGGAGGATACTGAAGAGCAGCTCCGTGGGCGGAGCCCCCTGAGGAAACAGGTTAAGCCGGTGGGAAAGGCTCTGGTAGCTTTGCCTGAGGGTGATGTGGGACATGGCCGGGGGGCATGTTCTCCGCTCCGCTCTAACCGGCAGTTTGCGCCTGCGCCTTGGCGGCTCTGACCCTTGCCCACCGCGCCTTGGTTGCGGCGATGATTCTGGCCATACCTGCTTTGCTGATCCGGCGTTTGGGCTTTGGCGGTTCCGGCGTGGCTGACGGCTCAGACTCTCGCCGGATCTTGGCCCATCTTTTCCGCTGTGCCGCGGCGATCCTGGCCCGGCCAGCGCCACTCATCTTCCGGCGTTTGCGTTGCTTGGGTTCCAGCGTGACGGGTGGTGCAGAGCCACCAGACAGCATGGTTCGGAGTTCCGCAATCCTGGTGTCTATGCGGGTCTTCTGGAATTCGTAGCCGTCGATGGCGGCGGCAATGATTTCGGCTGTGAGCTTTTGTGTTGGCATGTCGGCCTTTCGCACCATCCACCTTAACGCAATTCTTGCGGCCGGGAGTAGAGCTTCGATGATCGACGTGGCGGATCTGGAGTGATAGTATGAGCGTGAGCTGATGTGTCTCGTTAACCGGATCGGCATGATCGACGCGCCCCAGGTGAGCATACACGGTGGCTTGGCGAAGACACACAGGCCTCGAGAGTAGAGAAAGGAGCTGGTTGTGACAGACTATCGATCGACCCGCAGGGATTTTCTGGAACAGGCCGGCAAACTCGGATCCATTCCGCTGATCGGCGCCGCTATGGCGGCCGGGCCTTTTCAAAGCAACGCCGTGTCGCAGCTCAAAGGCAAGGCGAAATCCGTTACCATCCCGACGCACGAATTCGCGGGACCGAGGGGCGCGCCGTGGATCGAAGAGCGGCTGGATTTCCCGGCAACCTGGGATCTCCATGTGATGGAGATGGCGGGGCACAATCTGCCGGTTCTCACGCCGCAGCAGATTGGCGATCAATGCAGCCAGCCCATCGGCGCAAAATCGCTGCGTGAACTCGCCGAGGGAAAGAAGAAGGTCGCCATCAGCTTCGACGACTTGACCCGCACCACGCCCGCCTACGCCGTGACGCCGTGGCTGGTCGCGGAGCTGGCCAAAGCCGGGGTCGACGACCAGAACATCCTGTTCATCGGTTCCTTCGGCACGCACCGCGCGATGACGCAGGAGGAGGTCGCCCGGAAACTCGGCCCGCAGATCGCCAAGAACTACGCGTGGCTGAACCACGACGCGTTCGACAACGTGAAGGAAGCCGGCACGACCACCCGTGGCAACAAGATTCTGCTGAACCAGACCTTTCTCGGGGCGGACCTGAAGATCTGCATCAGCGGCGTGAAGGTCCATCAGGACGCCGGCTACGGCGGCGGCGCGAAGGCGGTCCTCCCCGGCCTGGCCGCGCTTTCGACGGTGGAATTCAATCACACGCAAATCCTGACGAAGGTCAGGACCACGGGTCCCGTGAAAATCTTCAAGAACGACATGCGGCTGGACATGATCGAAGCGGCGCGGATGGCGAAGGTCGACTACACCGTGCAGATCCTGTACAACGACCATTTGCAGCCCACCCGCATCTGGGCGGGCGACATCGTGGACGCGCACCATGCCGGGGTCCGCGTGGCGGCAAAGACCTATTGCACGCCGACGTTGAAGGACGCCGACATTGTGGTGGCCAATGCCTATCCGCAGAACGCCCAGGCGTTCCACGGAGCGCTGTGGATCAACTATTCGGTTCGCGACGGCGGGACGGGGGTTCTGATCGTCCAGCATCCCCTGGGTTTGGATCCGGTTCACTATCTCAACAACCGCCTGGCGGGACTGGGTGGCGCGACGCAATTCGACATGACAAACCGGCGCGTGAGCGGCACCTTCGGCAGGGGCGGCGGCCGCGGCAACGCCAAGCAGACCAACCTGATCGTGTACTCGCAGTATCTCACCCGCAACATGAAGAACAACTATCGGACCGGTACGTTCTTCTGCGACCAATGGGCGGACGTGATCGCCAAGCTCAAGGAATTGCATCCGGGCGATCCCAAGGTAGCGGTGTACCCGTGCGCGGGCATGCAGCACCAGGAGATCGAACTGGACGGATAGCTTGCTCAGTACCCCGATTCGGGTATTCCGAAGGTTTGGTGGGGCAGGCGGTGCCGCCTGCCGAGCTTCGCTCGGCCACGGGCAGGCGGCACCGCCTGCCCCACCATGCGAAATCGTGTGCTTAGGAGGTTTCCCGTATGAGATCCTTGTCCCGCCGGGACTTGATTCGCCTGGCCGTCGCGCTGCCGTCGGCCGGCGCGTTTAACGGCTACCGGGCGATGGCCGCGCCGAGCCTGAACCGCGTCAAAATCACCGCCATCCGGGCCATGGCCATCCAGAACATCGCCGGCAACTGCCTGATCCGCATCGACACCGATAGCGGATTGATGGGTTACGGCGAGGCCGGCGCCACCGGACCGATGGCGCGCGCCCGCATTGCCACCATGCGAGACCTGCTGATCGGCAAGGATCCGCTGGCCATCGAAGTGCATTTCCAGAACATGACGTCTCTGATGCACACTTACATGGCACACATTCCCACCATCAGCGGCATCGACATGGCGCTGTGGGACCTGGCCGGCAAGATTGTCGGCGCCCCCATCCACATGCTGCTGGGCGGCCCGTTTCGCGAGTCGATCCCCATGTACTCGCACGGCCTCGGTTTCAACATGCTCGACAAGGCTTCCTGCCGGGATTGGGCGCAGCGCATCAAAGAGATGCCGGAGGGCTTTACCGCTTTCAAGAACGGCATCGACCCGCTGCTGGGCGTGCCCGCGGCCCGATTCGCGCCCACGCTCACCACCCAGCAACTGCGCAACGTGGCGCGCGGCTATGCCAACTGCCGCGAAGCTGTGGGCGACGACATCGACATCGCCGTCCACTGCCACAACGAGCTCGACACGCCCAGCGCGATAGCGGTTGCCAAGGCCGTGGAGCCGATGAATCCGCTGTTCATCGAAGACGCGCTCAATCCGCCTTTCTCCGAAGCCTGGATGGCGTTGCGCCGCTCCACGCGCGTGCCGCTGCTGACCGGGGAGAAGCTCGAAATGGTCCGCGGATTCAAGCCGTTCCTGGACAGCCAGGCGGTGGACATCGTCCATCCCGATCTGTCGTTCGCGGGCGGAATCACGGGGACGCGAAAGATCGCCGATTACGCGGCGCAGTTCCGCACTCCGGTGGCGCTGCACAACGTCGGGTCGCTGGTGCTGACGTATGCCAACGCGCATTTCGGCGCGTCCATCCAGAACTTCTACCGCTCGGAAAGCCAGCTCGGGCGGCCCGGCCGGTACATCGAGGGAATGGCCGCGGGCAACCCGCCCGACGTGCGCCAGGGGCTGCTCAAAGTGCCGACGGGTCCCGGGCTCGGGCTGGAGATCGATGCGGACTTCTTGAAGAAGAACCTGGCGCCGGGGGAAGAGTATTGGGGGTAAGTGTTTTGGTCCCCTTGCGCCACAAGTTACTTTGTGATAATGTCGCTTCGGCTAAAGTTTTGCTTGGGTGAAGGGATCTACATGCGAAGGCTACCTCTACTAATCGGATTGTTGGGCTTGGCGTTTGCCATAGCGTTCGCCCAAACCGGCGGGCAGATCACCGGGGAAGTCAGGGATCAAAGCGGCGCGCTAGTTCCAAACGCAGCCGTTACAGTTACCAATACCGCGACCAACGCGACGCGGTCGACGGAAACGAATTCCGCGGGAATCTACAGTTTCCCCGATCTGTCGCCCGGAATGTACGATGTGAAGGCTGTGGCGACGGGCTTCGCGACGGTGGTGAAGACGGGCGTCGAGCTCCAGGTGCAGCAGACGGCGCGCATCGATTTCGCGCTTGCCGTGGGCCAGGCGCAGCAGACCATCGAGGTGGCTGGCAACGCGGCGTTGCTGTCTACCGAAAACGCCACGGTCGGCACCGTGATCGAGGAACAGCGCATCATGGATCTGCCGCTGAACGGCCGCAGTTTCTTCAGCCTGGTCGCGTTGAGCCCCAACGTGACTTCCGGATTTACCGCCGCCGCGCAAGCGAGCGGCCGTTTGGCCGGCTCGCGCGGCAATCTCACCATCGCCGTGTCGGGCGGGCGCTCCACTTGGGAGAACTATACCTTGGACGGCATTACCAACACCGACATCGACTTCAACACCTACATCCTGCAGCCGTCGGTCGACGCCCTGCAGGAATTCAAGGTGCAGTCCGGCATCTATCCCGCGGAGTTCGGCCGGGAAGCCGGACAGGTCAATGTCTCCACCAAGCCCGGCTCCAATGAATACCACGGGACCATTTCCGAATTCCTGCGCAACGACAAGCTCGACGCCAAGGATTACGATTTCGCCTCGGCCACCCGCAGCGCCACCAACCTCGCTCCGGCCAAAGCGCCGTACCGCCAGAACCAATACGGTTACACCCTGAGCGGGCCGATTCGGATTCCGAAGATTTTCAACGGAAAGAACCGGCTGTTCTTCATGTCGAACTTTGAGGGATATAACTCCCGCAAGACCACTCCGTCGTTAGGCACCACCCTGCCGGCGGCCATGCGAACCGGCGACTTTTCCTCCATCCTCTCCTTCGGGTATGCTCTGGCGGACCCCTTCTCGCGCACTGGGACCACCCCCGCCACCGTCACCCAGTCGTACTTCCCCAACAACCAGATTCCCACCAACCGGCTCAGCGCCGGGTCCACCATCCTCCTCAAGCTATTGGATCCACTCCCGAATCTGCCATCCTCCACAGCCGGGCTGCCCTATCAAAACTATCAATACAGCTTGACGGTTCCAGTCGACAAAGACACTCTCACCGAGCGCATCGATTTCAACGAAAGCACGAAATCGCAGTGGTTCGGCCGCTACAGTTGGAACGACGAAACCACCCTTGCCGTCAACCCCACGTTGGGGCTCAACGACGGCAACACTCTGTACACCCGGGCCAGCCAGTGGGTGCTCTCCAACGTCCGGACCATTTCCCCGACCAAGGTGAATGAGGCGCGTTTCGGCTACAACTCGCTGTTCAACAATATCACTCAGCAGTTGGCGGGCAAGGAGGATGTGGATGCCGAATTGGGCATACCGGTGAAGGTCACCGATCCCAATTCCTGGGGCTCACCCAATATCCCTCTCTCCCAGAACCTGACCACCATCGGCAACCCGACCAGCAGCCCGTTCCTGATCGACGACAAGTATTTCCAGTGGGTGGACAACTTCTCCTGGGTCGTTGGCAAGCACTCGCTGCGCTTTGGCGGGGAGTACCGGTACAATGAGTTCCCGCAGCTTGGGAATGAATTCCCCCGCGGCCAGTTCTATTACGACAACCGCTTCACCCAGGGCTATACAAACGGCGTAGCGTCCGGGGGGTACACCGGCGCGGACTTCATGCTGGGCACTACATATGACGCCATTATTGCCGTCGCGTTGGCACAGGCCGATTTCCGCAATAGCGAATGGGCGGCCTATATCGACGACACCTGGCGGATACACCCGCACCTGACCCTCAGCTTGGGTTTCCGGTGGGAGGTGGAGCAGCCATTGCTGGACAAAGCCGGCCTCGAGCCGAATATCCAGCTCCAACAGCCGCTTCCCAACCAGGCCAATGTGTCGAATCTGGCTCTGCATCCGGTTTACGTCCGCACGGGCAATAGCGGGAATTTTTACGACGGCATCAACTTCCGTTACGCGCCCTATTGGCAAGGCGCTGGAGCAACTTCCGGACCTGCTCTGCAAACCGTCAGGGATGGGCGCATGGGCAGCCGGTTGATCGATACCAACTACCACGACTTCGCGCCACGCATCGGCATCGCCTACAGCCCCTCGGATAAGTGGTCCATCCGCGCCGGTTTCGGCATATTCTTCTCGGCGGAGAGCAAGAACTCCATCTTCGATCTCTCCCGCGGAATGGGTGGCCGAACCACCGTCCTGACGCAACACAGCTACGATGTGCCGACGTTTAGCTACACGAATTTCATCGACACGTCGAAGCTCCCGGTGACCGTACCCATCAGTCTCACCTGGGGTGCGGCCCAGCTACTACCGGACACCTCCAGCCTGCAGTACATTCTGAACGTCCAGCGCACGCTCGGCAAATCGTCGACCCTGGAGGTAGGTTACACCGGTTCGGCAAGCCGCCACCTGGCCCACCTGGATAATGAAAATCAGGGGATTCTCAGCCCAACCTTATCGTCGCTCCAACGCTTGCCCTATCCGGAATGGGGGGCTTCGGGAATCCAGTATGTGATGGCCGACAGTAGTGGGAATTACAATGCCCTCGCCTTCAAGTTGAGCCAGCGTTTCGGACAGCACCTGAACACCTTGTTCGCCTATACCTGGTCCAAGTCCCTCGACGATACCAGCAACATCCGCGGCACGGGGAACGACTTCTCGCCCCAGAATTCGCTGTGCCCCAATACCTGCGAATACGGCCCCTCGGATTTCAACATTCCGCAACGGTTCGTCGCTTCTATCATCTACACCCTGCCATTCGGCAAAGGCGAGAAGTTCCTCAATCATGGAGCGGTCGTAGACAAGGTGGTGGGCGGCTGGCAGCTCACACTCATCAACACGATGCAAAGCGGCGGCGTGGTCAATACGTCCGCATATGATTCCGGGGGCACTAATTTCATTACCAACGCCACCCGGCTCAACTGCACCGCCGGCGTGGACCCGGTTCTGCCCGGCAACAACCAGAACGGCTGGTGGAACCCAGCGGCATTCTCCAATCCCCTTGCCGCCACCTTTGGAAACTGCGGCCGCAACACCTTGCGGGGACCGTGGCGCGGGAACCAGGATATTTCGGTCATCAAGTTCTTCCATCTCGCCGAAAAGAAGGCCCTGGAATTCCGTATGGAAATGTTCAACGCTCCCAACCATGTGGAATTGTCCAGTCCCACTAGCATAAGCTGGGGCGGCGGCTCGGGTGTGGCGCCCATCGCGTCTTTCGGTCGAATCACGTCGACTGCGGCCTCCATGCGCCAGATCCAGTTCGCGCTCAAGCTGAACTTCTGACGACCGGGCTGAGCACCCTTGCGGGATGCGGCCCAACCGCCGCATCCCGCGCGATCTGCTATAAATAACGACGTAGCTCTAAGAAGAGGAGCAACAAATGTTAGAGAAGCTGAATACTGCCCAGGCCACCCGGCGAGGGTTCCTGGGTGCGGCCGCCTTGACGGCCGCGCAATACAAACGGGTCCTCGGCGCCAACGACCGTATCGGCGTTGGGTTCATCGGGTTCGGGCTGATCGGCAAACAGCACATCACCGATTTCAAGAAATTCGACGACGTGGATATCGTGGGCCTCTGTGACGTCTATAAGCCGCGCGTGGAGGAAGGTCTCAAGTACATCGGAAATCCCAATACGAAAGCGTACAGCGACTTCCGGAAGATGTACGAGAACAAGGATATCCAGGGCGTGGTGGTAGCCACGCCGGACCACTGGCACGCGCTGCTCACGATCATGGCCTGCGCGGCGGGCAAGGATGTCTACGTCGAAAAGCCGATGACGGTCTTCATCGACGAGGGCAAGTGGATGATCCAGGCGGCGCGCAAGTACAACCGTATCGTAACGGTGGGTACGCAGCGGCGTCAGGGCCAGGGCGTGGCGGCGGCCAAGAAAGTCATCGAAAGCGGCGTGCTGGGGAAGATCCATTCCATCCGGATCGCTTCCTACCGCAATATTTACCCGGGATTCGGCAAGACTCCGGTCGAAGCTCCGCCACCCGAGATCGACTACGACATGTGGCTCGGTCCGTCCCCCAAGACGCCGTACCAGAGGCACCGCGCCCTGTACCACTTCCGCTGGTTCTGGAATTATTCCGGCGGCCAGATGACCAACCTGGGGGCTCATACCATGGACCAGGTGCTGTGGTGCATGAACGTGAAGGGTCCGACGCTGGTGATGTCCACCGGCGGCCGGTTCGCGTTGGAAGACGACGGCGAGACCCCGGATACGCAGGACGCCATATGGCAGTTCCCGGGCGGTTTCACGGTGAATTATGCCATCCGCGAAGCCAACGCCATGCGCGGCGATACGGCCACGCGCGGGCAGGTCTACCTGGGGACCAAGGGCAACCTGGTGCTGGCCGGCGGTTACGAGGTCATCCCGGAAAACAAGATCGATCCGGTCAATGACATTCCGCGGTTCATGGGCCATCCTATCGGCGGTCCGGTCTATACCGACGTGAAGCCGGCGCCGTGGATTCAGGGTTCCAAAGGCGGAGTGGAGTCCGACGCCCGCTACGGCACCGGCGGCGAAGACACCATGGCCCTGAACGAACGCGACTGGCTGAGCAGCATGCGGACCCGCAAGCGCCCGCTGTGCGAGGTGGAAGATGGCCACAAGGTGGCAATCACATGCAACCTGGCCAACATGTCTCTGCGGCTCGGCCGCGCCATCAGATGGGATCCCGATAAGGAGCAGGTGATCGGCGACAAGGAAGCCGCCGCCATGTGCTCCAAACCGTATCGCGCCCCCTGGGACGGCGTGCTCAAGAGCCTCGTCAAGGTGTAATGCTGGGCGTGCGGAGCGGCTGCCGCGCGTCGCGGCGCGTCACAAAGAGCGAAACCAGGGCCGCGGTCAGCATAGCCAGTGCCAGCGCCAGCAGAGCCAGCGTCATGCTGTGCGTGTGGTCGCGAATGGCGCCCACCGCGTGCGGGCTGGCATAGCCGGCCAGGTTGCCCACGGAATTGATCCACGCGATTCCCGCGGCCGCCGCGGTGCCCGAGAGAAGCGCGGTGGGCAGCGACCAGAACACGGCGAACGCGGACAGGGTGCCCGCATTGGCCAGGGTCAGCGCGGCAAAACCCACCGGCCCGGGTATCCCCGGGATGGCGCTGGCGGCGAAGGCGCACGCCGCCACCATACAGGACAACGCGAAATGCCAGCGCCTCTCGCCGGTGGCGTCGGAATGCCGTCCCACGAAGAACATCGCGACCACCGTCACCGCCGAGGGAATCGTGAACAGCCAGCCGATGGCCACGGGGTCTTTCGTCAGGGTATCCTTCATCACCTGCGGCAGCCAGAAGCCGATGCCGTAGTTGCCCGCGGTGATGCCGAAATAGACCAGGCAAAGCAGCCAGACGGCCGGACTGCGGAACGCGTCCACCAGCCGGTGGCTTCGCTTGCCCGTCTTGGTTTGCTCTTCTTCCTGGAGGCGCGCCAGCACCATCTTTTTTTCATCGGCGCTCAGCCAATGGGCCTGCTCGGGCTCGTCGGTGAGGAAGAATAGCGTCACCAGGCCCGCAATCGAAGAGGGAAGGCCGGTTACCAGAAACAGCCATTGCCACCCGGCCAGGCCAGAAACCCCATGGAGGTCTTTCAAAATCCAGCCGCAGAGCGGACCCGCCAGCAGGCCGGAAAGCGGGACGGCGCTCATGAAAATGGCCACCATCCGCGCGCGGTGCCGGGCCGCATACCAGAACGTGAGGTACAGAATCACGCCCGGAAAGAAGCCCGATTCCACCGCGCCCAGCAGAAAGCGGAGCACGTAGTAGCTGGTGGCCCCCTTGGCGAACATGGTGGCGGCCGATACCAGGCCCCACAAAATCATGATGGGCCCCAGCAAAAAGCGCGCGCCGATCTTCCGCAGCACCACGTTGCTGGGCACTTCGAACAGGAAATAGCCGATAAAGAAAATGCCCGCGCCCAGCCCGTATACGGCGTCGGACATCCCCAGGTCCTGCTGCATCTGGATCTTGGCGAAACCCACGTTCACCCGGTTCACGTACGCCAGAATGTAGCAGGCGAAAAGGTAGGGCATCAGGCGCCAGGTGATCTTGCTGTAGGTGGCGGCTTCGCTTGCGGGCGGACGCGGCGCGCTCATCGGTGTCTCCTTGGATGCGGTGGTAAACCTGGAGTTTAGCAGCGCGCCGGTACCTGTTCAAATGTTAAAGTATTCGTGTTTCCGATTTTCGGTCCGGGAATCCATTCATGGAAAGACGCCGAGGCCAGCCGCCTGCTCACGCGCACGCGCCGGGACGTTCGCACGTCCGGCACCGGGTGGCAGCCCTGGCCGCGCTGGTGGGCATGATCACGTACCTGGATCGGACGTGCATCTCGGTCACCGCGCCCAACATGATGAAGGATCTGGGGCTGAGCCAGATCCAGATGAGTTTCGTGTTCAGCGCGTTCACGCTGGCCTACGCCATGTTCGAGATTCCG
>PLMF01000131.1 GCA_003142355.1 Bryobacterales bacterium
CGGTTTCTTTGCGGGGACGGCTTGCTCGCGGAAATCAAGCAGCAGTTGGTCCCCGTTGCCCTGGATTTGATCCGTATTTCCTTGCTGGGAAACACTCATCCCCTGGAGACCTTGCGCGGCCTGGCCGACCTGCACTGGGAAGATTTGCTGGAGAACCCTCACACGCACTCGGCCGTCAATCGTTTGCTCGACCAGGTTGAGGTCCATCCCCGGCTACATGGCGTGGTGGAAACTCTTCGCCGGCCCGCGGTGATGCACCGGCTGCGGGTGGAGTGGCTCCATGAAAGGACGGTGGGCGGGTTTGAAAACTCGGTTCCTTATCTGCACAAGGAAGAGGAGCTGCTCAAGGAGTGGGAGCAGTTTTGCGAATCGCTGCGGGACGCTTCCGTCAACCCGTTTGGCGCGGCGGACCAGCAAGTGCAGCGGTTTCTGTCGTCTCGCGGCTCGTCTCTGTTGGAGCCGGCGCAGCGGCTTCACCGTCTGTCGTTTCTGGCCGCCTGCCGGAAGCTGTTTGTGTTTTTCTCCGGCGCGAAGGAGACCTGGGCCGGCTCCTATGCCTTCGAGTCGTTCAGGCTGGGCGGTCCGCTGGCAGATCAACTGGGCCATGCCGCCGAGGGCGCCAGCCTGCGCGGCAACCGAATAGCGTTGCGCTTCGGCTTGGTTGACCACGTTTACTACCTCAAACCCACGCTGGACCAGCTCAGTCTTTACCTGGATTGCATCAAATGCCTGGACCTGACGAGCGCCATTCAAAAGAAGCTTTGTCCGTTTATCTCCCTGGCGGCTGGAGACTTGAATTTCAACCTCATGGCCGAGGTTTTCTACCGCATTTATCTGCCGGGGCGTCTGCGAGAGATGAGTCACCCGCCGCAGCCCGCGGTGGACGAGGCGTTCCTGCGGGAATCCGGGATGAAGCCGGACTTTTTCGTCCGGCTCCGCTTCCTGCCTCTGAGCCCGGAAACGGTCGCCTTCTTCGCCGAGAAGATCGGGCGCCTGCCGCGGTTGCGTGCGTTCTTGGACCAGCCCCGCACGGCCTCCGGACTGGTGCGCCAAAGACTGTATCGCGGGATTGTTGATCCCGCGCTGGGCGAGGTCGCTCAAAAGACCCTTGTTTCCCTGTGCCGGCAGTGGAACCCGTTGCTGCAGACGCCCGAAGGGGCCAAAATCCACCTGATGGCGTATGTGGAAGGCAAAGCCGCGCGCATATCCAAGAGCGACCCCAAAGCCGCGCTCGTGCGCGACCAGGTGCTGCTTGAAGAGTTGCTGCGAATTCTGGCGCAGAACACCCAGTCCTGGCAGAAGGCCATGGAGCAGGACTCCTTCGTGGTGGACCGCGCCCGGGCCTATTTCATGACGGTGCTCGACCAGGCCATCGACGAGAGCGGCTCGGAAGAAACCCGGGCGGCGCGTTACCGTGATTCCCGGCGCGTTGACTGTGTGGTCGTGGAATGAAGCCTGGCCCGAGCGCGGGCTATTCCGGCACTTGGAGTGTCAATTGCTCGTGGAACAGAAAGCTGTCGTCACCGTGGGGGAAGGCCCGCCAGGTGACGCTTCCTTGCAGGGTGTAGACTCCATTGGCCGGCCCGCTTTTCTCCAGACGCATCGTCCCGCTCGGTATGTGCGGCAGCAGATCGTCGCCAACGGGAACGTTTGTTTCACCCACGCTCATGGTTTGGCATTTTACAATCGTGTCTGAAAGCGCCTGCAGCACGCCGGTTTTCACGTTGTCCGTGTAGACGTTTATCTTGCTGACGAGGAGGAACTGGGCGACCCCGGTGACCACCAGGCCTAAGATGATGATCGCGGCGACCATCTCCACCAGCGTCGCGCCGCTGGTTCGTTGTCTGCGGTGGAAGGTGATTTTCATGTCCTTATTCTAACGAAAGGCATCGTGGCGCGGGTTGAAGTTGTATTCCCGAAGGTCGTGCTGGAGCAAACCCGTCTTGTTGGTCCGATGCACAGACACCTGTCGCTCCAAATCCGCGTCGTCGGCGCTGATGAACAGGCCGCGGAAGGCCGCAGTGGCGGCGCGGTAGTACAAGGGCGGCGGCACTTTCCACGAGGCCGTGACGTCCAGGCTGGGAACGGTGGCGTTGGTGGTCAGTTGAAGTGAGTAATCCCAGGTGCTGTCCTGGTTGGTGAAGGCATATGTGAAATCCAGTGGCGCGAGTCCGCCCGCATCGGCGATCTCGTACTGGTAAACCGTGCCGTCAGTGTAAATTCCGAAGTCCGCGAATTCCTGCCCGTCCGCATTATAGAGGCGCAGCAGGTTGCCGTTGATTCCTGGCAGGCTGGCCGTTTCCGCGGTGAAAGCCCAGGCCTGCCCCAGCCGGTCGTTCAGGACTCCCACGAAACGGTCGTATTGCGCACGCTGCGGATTGGTGACCGCGCGAGAGGTCTGTGTCGCTTCTTTGGTGAGGTACATGAGGCAGCGGTAGCCGGTGACGGCGATTACGCTCAGGATGGCCACCACGATCACAACTTCCACCAGGGAATAGCCCCTTTGTCTCAATGTCTTCATTGGTCAAGCGCGCAGTTCCGGTATTTGGTGGGCGCTCATCCCAGCCCTCCCGGGCCCGGTTTCCGGTTCAGCCGGATTTCGGCCCTTCCCTTTAGTTTCAGCCGTCCGCTGCCGTTCAAGGTTCCGGCGATGTGCCGGTCGTCCTGCGACGTGATGTTGACGGCTTCGGCGCGTTCGAGTTGAAAGGGCTCCTCGGTGAGGTTGGTCACCGTGAAGGTGTCGCCCCGAACCTCGACCTGGATGGGCAGGGGCACCAGGGACAGATGGCATATCAGCTTCTGGCCGGGCCTCATCCGGCCATTTGCATCGGGCGCCATGACAATGATCGGGAAGGTCGCGGGCGTTTTCTTCAGATCAATGAGCAACGTGGCCCGGGCAATCCCGTTGCTGACCATGACGACCTGGTTAGTGCAGAAGAGGGTGCAGGGGTGGTCCAGTTGGACGTAGTTCACCGGCAAATCTCGGATCTCGAGCTCGAAGGTCTGAAAAGAGGCATTGTCGTACCAAGGCGGCAGGTAGACCTCCCGGATGGAGGACGCGGTGGCGGCCAATGCCGGAAGTATGAACAGCAGCTTGAGGAACAATTTCATTGGCGGAGGATGTTGGGCCGCAGTTGCGCCGGGCGGGTGTCGGCCGGAAGCAGTTCCATCTGCCCCAGCCATGCGGCATGCAGCCGGGGCATCTCGATCTTATGCAGAGCCCAGTCGGCCGAGGTCAGCTGCCGCGCCAGATGCAGCGGTTTGCCGGATGGCTTGGCCGGGTCTTGGGGATGGTTCATCTCCAGGTTCCACCCGAAGGTCTGCTGATACGGCAATGGATTGATGAGGACATCGACCGTGGCCCAGAGGCCCGGGGTCAGCTCCCGGGTTTCCAGCTCCACCTCTTTCGGGGCGTCGAAGAGGGAATCCGCTTTCGCATCGATTGGGCAAACCCAAACCAGCCGCCCCTTTCTCAGAAAGAGCCTGGCCAGAGGCTTGTCGCGGGGATCGGCGATCCGGCCCCAAAGCACCAATATTGGCTCGTTGTCCCGAGCGTTCAACGGCAGCACATGGAGACGCAGCACAAACGCGCCGGACGGCAGTGAAAAGGCCCCGGGCCCCTGTGTTATCAGGGGAAAAAGCGCGCCCTGGTAGGTTAACCCGGATAGCTCCAGGCGATTGGCCTGCCAGGCGCACCCCTGCCAGCGGGCGTTCAAGTGGTCAATGATTTCGGCTTCGGATTTCCATGCACTGGTAAACAGGCACAGAACGCAAAGCCACATGCGTGTCCAGGTAGTCATAGTAGCGCAGTCGCGCCAGTTGTTCGTCGTCGAGTTTTCGGGCGTGCAGCTCCCGCCAGTAATCTCCGGGCTGAAGCTTTTGATCGCAGCGCAGCTGGAGATAATTTTCAAGCGCCTCACCGCTCAAACAGGCCGGGACTTGATTCGTCCCCTTGAGTGTCAGGATGTTGACGCCGCCTTTCAGGATTTCGGGATCCACATAAGTCTCCGGCGCCCGCCGCCTGTTCCTGTCCACATAAAGCGGCAGGCCGTTGGTGGGCTGGCAAGCGGTGTAGCTCTTCTTCAAGACATCGGCGTGCAGGGTCAGCTTCTTGTCTCCCAAAGTGAGCAAGAGCGCGCTGGTTTCGGCGGGCGCGTTGGTTGGGGTGCTCTGCAGCTTGTTCTCGATGCAGGAAATGCCGGACATGGCGCGTAGCCACAGCAGCGGCTGCTGGCTGGCGCGAAAGATCGCGATGGCTTCGGCTTTGTCTTGGGCCAATGCTCGCGGGATGCTGTCTCGTTCGGTGCGAACATCCCCGACCGTCACGGGGCTGGCGGCGGCACCCAGGGCGAGGCTACAGCCGATTAAGCTCAACGTGCGATATGCGAATGTCGTAAACACGGTCAGGTCCTTGAGGGATGGTGGTCGGGTTTCGGTTGACAGTGAATTGGGTGATCCGGGGGTCGGTGACGGAAAACCACTTGATCCGGTGCGAGTAAGTGAGTTGCCCGTTAATGACGAGCCCCGCGGGCAGGAGACCGGGCGGCCGTTTGATGCCGTCTTCCACGACGAGGCGGCCGTTGAAAACCGGGGCCGGTTCTGGCGGCGCCGGGGCGTTTGTCTTCGTCCAGCCCAGCGTCTGGTAGTTGAACTGGATGGTGCGCTGCACGAAGGTGTCGTTGTAGAATATTGGATCGGCCAGTTGAATGTCCGCGTCGCTTCGGTTGTCGGTCGGCGTTGCTTCATACTGTTCCTGCAGCGCGGAACAGGTGGTGGACTTCCACGCCCCGAAGTTGTTCGGGTTCCAGTTTCCGCTGGCGTCGTAGCGATCGCTGTTGGCGCTCTGGCCGTCCCGGATCTGCAGGCCGAGATAGGGCTCGTAGTTGATGCCGTTGCTCCAGTTGAGCCACAGGTAATCCCNNGTCGCCTGAAACAGGTCGATCGCCTCGCGGTATTTCTCCACGTAATTGGTCCGGATGCTGATGAACGCCTTGGCGAAGGGAAGAGTTTGGATGTTAGCCGCCGTGACCTGCGGGAACGGCACGGGCAGGTTGGTCGGCGTCCACTCAATGAGCAGCGCTCCAA
>PLMF01000281.1 GCA_003142355.1 Bryobacterales bacterium
GACTCATCGGGACGCTCTTTGGTTTTCGCCCCACCCGCGCTGACCGTTCCCTGCTCATCTCGCAAACTCTACGCGAATGCGCTCTCCCTGGTGCAGTGTCGAACCCGGCGGCGGATACTGAACCCGCGCCACGCCGCTCCCATCCGGCAACACCGTCAACCCTTGCGCAGCCGCTTCCGCCAGCACGGCGCGCATGGTCATGCCGCGGAAATTAGGAACCGTGGGGCCGGCCGGCCGGTCGGGCTGCTCTTCATCGTCGCCGTCTTCCAGAATGTTGGGCTGGCCCCGCCCCATGTCCGCAATCGCCAGGTCGCCCGCTTCCTCGTTCGACGCTACCTGCGTCCTGGTAGGCGTCTCGTCCGGCAGGTCCTTGGGGACGTCCAGCACGCGCAGCGCTTCCGTGACCACCGCACGAAACACCGGCGCCGCGGCGAGCCCGCCGAAGCCCGCCGTGCCGTGGGTCCCGTTGAGCGTCACGACCGCCACCATGGCCGGGTTGGTAAGGGGCGCGAAGCCCATGAATGAACCGTTGTAAACGTGCGTGTAGTGTTTGGCCACCGGGTCGTAGATCTGCGCCGATCCGGTCTTCCCGCCACTGGTATAGCCTTGCAGCCTGGCCCTCGTCCCGGTGCCGCCGGGCATGATGACGCCTTCCATCATCTGCCGCATGGTGATCGCCGTCTCGGGCTTGAGCACGCGCACGGGCTGCTCCACCGGCACCGTCTGGTTGCCCTTTTTCGAAACCAGCCGCGGCTTCACCAGCAAGCCGCCGTTGGCAATCACCGCCGCCGCCTGCGCCAGTTGCAGCGTGGTCACACTGATCTCCTGCCCCATCGACATGGAAGGAAGCGAAGCCTTGCTCCAGCGTGCCAGTTGTCTCACCTTTCCCGCGGATTCCCCCGGCAGCGGGATGCCGCTCTTCTGTCCAAAACCGAACTTCCGCACGTACTGGTGCATGTTTGCCTGGCCTACGCGCATCCCGATCTGGATGGCGCCGACATTGCTGGACTTCGCCAGCACCATCGCCATGGGAATGGTTCCGTATCCGGTGTGGGCTTCGTGGATGGTGCGCCCGAACAGCGTGATCGCTCCGTGCCCGCAGTTGATCATGCTCGCCGGATTCAGGTCGGTGGTCTCCAGTGCCGCCGAAAGCGTGATCACCTTGAATACCGAGCCGGGTTCAAAAGGCACCGAAATGCCGTGGTTTAGCCGCGCCGCCTTGTCCTCCCCGGGTCGCGGAGGCAGATTCGGATCGTACGTGGGGTAGCTCGCCAGAGCGAAAATCTCTCCGTTGTACGGGTTCATCACCACCACGCTGCCGCTTTGCGCGTGATGCGCTTCCACCGCCGCCGCAATCTCGCGCTCCGCCACGAATTGGATCCGCTCGTCGATGGTGAGAGTCAGCGGCGTGCCCGGTTTCATGTCCGCCGCGGACTGGGTATCGATGCCGCGGCGCTTCACGTCCGTCAGCATCCGCGCCTGCCCCGGCTGGCCCCTTAGGTCCGCGTTCAGGACCTGCTCGATTCCCGCGTTGCCTTTCTCTTCGAAATCCACCGACCCCAGAACGTGGGCCGCCAGCGTCCCCTTCGGGTAGTGGCGCTGGCTCTCGTCTTGGATGTGAATCCATTCCAGGCGCAGATTGCGCAGATTCTGCCCTTCCTCGTAGCTGATCTTGCGCTTGACCCACAGAAACCCGTGGTGGTTGTCGTGCGCCCACTTCATCTTGCCGTAGAGAGCCGTACGGTCCAGGTGCAGCACCAGCGCCAGCAGTTCGGAAGCGACTNNCCGCGAGGCGCGGGTATATCCACCGCCACCACCTGGCGCTCCGTCGCCAGCTTCGCATATTCCTGGTGATGAACGATCTGTAGAGAGATTATGTTGAAAAAGATGGCCGCGCCCCAGATGAGGACGATCCCGGCGAGCCATGCCAGACGACGATCCACCATGCGACGCTCCCAGGTCACCCCTTCCGGCTTCGTTACTTCACCATCGCCACCGCGCTGTCGCCTTTGGCGTTCAGCCGCACGACCTGCCCCGGAAATGGCGCCACCAGATTTTGCCCTTGGGCCAGCGTCTCCAGCCGTTGCGGAGTCAGCAGCTCCGCTTCTTCCAGCTCCAACGTGCGCTTCTCATACAGCAATTGCCGCTCTTCCACCCGCAGCGCCTGCAGCTTGTAGCCGGCCAGCGTGCTGGCGACGTTGGGAACCAGCACGCTCGTCAGCACCACTAGCAGAAAGCAGGCCGCTCCGATGGCCGACCAGCATGCGCCGCGCGCTTGCGGATCCGCCTCGCGCACCAGACGCGAGTTGTCGATCTTCTTGCAATAGAACAACACGTCTTCCTGTGGGAGCGCGCGCAATTGGAACGGGTCCCGCTCCGGCTTCATGGGGGACAAGCCCGGATAGCCGGTCTCATTGGTCCTTCGGAAAAATGCTGGCAACGTCGCCATGGTCTTTCGTTCCCTTTCTACTACCTGACTGCTGGATACACCCTGAAATTGCCTCTAGCTTTTCTCTGCCCTCGGTCTTTCACAATTCTCCGCTTCCTCTGCGCCCTCGGGTTTTGACTTTGTTCTTCCTTTTTTCCTCTCTGCGTCCTTCTCCGCGTCTCCGCGTCTCCGCGTCGAAAGAGACTCCCCTGTTTGCTTCCGGCTATGCCAGGTCAGACAGCCGGGTCGTGGATCCTCTCCACGGCGCGCAGCTTGGCGCTGCGCGAAGCCGGGTTTTGCGATGTCTCTCCTTCGCTCGGCTGGAGCGGGTGTTTCGTAAGAATGCACGCACGCCCTTCCTGCGCCAGCGCTCTGAACTTCTGTTTCACCTTCCGGTCGTCGATCGACATGAAACTGATGACCACCATTCGCGCATGGTCCTTCAACAGCTCGGGACCAATCTCGAGCAGCCGGTCCAACTCGCCCGGCTCGTCGTTGACCGCCATTCGCAAGGCCATGAAAGTCCTGGTGGCCGGGTGCAAATGGCCCGTCCTGGGCACGGCCCGCTCCACTACACCGGCCAGGTGTAGTGTGCTCCGTATGGGCCGTGCTCGGACGATTGCTCTGGCTATCTTCCGCGCCCTCCTTTCTTCGCCCAACTCGAAGATCAAGTCGGCGAGCGCCTTTTCGGCGGTGTGATTGACGAGATCGGCCGCCGTCATGCCCGTGGACTGATCCATGCGCATGTCCAGCGGTCCATCCGCCATGAACGAAAACCCTCTCTCCGGCGCCGTGAGCTGATAGCGGCTCACACCCAGATCCGCCAGCAGTCCGTCCACCTTCTCGAATCCCGCTTCCGCCACCGCTTCGGCCAGCTTGTCGAAGGGACCCCAGTGAAACACCATGCGCCCGGCCCACTCCGCCGTGTTGCGCCGCGCAACTTCCAGCGACTGCGTATCGCGGTCGTTGGCAATCACCAGTCCCGTGGTCAGCCGTTGTGCGATGAGGCCCGCATGCCCCCCCAACCCGGCTGTGGCATCCAGATAAACTCCGTCCGGACGAACCGCCAGCAGCGAGAGCGATTCCTCGGCCATGACGGAAAAGTGCATACGTCATCAGTTCAGCCCCGCCGCCTCCAGCTTCGCTACGTCGTCTGCCGGGCTCGCCGAAGCCTCGCTCTTCCGTTCCTGGTAGATCTTCTCGCTTAATACTTCGATCCGGCTGCGATAGGCGTACAGCCGCACCGGCTGGTTTTCAATTCCAAGTTCGCGGCGCAGTTCGGTGGAGAACAGGATACGGCCCTGGCTGTCAATGTCGGCCTCCGCCCCCAGGTCGGCCGCATTGAACGCTACGTTCCGCGCCGCTTTCGGATCCTCGCGGTAGCCGGCGAGAAATCTTTCGTTTTCCCTCCAGGCCGGTATGGTGTAGATTTGAGCTATGCGCCTGTCCAGGCTGGTTACGAAAAACCGCTTTTCTCCCAAGGCGCCAAAATACTGCTGGAAGTTCGCCGGCAATTTCACCCGGCCGCGGTCGTCCAGCCGTCCAGGGTACATTCCCAGCGGTGGCTCTATCTTTGGCGGCTCCTGGGCGGCATCTCCCATTTATTATCCCAATAGGTCCACTTTCGGCCCCAACTAATAGTGCCACACAAATTTAGCCTTGGTCAAGTGGTTTTTTCAGGAACTTACTGATAAGTTGGGAGTTATCGCAATACCAGCAGATCTACACTGATTGCGCAACACACAACATGTAGTCTTTGAGGCGAAGAGGAAGCGAAGAAGAATGGGGCCGGGTTTCCCCGGCCCCGGAGAAGGAACCTACTGGATCGGTATCTTGGCAGTCGCGCTGTAAATCGGCGTGCTGCTGCCGGCCGGTATCACCCCGATCGAAAACGAGACGTTGTTCCCGGTGGCCGCATCCGCGGGCATCAGGAATGGAATCTCGAACACGCCGATCAGGTCTGGCGCCACCCGCGCATCGAACACGCGGACGCCTTCGCCTTGGCCGGCAGTGTTGGTCACGCCCATGATGAGCGTGCCTTGCACAATGGCATCGGTGCCGGGGATGGCCGTCGCGTTGGTGCCTACGGTTGGGGAAGTTACCCCGAGACCGGTGGCATACGCCCGCACGATCTCACCGCGGCGAGCCGGGTTTGCCACGGTCACCCACGATCCATCCGGCCGCACCGCCACCGCGCGCAGCACGCCGTCGGACATGGTGGTCTCGAAGATGCCGGGGCTGGCCGCCAACACCGGCACGGTCACCGTGACCGTCGGCGCGGAGCCCACCGTCACGGCCACCGTAACCGAGCTGGACGGAACCACTTCGCACGGAACCTGGACCGTGATCTGGGGCTGCTGGCCANNACGCCCTGAATACCCGGCGCCAATCCCGGAGCAATGATGGTGGCGATGCTGCACGGCGAAATGGAGCCGGCTTTGAAATCGGCGCCATTATAGAAGTTGCTGGCCGTGAGAGTCGGGCCAGGCGGCACCGCCGGCGAAACCGTCAGACTGAAGGCCTGGCTGAGACTGCCCACGGTGACTGTGACCGTCACCGCGCCGGCCGTGCCGCCCGCCTGAACCGAGACTTGCGCGCGCCCGCTGGAATCGGTATTCACCGTGCTCGACGACAGCGAAGCCGGGCCGGTCACCGAGAACTGCACGCCGATGTTGGCGGCCGGCTGCCCACTGCTGATGTTCACCTGCACCACCAGAGGCAGGCCGAAGGTGGTGTTCACGACAGCCGTCTGGTTGTTGCCGGAGACGATCTGCAGGCCGCTGACGTTCACGGGAGGAACCGCCGTCAGGCTGAAAGTCACGGACCTGGCCGCCGTGGGACAGGCGGGACACGTCGCTGTGACTTGAACCGCGCCCGAAGCCGTGCCCGAGAAAGTCACCGTGACCGACGTCTGGCCGTTCACGTCCGTAGACGTGCCCGTGCTGCCTGAAAAATTGACGGCGCCGACCGGAGACGCGGTCCAGTTGACCGACTGGCCTGCCACCGGAGCTCCCGACGCGGAGTCCACTTCCACCCGGAGCGGGACCAGGGTCTGGCCAGGGGCGGCGGATTGGCCGTTGCCCTGGATGACTTTGATCAATCCAGGCTGTGCCGCTGTGACGGTCAGCCTTAACCCGGGGAAGCGAACAAAACCATTCGTCACTATGGTCGGGTCTAGTGGCGGCAGCAACCCTCCCGCGCCCACCAAGATATAAAACTGGCCTGGCACATTAGGGAGGCCGCTGAAAACCGGGGTGCACGTGGCGTACCCGTTTACATCCGTCATCGCGGTATTCAATTCTCCGCCGGCACTTTCCGCACAGTTCACCACAGGCCCTGAAGACGGGTCTTGGTAGTTCCCCAGTTGAACGCTGACGTAGGGAATACCGGCGCCTGTCGAGGTCGTGACGAAAACTCGGATCGGCGTGGGGTATTGGGATCCCGCCGGCCCCGTCAGAACATCACCGGCAGCCAGATTCGGGAGGAAGCTGTCCGCCGGACCGATAATGACACCCGCATACCCCACACTACCGGAGTCGTACGGTGCCTGGGTAAGGTAGAACTTTACAAGCGCATTCGGGATGCTGGCAGTCACCGTATTCAAGGTCGACGAGGTTGGCGGCAGGTAACCGTTGTAGTTGACGATTGAATTGGATGTCTTCCCATCGTATCCGGTTGTGGTGGTAGCCCCAGATTGAAGCGTTAAGTTGCCGGCAGTGGTGAGCCAGGTCACCGCCACGTTCTGCTGCGGAGCACCATTAGAATCGGTCACCTGTACCGTCATAAGCGAGAAGAACTGGTACGGTCTGATCAATTGTCCGTTTCCGGACACGATCGTAATCGTCTGCGCGGACGCCGGATGGGCGTAGAAACACCCGGCCAAAATCGCCGCCAAAACCATAACTGTGAATTTGTTCAAAGGTTGCCTCCTCGTTCGATGCATGAACACGGCTGGATTGGGATGGACGCGGTGAGAGTTTTAGTGTACCACCTCTCACGCCAATGCGCGAGCGTGGCGCTGCAAAAAAAAAGAGGGGAGCAGGCGCTCCCCTCTCTCAGACATCAAGTGAACCGCTAGTTCTCTAGTATTTCGGGCGCGGTCGTACGGGCGCTCGTGGTCGCGTTGGTGAGAATCAGCGCCAGATACCCGTGAGCCAGCTTTTGTGCTCCAAGGTCACTGACGAACGCATACCCGTGAGCCAACTGGAAGTTGCAGACCGCGATCATGTAGCCCTGGAAACTCGGAGCGATCGAACTGGCCAGGAAGGCGTAAACGCTCGGAGCTACATTATTGCCAGAGGGGATAATCCCTGTGGTATACACCGGCGGAGCATTCTGCCCGTAGAAGTTGAAGGCGCAGGTGCCCTGCTGCGGTTTGGTGCCGAATGGATCTGAAGTCGTGTTCATAATCGCAAAGCCGGTGTCAAATCCAACCTGGTTGGTTACGAACGGGAACAACAGACTCGTCGTGCACTGGACAACGTTCAAGAGGTTAGACCCGAGCTGGGACGTATCCGCAAAGCGAGGTATCGTCAGCGTGCTCGAGGCTACAGCTCCGGCCGCTGCGGTGAACGCCACGGTAGGAGTTGGAGCGTAACTCATGTTCACAGTTGCCGTCCCCGTAGGCGGAGCGTTGGCGGCCGCGTTGGCCGTGTACGTGGTCCACACGCCAAAGGAGAAGCTCTCCGCAGTCGCCGGATTCGTGTTCATGACCTCCCAAACCGCTGTGGCGGAATTAGTCGAACTCACCGAGAGTTCGGCAAAACCGTTGAGTTGCAGCACACTATTCGAGGGGTAAATGTAACCGGCGGCCGGCACAATCGAGCCCTCGGTAGCCGTTTCGCTGATTACCAACTGGGCAAACGAAGTTGTCGAGTTGCCCGCAGGCAAAGTCAGCAGCGAGGCAGTGCCAGTGCTGGATATGTTGACGACGTTCGTCGTCGACACAAAGATGCGGACACCCGTCGGAATGTTGTTGAATACGGCCTTCAAACGGGTACCGTAATCCGCCAGGCCCGCCGTGGCATTGAGAGCCGTGCCACTTCCAGCGAGCGGCGAGTATATGAAGCCAGACTCCGAGCTGTAGATTGCCCCCGGTATGTTCTGGCCCGTTGGATTCGTCGACTGTCCGGCTCCAGGGGTCGCGCTGAGTGGCGCTACACGTGTCTTAAACGCGGTACCAAAGTTCTCGCTGAACTGCAAGACGCCAACCTGAGCTGGGGCCGAGGCGCTGCCCTGGGTGCTGCACTGCGCGAAGTTCGGCACACTCAGGCTTCCAAAGTTGCCGGTGTTCCTGAGAGAGGTGGTGAGACCTGTCTGCACGAAGCCGGCGATCTGGACCGGAGTATAGATCGGCACCGAGGTGCTGCCGCTAATGGAAATCGACGCCTGCACCTGGAATGTGCCAGGGGACCCGCTGGCGCCCAATGCATTGGTATTGATGCGAATGTTGGTCATGCGGAATACGCGTGACACGTTCGCGCTCGTCGGGGGCATAATCGGAATGCCGAAGAACGTGACTTGGTTGGAGCTCACGACGCCCGCGTACACGTTGGCCGGGTTAGTGTAAACGTTACCGGCCGAACTGGACATCACATAGTCGCCGCCGGAGACCTGCGCCACATACTGTGGGCAGCCGCCATTGCCCGCGCCCATATACGAGGCGGGTTGAGTACCGTTTACGCAAAGCGTCTGGGCAGCGCCTGGTCCAATGTTCGTCTGGCCAGTCCAAGGGGCGCCAGTTCCGGAACCGATCTGGAGACCGGAACCCGGCTCGTCGATCAATAGCAACGCTTCCGAAGTGTTGGGACTCGTCACGGAGCTGCTAGGATATAGGTTGTAATTCAACAGCCGGCTCGTCACGTTGGTGCCGAAACTGACGGTGAAGTTGGCGGTCGCAAGCAGCGCACCAACAGTGGGAGTCGCGCCACCCGTGCAAGTCAGCACGATGTCGCCGACCAGTTCCGTCAAGCCTTCAGCACGTAACACTGGAGGAACAGCCACGCTGGCAGTGCACTGAAATGGGCCTGTGCCGGCAGTGCTACTAAGTATCTGCGCGCTGGCCAACCCCGCGAAGAGGGCCAGCACAGCTAGCGCAGTAACACATCTGCGAAAATTCATTTCCTTCTCCTTGTGAATTGCGAAATTTGAATCGGTCGAAGTTCTCTTCCAACCTGAGCCTCAAAGTTAAGCCTCAAACCGTTCAGTCAACCTAGGGAACTTCTCCGTGTCGGGCGGAGAGCCAATTTTCCAGCGGCCGTCAAGCCGGCCCGCCGGGCCTTACTGAAGTCTAACCCGGGGCACAGGGTCGTTGTTGTCTTTTTCTTCTGTGCTCACCGGACACAAACGCAAGATTGCACACCAAAACCAGACGCGGTAAACATATTCATAGCTGATTCCCCGCCCCATGTCAAGAGAAATTCCTTGCCTTCCACCCGGAACGGGGTGCCGACTACCTTAATTCCTTTACTGATCAAGCTGGCCCGATTAAACCATGCCGGGCACCCCCGCGTCAACAGTTTCGCACCGAATGGTCTCAT
>PLMF01000124.1 GCA_003142355.1 Bryobacterales bacterium
AGGGCCGCGCTACCTTCACCATGGAGTTCGACCACTACGATTTTGTGCCGCAATTGCAGTCCGACAAGATCATCGCCGCCGCCAAGGCCGCCAAGGCGGGGGAAGAGGAAGAAGAGGAGTAGCGGCAGAAACAGCCACCAGCAACTTGCTTTACCTAGGTGAATCGTTGTAGTCTTTATGGTTCATCCCTGGGCAGCGCCCGGAAGTAGCTTATTTTCTGTAGTTCGAGGCAGTAATGGACGTTCGAACGAAGACGCTCTTCTTCCTTTTCGTGGCCGCGGTAGCCCTTACCACCACCGGATGCGGGTTCAACCAGCCGTCCAAGTTCCGGATGGCGTTCCTGCCGCCGGCTTTCCACGCCAGCGGTCCGGAAATCGAGCTTGCCGAACCTCCCGTCGTCCAACCCAATCTGTACTTAAAGGATGTTCCCCCCTTCCTGCTGACCAATCCGCAGTTCTCCGAGCGCTGGGCTCGCGCGGATTCGCTCGTCCAGCGAGCCGATCGGAGGTTTGAGGCCGGTAAGCGGTACTACCAGAGCAACGATNNTGACGGGCCTGGGCGCCTCGGCCGGCATTGAAGAAGGCAAGTTCGAAAAGGCCCCCTTGGAAGACATCCTGCAAATGACCTTCCCGGTGGACCCGAGGCTGAAGGACAAGGTGCGGGAGCAGGTGGCGGCCACGGTTTCGCAGTTGCCCCTGGCGGTGAACGACGCGGTCCTGGGATACATAAACTACTTCTCCGGACGCGGCCACAAGACACTGGTTGGGGGGTTGCAGCGCTCGGGCCGCTACCGGCCCATGATCCAGCGCATCCTGGATGAAGAAGGCGTGCCGCGGGAACTCATCCACATGGCCCAGGCCGAATCCGGCTTCATCCCGCGCGCGATGTCCCACAAGGCCGCCGGTGGCATGTGGCAGTTCCTCAAATGGCGCGGCAACGAGTACGGCCTGCAGCAGACACGCTACACCGACGACCGCATGGATCCTGAAAAGGCCACGCGCGCCGCCGCCCGCCACCTGCGCGACCTGTACCAGGAGTTCGGCGACTGGTACCTGGCCATGGCCGCGTACGATTGCGGGCCGGTGGTGGTGGAAAGAGCCGTCGAACGCACAGGCTATGCCGATTTCTGGGAACTCCGGAGTCGCGGAGCTCTTCCGGCCGAGACCACCAACTACGTTCCCGTCATCCTCGCCATGACCATCATGGGGAAGAACGCCGCCGAATACGGTCTCGACGGCATACAGTTGGACCCGCCGCTCGCATTCGACACGGTGGAGGCGTCCGCGCCCACCAGCCTGGTGCTGGTCTCCGACATCATCGATACGCCGGCCGCCGAGATGGCCGCTCTTAACCCCGCCATCCTAAAGGGGATTGTTCCGGAGGGCTATCCGCTGCGCGTGCCCAAAGGCAGCGGCAACCAGTTCCTGGCCGCGTTGCAGCTCATTCCCGCGGAGCACCGCAATTCCTGGCGCGTACATCGTGTGGGCGCCGGCGAAACGCTGGCCGCCATCGGCAAACGCTACGCCGCCCTGCCCGGCAGCATTGCCGCCGCCAACCACCTGTCGTCGGCCCAAGCCGCAGATGGCGACCTGCTGCTGATTCCCGCGGCCCTGCGCGTGGAGGCTCCCGTCCGGCGGACCACCGGCGCGCGGACCGCCAGCGCGCGGACCACCAGCGCGCGGACCACCGTCGCACGGACCACGACGCATCGCCGCGCGCCGGTCCACCGCACCTCGGCAAGGGCGTCTGTGGCGAAGCCCACGGCTCCGGCTCAGCCGGTGCACAAGAGCCCGCCGATCCTAACCAGCACGGCTTCCAGATAACCGGCATCGAATTTTCCGCGAATCGCGTTTTTTCGCTATTGCCTCACCGTCAAAAAAAGGTATTCTATGGGTGATTGTGCTTGGCACAGGAGGCTTGCTTCATGTTGGATAGCCGAAAATCCGCGCCCAAAGACGAAGAAGAAATGGAAGACTTCCCCGACTACGAGGACGAAGAGCACTCGGAACTGGATTCCAAGCTCGACGATTACGACGACGAAGACGAAGAGGAGGAAGATGAGATGGATCTGCCGGCCATGCCCGCGCCCGAACCCTTGCCCGTACCTCCACCCGCGCCAGCTCCCGCGGACACGACGGTTGTGCCAAAGAAGCCGGTGAAGAAGGCGTCCGCCCCGAAGAAGGTTGTGGCGAAGAAGGCGCCGGCGAAGAAGGCTGTTAAGAAAGCCCCCATTCAGAAAACCGCCAAGAAGGCGCGGCCGCAGAAGGCGGCCAAGAAGGTGGTCGCCAAGCCCGTCAAGAAGGCTTCCCCGAAGAAGAAGCCGGCGAAAAAAAGCGCCAGCAAGCGCTGAGTGCGGCGGCCCTCGGGGTCGCTGTACTTAACTCTCTTTCTTGACCACGCGCCGGCAGCGCTCGAACAACTCCAGCAGCGCTTCCGCATGCTCTTCCACCGAGCGGGCCAAGGGTTTTCCCGAAAATCCCGCGGAAGACTGAGGGGCCTTTCCGTATCCCGTCGTCACCGCAATGAACTTCATCAGTTCCACCGCCACTTCGTCCTGGCTGCGCACCCCGCCGGGCGCGGTCCCGCTATCGGGAGTGCCGCCGGCGGATGTTTCTGGTTCGGCCATCTGTGATGGATTCCTCCGTGTGATACAACTCTAGGTTACCGCTCTTTCTTCCCAATGCCGCTTACGGCCGTCCGGCACGTGCGAAAAATGCGAGGAGGCGCCCAGTCTCATCTGCTGGAGGCGGATGACGGCCATTGGTACGTCGTCAAGTTTCGCAACAATCCCCAGCATCGCCGCGTCCTGGTGAATGAGCGGCTCTCCGCCGGGCTGCTGGACTACCTCAAGATTGCCACTCCCGAGACGGCCCTGATCCAGGTCGGCGCCGAGTTCCTGGCCGCCAACCCGGAGGTGCACCTGCATCTGGGGACGCGGCGCATCGCCATCGAGCCCGGGTGGCAATTCGGCTCGCGCTACCCCGGCGACCCTGGCCGCACCGCGGTTTACGACTTCCTTCCCGACGCGCTTCTGCCCCAGGTGGTAAACCTGGAAGATTTCCGCGCCGTCCTGGTGTTCGACAAGTGGACGGGTAACGCCGATGGCCGGCAGTCGGTGTTCTACCGGGCACTGGTGCGGCGCGGAGAATCCGGGGCGCCCACTGGGCCGGGGCGTCCCGGTTTTGTGGCCCGCATGATCGACCACGGTTACACCTTCAACGGACCGAACTGGGATTTCCCGGAATCGCCCCTGCAAGGTCTTTACGCGCGCCGCCTGGTCTATGAGGCGGTGCGCTCCCTGGAGGACTTTCAGCCATGGCTGGACCAGGTCATACACTTCCCCGAGGAGGTGATCGACCAAGCCTGGAAGGGTATTCCCCCGGATTGGGTGGAAGGCGAAGAAGACGCCCTCGTGCAACTTCTGGAGCGCCTCTTTGAGCGGCGCAAACGGCTGCCCGACCTGATCGGCTCCTGCCGCGAAGCCAAGACCGACCCCTTCCCCAACTGGAAGTAATCTCCAAGCGAGGCTGTGCCTCAGACCGGCAAGCTTTTTTCGACGCGGAGACGCAGAGACGCGGAGCAAAGCGCCGAGAAGAACTTCGAGGATAAGGACTGATGCACGGCTCGACGCTGCACGCGGCTACCGGAGCTTCGAACGCGGAGCCAGCGGAGGATTCGGCTTGGGACCCGGCCTTACGTGGGGCGGCGGGCCTTAAAAGAACCGTGAATCATTGCGCAGACCCCTCACTGGCGCCGCATGTCTCCGCGCCCTCTGCGTTCGAACCCAGGGAAGAGGAAACTCTCGATCTCTCGTCTTCTCCGCGTTTTTCTCCGCGTCTTCGCGTCTCCGCGTCGAAATAGGATTCTACTCATTCGCATCAGACTAGCGGGTCCGAGTACTCCAGCGAGGTAAAATGGACACGTGCTTCATCGTCACATCCTTCACAACGGCGCCATCCGCGAAGTTTCCGATCCGGCGCTCTCTGCGGGCCAGGCCGGCCTGCTTTCCGGATGGGGTGTGTTCACCACCTTGCGCGTGGCCGATGGCGTGCTATTCGCGTTCGAGCGCCACTGGGCGCGAATCCGGCGGGACGCCGCGGCATTCCACATCCCCATTCCGGACGATGCCGGCGAGGTGCGGCGGAAACTGCTCGAACTGGTGGAGGCCAACCAGGCGCACAACGCCACGCTCCGGCTGGTGATTGTCCGCAACGGCCCAGGTATGTGGGCGGACCCCTCCGTGGGCCGCCCGAGCGACGTGATCGCGCTCACCGCCGATTCGAAAGAGTGGGGCGATGGCGTGAAGCTGGCGTACGTCCGGGACGCCCGCCATGCCGCTTGCCCGTTCGCCGGGACCAAGATTCTCTCCTGGGCCATGAACCTGACCTGGCTCGAATCCGCGCAATCCCGCGGCTTCGACGAAGCGATTCTCCTCAATGAGCGCGGCGAAGTGGCCGAGTGCACTTCGGCCAACATATTCATCGCCAACGGCAGCCAGGTGTGGACGCCGCCGCTCAGCTCCGGCTGCCTGCCGGGGATCACCCGCGAGGTGCTGCTGGGCGATATCCACCTGCCCGGAATCAAGATCGGCGAGAAGGCCCTGATGCCGGCGGACCTGGAATTCGCGGACGAGGTTTTCATCACATCCACCACGCGCGATCTGCTGCCGGTCCTACAGATTGAAGAGAAGAAGGTGGGCCGATCGGAGCGCGCGCGCCAGGTATTGCAGCGAGCATTCTCGGAGTTTGTGAAGCGCTACGTGGCGGAGCACAAAAAAAATGGTTCCAAGTGATCCGATTTGCAGCCTTGCCCACCACCGGCATGCCCGGCACTGAACATCGCAATCAGGAGCGCTGAACGCTTCGCCTCT
>PLMF01000214.1:0-37537 GCA_003142355.1 Bryobacterales bacterium
TCTGCGGACGCATCGGGAGACTCGACCCCGACCTTCGCGCCCGGTGGCAGTCCGGCCGCTTGGAAGCGGTCTCTGGCGTGCACGGGAGAGCGCCCGGTTATAAGATTAGAGGTCAAATGACCTGGAAATCTCTGTCGATTGCCATATGGGTGACGCCCGCGCTGCTCCTGCAGGCGGCCGATCAGCCGAAAATCGAGGCGCGGAAGGCCCCGGTAATTACAAAGGACGGACTCAAGTTTCGGGACCTGAACAAGAACGGGACGCTGGACCGCTATGAAGACTGGCGGCTGCCGGTGGAGCAGCGGGTCGCCGACCTGGTTTCCCGGATGACGGTGGAAGAGAAGACGGGGCTGATGATTCACTCGTCGCTCTCCGGCTTTACCGGACCGAACGGCGAGATTCTCGGGCTGCCCGCCGCGGGCGGACGTGGAGGGCCGGGCCGCGGTGCGCCTCCCGCCGCCAACGCCAATCGCGCTTTCCAGGGCCGCGCCAACCAGAACAACGTCGAGCCCATGGGCAGCGCCAATCCGACCCAACTGGTGGTGGAGCGGAACGTCCGCTATATACTGGTACGGCCAAACCCCGGCGAGCCGCCCGATATCACGGCCAGGTTCCACAATGGGCTTCAAGAGATGGCCGAGGCCAGCCGCCTGGGGATCCCCATCGTGTTCAGCTCGGACCCGCGGCACGGCGGCGGACGTGGCGGGTCCGGCAAGCCGGTGATCTCGCAGTGGCCCGACCAACTGGGCCTGGCGGCGGCACGCGATCCGGAACTGGTGCGGCAGTTCGGACAGATTGCGGCCAAAGAACTGCGTGCCATCGGGATCCAGTGCCTGCTGGGTCCCATGGCGGACACCTCCACCGAGCCGCGCTGGAACCGGATCAACGGCACCTTCGGGGAGGATGCGAACCTGAACGCGACCCTCATCCAGGCCATCGTCGAGGGATTTCAAGGCAAGCAACTCGGCCCCGAAAGCGTCATGACGGTGACTAAGCATTTTCCCGGCGATGGGCCGGTGAAGGACGGCTACGACGGGCACAACAATTACGGCAAGTGGACGATCTACCCGGGCAATCGGTTCGACTATCACCTGATTCCGTTCCGCGCCGCATTGGAGGCCGGCACAGGCGGGATCATGGGCGGCTACTTCATCCCGGTGGGCAAGGACACCGTCGGCATCAACTTCTCCCAAGCGATGATCAACGGCCTGCTGCGGGAAAAGATGGGGTTTCAAGGGCTGGTGGTTACGGACTTTCTGCGCAACATGCCGTGGGGCGTGGAGAAACTGTCCGAAAAGGACCGGCAGAAAACGATCGTCCTGGCCGGCGTCGACCAGATCGGCGGAGACAACGATCCCAGCGTGATCCTGGCCGGCGTGAAGGACGGCGGAATTCCAATGGCGGTGGTGGATCGGGCGGCGAGACGCATTCTCCGTCCCGTGTTTCAACTCGGACTGTTCGAGAACCCCTACGTCGATCCGGAACAGGCGAAGGCGACGGTGGCGAGCGAGAGGTTCCTGGCCGCCGGATATGCCGCGCAGGTGCGGTCCACGGTGTTGTTGAAGAACGCCAACGGCGTGCTCCCGGCCGCCGCGGGGAAGAAGATCTACGTGGAAGGGATCGCCCGCGAGACGGCGGCGCAGTTCGGCACCGTGGTGGACGACCCCCGGGGCGCCGACCTCGCCATTCTGCGGGTGGCCAGCCCCGCGACTACCTACCCCTACGGCGGCGCCTTCGCGGGCGGAGGCGGACGCGGCGGAGCTGCTCCGGCATCCCCGCCGCCACTCCCCACCTACGGCATCACGCTGGCCTACGGGAACGCGGCGAACTGGACGGTGCTGGACGGCATCCGCAAGGTGGCGGCGACTGGCACTCCGGCCGTGGTGATCGTGAACATGGACAAGCCGGTCATCCTGACCGAGTTCATCGACAGCGTGGCGGGCGTATTGGGCGCATTCGGGGCCAGCGACGCGGCGCTGCTGGACGTGGTATTCGGAAAAGCCAAGCCCACCGGAAAATTACCATTCGACCTGCCCAGCGACATGCCATCGGTAATGGCGCAGGCAGCCGACGTACCGTTCGATAGCGACGATCCTTTGTTCAAATTCGGCTTCGGACTGACCTACGGCCGTTGAACCACGGGCTCGTCCATCAAGCGGACTATTGAGGGTCATCATCCATGAAACGAATCCTGATTTTGGCGTTCCTGCTGCTCGGCGGCATCCGGCAGGCAGACGCGGCAGTATTCGCTCGGCATCCAGCGGGATGAGCCGGGGTTCCAGAAGTTCATCCTGCGGCCCGAGCCCGATCCGACGGGAGTCATGACGTCGGCGGAGGGCTATTACGACTCGATGTACGGCCGCATCGCCAGCACGTGGAAGGTGGACGGCAGGACCTTTACCTACCGCGCTACCGTTCCCGCCAACACGATGGCCACGCTCTATTTGCCGGTGGGCGAGTCAAAGACCGTGAAGGAAAGCGGAAAGGATGCCGGCGCAGCGAAAGGCGTGGCCTTTGTCGGGTATAAGGACGGCAGGGCTGTCTACAAGTTGAAATCCGGTACCTACGAGTTCACCTCGACCCGATGACCGTCAGCCAGACGGCGGCGAAAACATCTTTTCAAAAGCGGCGGGCTGGTAGCGATAATGCCTGCAGCAGAGACTGAAAATCCGGGGGTAGTTCGCAGTCAATCGAGACGCTCTCTCCCGAGCGTGGATGAATGAACTGAAGATGCGCTGCATGAAGAGCAACGCGAGCAATCCGCCGCTCCGACGATTCCGCCAGGTTGTATTTTCTGTCACCGACGACCGGGTGGCCGATCGCTGAAAACTGCACTCGGATCTGATTTTGCAATCCCGTCACCAACGCAACTCGGACGAGCGAAGCGCCCCGAAGCGGGCGTTCGACGGAATATCGAAGTTCCGCACGAGCCGCTTTGGAGTCGCCCTCGGTGCGCAACGTTTGAAACATTCCTTGACGTCGAAAGTAGTGAACGAGCGTCCCTTCCCTGGCGCCGGGACGCCCGCGAACTACCGCGAGATACTGCCTCGTGGGAGTATGGCCGAGAAACTGCCGGACGAGTGTGTCGCGATCCGGCTCAGTTTTCGCAAAAAGCAAAACCCCGGACGTAAAACGATCGATGCGATGTACGACAAAGGCTCGTTGTCCCTTCAGTCTGAGTCTGGCGGAGAGAAGAGACCAAGCGGACGGAGTATCGGAGCCCTTGACAGGCACAGCCGGAAGTCCGGCGGGTTTATCGAGGACCACCACGGCATCGTCTTCGTAAAGCACGGAAAGCTCCCGCGAGAAACGGGGCTGCCGCCGATCCTGGCTGGAACGGCTACCGCCCTTTCGTGGAAGCTTCTTCATTGGCACCGCGGCTGATCGTATCGCCGCCGGAGAACTCATCCGCCCAACTGGCGCTGCGCGTTGCCACTACAATATCACCCCGAGCGGCGCCGGTGTGCATATTATTCCAGACTCACGCGTGCGGTGGCTGCGCGCTGGCGCGGTGCTACAGTATATGCCATGGGTGATNNGAATCCCTTCGCCGGCTGCTTCGGTATACGGTCGAAGCGGCTCTGGCCGGCAGAGGCGACAGCCTGAAAGAGTACACGCTTGGCGTCGAGGCGCTGGGCCGCGCCGAGTCGTTCGACCCGCGCCAGGATACCATCGTCCGCGTACAGGCGCGAAAGCTGCGGGAGCGATTGGCGGCTTACTACGCAGCCGAGGGCAGCGCCGAATCCTGCCGGATCGTGTACCGGCCGGGCAGCTACCTGCCGGCTTTCACAGCCGCGCACGAGGCAGTCAAAAAATCGCAGAGGACGGTCGCCGTCCTGCCGTTGATGAATCTCACTACCGACAACGCAGCCGGCTACTTCTGCGATGGTTTGGCCGAAGAACTGATCGATCTCCTGGCCCGCTCTGAAGGTTTGCGCGTGGTCGCGCGCACTTCGAGCTTCCAATTCAAGGGCGTGCAGGAGGATGTCCGCGAGATCGGCCGGCGGCTCGGCGCCGATCTGCTGATCGAGGGCGCCGTGCGCAACGCCGGCGATCGCTATCGCATCACAATCCGGCTGCTCTCCACCGCCGACGGCTGCGAGATCTGGGCTTCCCGGTACGACCGGACATCGCACGATGTGCTCGAGCTGGAGGCGGAAATTGCGGCTTCCATCGCGTCCGCGCTGAGTTCCGGAACCCCGCCGCGGGTTTCGGCCACGGATGCCGAGGGCGCCATGCTCTACCTCCAGGCGCGCCACGCCTGGAACCAACGCTCCGAAACCGGATTCCGGCGGGCGCTGGAACTGTACACCGCCGCCACCGTGCGCGACCGCGGCGCGGCCAAGGCTTGGTCTGGAATCGCCGAGTGTCATGTGCTCATGAACATGCATGGCCTGGCGCTGCCGCACGTCTGCATGCCCCAGGCGCGGGAGGCGGCCTTGAAGGCGGTCGCCCTGGACCCAGGCCTGGCCTCGGCATGGTCGGCTCTGGCAGCCGTAACTGCCCTGTACGATCGCCAGTTCGAATCCGCCGAAGAGCACTGGCGCAAGGCGCTGGAATCGGATCCCGCTTACGCCACGGCCCACCACTGGTATGCCTGCGACGGCCTGATCCCCATGCAAAGAATGAACCAGGCGCTCGACGAAATCCGGGAAGCGGAACGGCTGGACCCGCTCTCGGCGCCCATCGCGAACGATGTCGGGTTCGTTCTGTACTGGAACCGGCGCTTTGACGACGCCGTCGAGCAGTGCCGGAAGAACATCGCGCTCAATCCCGGATTCCACCGGGACTACATTCTGCTCGCGAGGGCGTATGCGGCCCAGGGCAGGTATCGGGAGTCGGTAGACACCTGTCTGAAAGTACGCGAGCAGTTAGACGGGGTCTCCTTTCTGCCCCATCTGCTCGGCACTCTCGGGTTCGCCTATGCATCGAGCGGAAACCCGGAAGGCGCGCAAGAGGTATTGGGAGAATTGCGCCGGCTGGAGGCGCGTGGCGCCGTCACCGCCCACGAACGCGCTGTTGTGGCTACAGCGCTGGGCGATTGGGACGCAGCCATTCGCGACCTCGAAACGGCATATGAGCAGCGCGCCGGCTTTGTGGTATTCGCCCCGGTCGAGCCTTTATTCGATGCGCTGCGCGCCCGGGGCTTGCTCACCGACACCCCGGCCTTCACGTGAACGTTCACCCCTCGCTCACGCGTGAACTCTTGCTGCGAGAGGCATGCATGCCCCATTCTGTGAGCGGCAGGTAACAGCTTCTTCGCCGCGAAGGCTTCCCGCTCCGGCGAAACGCAACCTGATCGCTACCAACTCAAAACGCAAAAGGAGATTGTATGAAACTCGCAACGATCGCACTGCTGGGAATTCTGCTCCTGGGGTCATTCGCCTCCATGCAGGCCGCCGACCCCGCTGGCGCTGGGCAGATGGTCCTGGCCTTTACGGGTGGGTCGGCTTATACCTCGGATACGGGTGGAATTTGCATCTGGTACCCCCTGCTTGTTGGGGATCTCAACATGGAGTTCTTGTTCGAGTTCGATGGGCGTGTCCCGGCCACCGACAAGGAACATGCTTACCTCATCTGGGTGTCGGAATTCGAAGCCTTACCCCAAACGTCGTACTCGCTGGCGCCGTCCTCCAATGGGTTGTTTACGCTCCAGTTGGTTCCCACCGGATCGGCCACCATCTATTTCAGCGACAGGCCCCAGCTTCGTAAGTGGAAGGACTTGACTGACCGGAGCACCTGGGGGCAACCCGTGGCCACGTTTACCAGGCAAGCGGGAATCTTCCAGAGCACCGATGGCGGAATGTCGGGCGGTATGACTAACTCGGCGGTGCTGTTGTCGAGCAAACCCTTCAAATTGAATGGGGTAACGTTCGACTTCAAGGACCTGATCCCGCACGGAATGACCTGCTTCGAGACTGGGTTTAGTGGAAACGACGAGTGGGGAGACGATGAGGCCGGCACCTGCATCGCAATCGGCCCTGCGAAGTGAGAAACGGGTCATGATCGGTTCCGCGACGACGGGTGGCGGGGCACGAGCCAAGCCCCGCTTGTCCGAAACTCATTCCGAGAGTACGCTGTGATATGCAGCCACAGCGGGGAGGATCTAATGAAAGGCGCTGAGAGGTTTTGCATCGGCGACTATGACTGCTGGACTCTGGCCGACGGCGAATTGACCTACCCCGGATGGACTGTCCTGCCGCCCGAGGGCGAGCCGCCCGAGGAAATGACTGCCCCCTATATAGCGGTGCTCGTCGATACCGGCTCGACGCGAATTCTGATCGACACGGGCGCGGGCGCACTCGGCCCCAACACGGGAAAGCTGCCGGAAAGTCTGGCTGCGACGGGCTTCTTGCCGGAAGATGTCCATGCGGTGGTCCTTTCCCACGCGCATCCGGACCATATCGCAGGATTGCAGATGTTTCCGAATGCGGCAGTGGTCATGATGCGGAAGGAGTTCGAGTTCTGGATGTCCGCCGAGACTCAGGCCCGGCTCGAGGCCTCCGAGATTTACGGCCTCGGGCCGCTGGAGGTGGTGATGGCGGCCTCCGTTCGGGATCACGTGGCGCCCGCGAGGGACCGCCTGCGCCTGCTCGATCGGCCGGCGGAAATCGCGGCGGGCATACTGGTGTTTCCCGCGCCGGGCCACACACCCGGCCATGCCGCCGTGCTGGTTTCTTCGGGCAGGCAGCAACTGCTCTACGTCGGTGACGCCATGATTCATCCGGCGCAATTCGAACATCCGGATTGGGTCTCCGCCTTCGATCTGTCGCCCGCGGAAACGGTGCGCACGCGCAAGCAGTTGCTGGAGCGGGCTGTAGCCGACCGGTGTCTGTTCGCGGGCTTTCACCTGCCGGGCGGGCTGGGCGCGGTCGAAGCGCGCCAGACATCGTTTCGTTGGGAACCGGCCGTTGCCGCCGAGATGACCGCCTGAGTTCGGGCTGTAGAAAGATTGGGCGAAGCGCCGGCGGCGGCGCCCGCTTCGGAGGTCGACTATGTCGTCGAAAAGAGCCCTCTGTGCCGCGCTGTTCTGCCTGCTTTCCAGCCGGTGGATGCCTGCGCAGGCGCCGGCCACGCCGGCTGTCTCTCCGGGTAAACTGGCGGCGCGTCCGCTCTATCGCGACCCTCCCTTCGACCACCCCACCGACCCCGTTTTCACCTATAACGCCGAAACCAGGAAATGGTTCATGTACTACACGCAGCGCCGCGGTGGCGGCATAGCCCTGATCCATGGCACCAAGATCGGCATCGCCACCTCCGACGACAATGGCGCCACCTGGAAATACCTCGGCACCGCCGGCATCACCTATGGCCAGGACCAGCACCCCACCGACTACACCTACTGGGCCCCTGAAGTCATCTGGGTTGCGGACATGTACCACATGTACCTCTCCTATGTCCCGGGCATCTTCACCGACTGGAACCACCCCCGCGAAATCGTCCACCTCACCAGTAAGGACGGCATCAAATGGGACACAGTCGGCAAAGTCGATCTCAAGTCGGGCAAGGTCATCGATCCTTGCGTGATCCAACTGCCGGATGGGAACTGGCGGATGTTCTACAAGGATGAGGAGAAGCCTATGGCCCTCTCCTATGCCGACAGCCCCGACCTCTACAAGTGGGAAGCCAAGGGGAACNNCTATGCCGACAGCCCCGGTCTGTACCAGTGGGAAACCAAGGGGAACGCCGTCAACGACCGCAATGGCGAGGGGCCCAAGTGCATTCATTGGCAAGGCAAGTATTGGCTGATTGCCGACACATGGTCGGGGCAGGGCGTCTGGTCGTCCGACGATTGCACGCATTGGAAGGCGCAGGACGGCGTGCTCATCGGCAACCACGGTGACGTCGTCATCAACGGGGATCGCGCCTGGTGGTTCTACTTCGGCGGCCAATACGGCCGCAGTGCCAACATCAACTGGGCAAGCATCCCGACGGCCACTCAGCCCGGCGGCACGCCTGGTGCACTTACCGCGCCCGCCACTGCGACCGTCCCGGGCCGCGGCGGGCGAGGCGGCGCGGCCATCAACGTCGTCGAGCTCAAGGTCATTGACGGCAAACTGATGTATACCAATCCCAACCAGCCCGTTTACATCAACCTTGGCAACCGGCGCGAGCTGGAAAAATAGTACGAGTTGAGCTGACGCCGCTCTGGCGCGACTCCGAGGCCAGGCTTCAGGCAAGCAGCGCACGCCGAACCGCGTCCGGTTCACGTGCGATAACTGTCAGGAAGGCCCGAGCGGGGCCGGAGGGGACTCGCCGCCCATGCTCCCAATGTTCCAAGGTTCGTTTGCTCAAACCGAATAACTTGGCAAACTCGCCTTGGGAAAGGCAGATCTTCTCCCTGATCGCCTTGACATCGATGTCATCTGGGACGTGCACCTCACAGCCGTGGTTTTCCGTGCCCTTGGCGAAAGCGAGCGCTTGTCTGGCGCTCTCGATCATTCGTTGGCCCGCGGTTGGTTTTCTCTTCTTCATCTCGACTTCCTTCGAGGCCTGTAGGCCATCACCACATCCCCCAGGTATGACCCGGTAGCCGCCACTCTTTCCCTTGCCTTTACCGGCGAACCGCACCTTACGTGCACCGCCCGTTCCTTCGATCACGTCGCCGGCCGCCGGGTTGGCCGCAATCCACGTCACGATGGCAAGTCGCTCCGCGTCGGGCAGTCCCAACGACCGTGCATCGCTGAGAAATGCCCGCGTCTCCACGACGGTGTGCACACCTCAGTATACTCCAGTGGAGTATACTGCAATCAGTTCGATGGTGCCGTCGGTAGTGAGCAGCGTGCAGCCCTTGATAGGGATCGCCACCGGGCAATGATTCGGCCGTCCTGGCGGCGACGGCGGAGGAACGCGCCGCCCGCGCGAAGCAGGCTTCCACCGTCGCCGTTGCCACGCGCAACGCAAAGCGCACAAAATAGACTCAGGGCCTATAAGACACCTCTGACAGGTTTACTTCGATTGTCTGGGGATAGCCGAACTTCCGTAGGGCCTGCCTGACCGAACGATCAGCGCCGTTAGCCGCCGTGGCCGGCCCGACAATGACGCTGAGAAGCGGCAAACGCTCACGCCCGGCGGATATAACGTGTGGGATGATCCTACCACGGACAGCCTGGAAGTCCAGATCCGAACTCAGTCCCTTTATCGAATCGAGGCGCACTAAACGCCATTCGTCCTCTTCTTCACTAATAATCTCGTTGAAAAACTCTGCAAGGCGCTGCTCCTGGGATTTCCGGTCATAATCGACCTTCAAGAGCACGAACCCGTAGCCATTCTGGGCAAGTCCTTCCAGCTCGTCGTCGAACGCCACGAAGTGCTGCCGGGCCAGGTCGGCCAGGCCCAGGGTCTCTCTGCCCGCCAAGGGATGCGAGGGCGCGGCGGCCACCATCATTTTCTCTTCGCGCCACGGAATGGCGGGGATTTCCCGGTTGGATTCCGGGCAGCTCACCAACAGACGTTCGGCTTCGTGCAGGTACTGGCGTCACACTCCCGGTCTATTATAAGCCAAGATTATACTTTCGAATAATAATATCCAAATAACTTAAATTCTGTTATACTGCTCACTCGCTCTCCCCGTCGAGAGATCTCCTTATGAATCAGGACGTTGCAACTATCGGTGCACCACCGCAGGGTGGGGTAATGCCCATCACGGTCTTCGTGTGCGCCAATTGCGCCCGTCCGGGGCAGGCTCTCACCTCGGCGGGGCGGCCGCGGCCGGTCGTCCCGGAGTTCGGATGGCCCTGGCCGGTACGGGAAATCCTGGTGGCCTGCACGGGGCGGCTTCAGCCGGAGCATGTGCTGAAGGCGTTCGAGTCGGAGTCCGACGTGGTTGCGATGGTCGCCTGCGAGGAGGACAACTGCCACTATCTGGAGGGCAGCAAACGCTGCGCGCGCCGGGCGGACTACCTCCGCTCGATTCTCAATTCGATCGGGCTGGGCGGCGAGCGTCTGATGCTCTTCCATCTGCCGGGCACGGCAGCGGAGGACATGGCGCTGGCCGCCGGAAGGCCCGCGCCGGCTTGCGCTCCGGAGGCGCTGAACGCCCAGGCAGCCGCCATCCGCGACCAGGTTATTGAGGCCCTCGCGACATTGCCCCCCAACCCTTTGCAGAGAGATGCCGCGGCCGGACACGGCGAAGAAACCTGCCAGGAAGTGGATATCAGCTATGACGACAACGAAGAGTAGACTTGGCCAGACGCTGAGCTCCGGCCGGCTGGCGGTCACGGCCGAGTGCCTGCCGCCATTGAGCGGCGAAGCCGGCGCGGTGAAGAAGTTGTCGGCCCTGCTGCCCGCCCGTTTGGACGCGGTGGTGGTGGCGGATAATTGCGGCCAGATCGGCGGTTCGGCCCTGGCGTGCGCCGCGATTCTGGCGGCGGAGGGCCGGCCTGCCGTGCTCTCCATGGCGACCCGCGACCGCAACCGCATCGCGCTGGAGAACGACGCGCTGGGCGCGGCGGCCTTGGGCATTGCGACCGTGTTCTGCCTTACGGGCGACCACCAGTCCTTGGGAATCTGCCCGCAGGCGGCCGGCGTTTACGATATCGACTCGATCCAGTTCACCCAGGCCCTTAAGAAGATGATGATCGAGGGCCAGGGGTTCAACGGGCGCGCCATCGATCCACGGCCGGAGTTTCTGGTCGGCGCGGCGGCCCACCCGTATCAGCAACCGATGGAATTGAACCTTCTGCGCCTCCGCAAGAAGATCGCGGCGGGGGCGGATTTTCTACTGACGCAGGCGGTCGCCGACCTGGCCGGCTTCACGCGGTGGATGGATGCCGTCCGGGAGGCGGGGCTGGACCAGAAGGCGGCGATTATCGCCAGCGTGCAGCCGAGCGAGGACGTCGCCATCGCGGCGAAGATGGCTGCCGAGCTCAAGCGAATCCCCGGCGTCCGCGGCATTCACATTCTGAGCGGCGGGTGCGAAGCGCTGGCCGCCAAGGTGATCGAAGAAGCGGGATTGGTTTAGACGAGGCCTGGTATGCCCGACCGTTACCACATACACACTGTTCCGACGCCGGCGCGGTTCCGTCGCGTGGGCAAGTTCGGGAACGTCGATTGGCGGGAGGACTGCTCGCGCTGCACCAATTGCGTCAAGCTCCGTTGCCTCTACGACGTTTACCGGCACGAAGCGGCCTACAATCGCGACCCGCTGGCGCCGGTCGAAACATGGGACGAATGCAAGGCCTGCCTCTCCTGCGTTCAGGGCTGCACCAAGGGGCTGCTGAGCGTCTCGGTGAACCCGGAATTCCTGGACCTGGGGGACGAGTACTGGAAGCCGGACATCCTCTTGACCACCTGGAACCAGTCGGATTCCGGCAAGATTCCCGTCTCGGGCGCCGGCTACCGCGGGCGATTTCACGGGCCGGGCTTCGACTCCATCTGGACCGACATGTCGGAGATCGTGCGGCCCACGCGCGACGGGATTCACGGGCGCGAGTACATTTCGACCAGCGTGGATATCGGGTGGAAGCCGCTGCGGCTGCGGTTCACGCCCGATGGGCGGATGCTGACGCCGCCCGCGCGATTGCTCGAGATCCAGCTTCCGGCGATCCTGGACATGCCCGCCTGGACGATCAAGGGTGCCGGTGCCGGCGGCGATCTGGCGAAAGCGCGCGCCGCGGCGGCCAAGAATCTCAAGACTCTGGCCGTGATGCCGGCCGCCGAGGCCACGCCCGAGCCTTTCGTCGTGCCGCTGCTCGCAAGAGACGACATCGCCAAGAGCCATGAGATTCTCAAAGCTGTGCGCATGGCCCAAGTGGAGGATGGCCCGGAAGTGGCGGACCTGGCCGGCCAGGCGCTGGCCGTCAACCCGGATGTGATTCTCTCGGTGCGCATGCCGCTGGGTCCGGCGGCGGCCGGCCGCATTCTCGAGCTGGCCGGCGCGCGCATCAAGGTTTTCCATCTGTGCGCCGATTTGCACGGGCGCGAGCGGCTCGAGAGCGGGCGTCCCGGCCGGCATATCAAGGACGCTCTGAGGGAAGTGCACGGGCGGCTGGTGAAGGAAGGCATACGCGACGAGGTGACTCTCATTGTCTCCGGCGGCATCGCCCTGGCCGAGCACATGGCGAAGGCGATCATCTGCGGGGCCGACCTGGTGGGGGTGGATACGGCGTTGCTGGTGGCTCTGGGATGCCGGGTGTGCCGGCACGCGGGCGGCACGGGCGCTTCGTGCGATTCGTGCCCGGCCGGGATCGGCTCGGCCGGCGGCGATTACGCCGCGCAGCGGATCGTGAACCTGATGGGCGCCTGGCACAGCCAGTTGATCGAAGTGCTGGGGGCGATGGGAATCCGCGAGGTCCGCCGCCTGCGCGGTGAGGTGGGGCGCGCCATGTTTTTGGAAGACATTGAGAAGGAGGCGTTCGGCGACCTGTGCCGTGTCTCCCGGGACCGGGTGAGCGCATGACGACAACCAGCGACTGGCCCCAGGAAACCGTCGTCCGCGAGGTCCGTCCCGCGCCTGATCGCTACCGCAATGCCCTGGGCAAGTACAAGATCGACCGCTCGGCGGCGTGCGTCTCGTGCGGCCGGTGTGTCGAAGTGTGCACGTACGGCGTGCACGTCAAGCCCGCGGGGTACGCGTTCACGCTGCGTCCGCAAGATCACCGGTGCATCGGCCCGGAGTGCGCGGAGAGCCCCGAATCGTGCATCGCGCAATGCCGGCAGCAGGCTCTCACAATGCGGCGAAACCCCAGTGCCGAGTGCATGGGCGACCCGCGATGGTCGAGCGATTTGATCCTGTCGAACTGGCACCAGGCGGCCACGGGGCACAAGGCGCCGGCACATCTGGAATCCCGGCAGGGGGCGTCGGGCGGCGGGTTCGACAGCATGAGGTTCAAGTTCGAGGTGCCCGGGTTGGAGGAGCCGGTGGCGGCCTCAACGGCCGACGACATCGACACCAGCCTCGATCTGAACCACCGCAACGACGGCCGTCCGCAGGCGCATATCGACATCCCGGTTTACGGCGGCGGCATGAGCTTCGGGTCGGTGAGCATCCACACCATTCTGGCCAAAGCCCGGGCGGCGGTGGCGTGGAACAGCTTCACGTGCACCGGCGAGGGCGGATACCCGGATCGCCTGATGCCCTACGACGACCACGTGATCACGCAAGTGGCCACGGGGCTTTTCGGGGTGCGCGAGGATACCATCCAACGCGTGCGGATTGTGGAGTTCAAGTACGCGCAGGGCGCCAAGCCGGGGCTGGGCGGGCACCTGCTGGGCGACAAGAACACGCCCGCCGTGGCCCGCATGCGCGAGGCGGTGGCGGGCAACGCCCTGTTCAGCCCGTTCCCCTTCCACAGCGTATACAGCGTGGAGGACCACAAGAAGCACTTGGATTGGATCAAGGAAGTGAACCCCACCTGCCTGGTGAGCGTGAAGGTCTCGACGCCTACCGACGTGGACATGGTGGCGGTGGGCAGCTACTACGCGGGAGCGCACATCATTCACCTGGACGGCAGCTATGGCGGCACCGGCGCGGCTCCGGACATTGCCAAGAAGAACATTGCCCTGCCCATCGAGTTCGCGATTCCCAAGGTGCACAAGTTCCTGGTCGCGGAGGGCATTCGCGAAAAGATCACGCTCATTGCCTCGGGCGGCATACGCACCGTGTTCGACGTATTGAAGGCTATCGCGCTGGGCGCCGATGGGGTGGTGATTGGCACGGCCGAGATGGTGGCGCTGGGCTGTGTGCGATGCGCTTGTTGCGAAAGCGGCCGGGGCTGCCCGCGCGGCATTGCCTCGACCGACCCGGAGCTGATCCAGCAGATGAGCGTGGAGTGGGCCACACAGCGGCTTATCAATATGCACAACGCCTGGCACGAGCAGATGGTGGAGGTGCTGGCGCGGCTGGGAATGTCGTCGATTCGCGAGTTGCGCGGGCGCAGCGATGTGCTGTGCTACTTGAGCGAAGAACCGGCCGAGGAGGTGTCGCAATGAGCGAGTTTGCCGAACGACTATTGGCCAGCCGGTCGCAGATCTACCCGGTGGACGAGCGGCCGATCGCCTCCGAGCCGGCCGAGGAAGGCGGTTGCGGGGTCACGGGGTTCGCCTGCACGGTGCCGGTTGGAGGGCGATTCATCTACGAGCCTTCCATTCAGATGCAGAACCGCGGCAACGGGAAGGGGGGCGGCATCGCGGCGGTGGGCCTGGTCCCGGAGCAACTGGGCATTTCCGGGGAGATGCTGGAGAGCCATTACCTGCTGCAAATCGCGCTGCTCGACGCAGAGTGCCACGCCGAGCTCGAACGGCAGTTCATCCTGCCCAACTTCGACATCGCCGTTTCCACGCGGCAGGCGCACATCGAAGACTATCGCGACATCCCGGGGCTGGAGGTGAGGCCGCCGGACGTACACCGCTACGTTGTCCGGGCGAAGCCGGAGGCGGTGGCTGCCTTTGCGGCGTCGGCGGGAATTGCGGGGCTTTCGCCGCGCACACTCGAAGACGAGTTCGTGTGGCGGAATTCCTACCAGCTCAACGAAGCGTTCTACGCGTCGCTGGGCGAGAAGCGGGCATTCGTCCTCTCGCATGGGCGCAACCTGCTGGTCTTCAAGATGGTGGGTTACGCCGAGCAGAACGTCGAGTATTACCAGCTTCAGGATTTCAAGGCTCACGTGTGGATCGCCCACCAGCGTTACCCCACCAAGGGGCGCGTGTGGCATCCCGGCGGCGCGCACCCGTTCGTGGGTTTGAACGAAGCCCTGGTGCACAACGGCGATTTCGCCAACTACCACTCCGTATGCGAGTATCTGCGGCAGCGCAACATCCGCCAGCAGTTCCTCACCGACACCGAGGTATCGGTGCAGCTTTTCGACCTGTGGGACCGCGTGTACCAATACCCGCTGGAGTACATCATCGAGGCGCTGGCGCCCACCACCGAGCTGGATTTCGACCAGTTGCCGCCGGAGAAGCAAATCATCTACCGGCAGATCCAGGCAACGCACATTCACGCCTCTCCGGATGGCCCGTGGTTCTTCATCATCGCGCGCAGCCGCGAGAACCGGTTCCAACTGCTGGGCATCACGGACACGGCCATGCTGCGGCCGCAAGTCTTCGCGCTTTCGGGTAGCGGCGAAGTGCAGATCGGCCTGATCTGCTCGGAGAAGCAGGCCATCGACGCCACGCTGCGGAGCCTGGCAAAAGAGGACCCGCGGTTCTGCCCCGTGGCGGACAAGTATTGGAACGCGCGCGGCGGCTCGTCGAGCGACGGCGGCGCTTTCATCTTCACCGTGGCGCCGGACGGCAACGGCGCCAAGCGGCTGGCCTGCACCGACAAGTTCGGCCGCGAGGTGAAGCTCGAAGGCGGGACGGTGCGGTGCGACCAGGGGACCGTCGAGATCCGCCACGATGCATCGTCCGATGGCATTCGGGAGAAGCTGCATGACGGCGACGTGGCGAGCCTGTTTGCCTACATGCGCGATCTGCCGGCGTGGCCGGCGGACGAGATGCAGCGGTTCTGTCAGGCGGTGATTCAAGCGGCGGACAACGCCAAATCGCGCGCCGCGGCCATCGAGCTGCTGACCATGCTGCACGACCGGCGGTTCGCGACCGGCGACAAGCGCCGCGCCACCGTCATCCAGGTGATCGAGCAGGCGCTCGAGCGGCTATTCGATGCGGCGCCGCTCTTCGGAGAACCCGCGGCGCGCTTCTGGCGGCGGGTGACCTACACCACGCGCGATCGCGTGGCCGCCCCGCAGCCGGGCGAGGAGCTGCTGATCGTCGATTCTCAGGGCTTCCCGCCGGAGGGCGACGATTGCGACGCCGTGCTGCTCGACCACGCTCACAAGGCGGGCTGGAAGCGGTTTGCGGTCTACCGGCTGCGCGGGCAGCGGTTCCACGGCGCGGGCCTGGGCCCGGCCACGGACGGCGTGCGCCTCGATCTTTATGGCTCGAACGGCGATTACACGGCCAGTGGCATGGACGGCCTCGAGATCCACATCCACGGCAACGCGCAGGACCAGGTGGCTCAAATAGCCAAGCGCGGCAAGCTGGTCATCTACGGCGACGTGGGGCAGACGTTTATGTACGGGGCCAAGGGCGGCGAGGTGTACGTGCTGGGCAACGCGGCGGGCCGGCCGCTGATCAACGCGGTGGGGCGCCCGAGGGTGGTGATCAACGGCACGTGCCTGGATTTTCTGGCGGAATCGTTCATGGCCGGAGATCCGCTGGCGGGCGGCGGCTTCGTGGTGCTGAACGGCATCGCATTCGACGCCGAGGGCCGCATGGCTGCTCTGGAATCGCCCTACCCCGGCGCAAACCTGTTCTCGCTTGCCAGCGGCGGGGCGATTTATATCCGCGACCCGCGGCACAAGGTGGTCGAGCGCCAGCTCAACGGCGGAGTGTTCTCGCCGCTCGGCGACAAGGACTGGCGGGTGATCCGCCCGTACCTGGAAGAGAACGAGCGGCTGTTCGGCGTCCGGATAGCGGATCTGCTCACCGTGGATGGCGAGCTGCGGACACCGCAGGATGTCTACCGCAAGGTCAGCGCGGTGAAGCTCTCGGTGCTGGCCGGCTCGGAGAAGAAGAAATGAGCGGGGCGACCAGAACCGTTGTGGGGCAGGCTGGTAGCCTGCGGCTGGTTGGCAACCCAATGCCGCTCGTTTTTCCCGTAACCGAACACCTGCATAAATTGTGGGGCGGACGCCCTCGTCCGCAGCCGGCCCCCTGGCCGGCTCTTCGTCTGTGGCAAGCACTTGATTCATCGAGCGAAGAGCGGGTCCAGGGGGACNNGGTAGACAACCGGCGCGCAGCTTACCAAGCTGCCCCACAAACGAACACATCGGTTCGGAGAAGAAGAAATGAGCACTGCGATAGCGGCAACCATCGAAATCGAAGAAGTGGGCGGGATGGCTGGCGAGGTGAACGCGCGCAGCGGGGCGTCGCCCATGAGCTGCTTCCAGTGCGCCAAGTGTTCGAGCGGGTGCCCGGTGGCAGTACGAGCCGACCTCAAGCCGCACGAGGTGGTCCGCATGGTGCAACTGGACCAGCGGGAGGCGGTGCTCGCGAGCCGCTTCATCTGGGAGTGCACCTCGTGCCAGACCTGCTCGACGCGGTGCCCGCAGCAAGTGGATCCGGCGGCGATGAACGACGCACTGCGGGCCATGAGCCGGGCGGCGCGGAAGGTCTCAGCGGGAACGGCCGTGCCGGCCTTCAATGATATCTTCCTCGACACCGTGCGGCGGCGCGGGCGGATCTACGAGATGGGTCTCATGGTGCGGTTCAAGCTGCGCACCAGGCGGTTGTTCGAAGACATCGGCAAAGCCCCGGCGATGCTGCTGAAGGGCAAGCTGCCGCTAGTGGGAACGCGGGTCGGCGGGAAGGCCGGGCGCAAGGCGATGTTCCGCCGGGCCGCTCAGGGAGGCGACCAGTGAGTTACGTATTTTTTCCGGGCTGCTCTCTGGATGGCACGGCCAAGGACTTCCACCGTTCGACGCTGGCGGTGGCGGCCAAGCTGGGTCTGGAACTGCCCGAGTTGAAGGATTGGATCTGTTGCGGCTCGACGGCGGCCCACTCGACCGATCCTCTGCTGGCCGACGCGCTGCCCGCTAAGAGCCTCGCCAATGCCAGCGGCGCCACGGTGGCGGTCGCTTGCGCGGCGTGTTACAGCCGGCTCAAAATGGCCAACCATCATATCGCCGGAGACGCGGCGGTGCGCGCCCGCGTGGCGCGGGTGGTGGGCGGCGATTACGACGGCCTCACGCCGGTGCGCCACCTGCTGGAGATTCTCTGCCGCGAGATCGGCCTCGCGCGCATCGCGCAAACCATCCGGCGCCCACTGGCGGGGCTGAAGGTGGCCTGCTACTACGGCTGCCTGCTCACGCGCCCGCCCGAGATCACCAACTTCGACGACGCCGAGAACCCCACTCTCATGGACCGGCTGATGGAGACGGCCGGCGCCACGCCGCTCGAATGGCCGCACAAGACCGAGTGCTGCGGGGCGAGCTTCTCCATCACCGACGCCAGCATCGTGCTGGAGTTGAGCAACGAAATCCTGGCGATGGCCAAAGCCGCCGGGGCCGACTGCATCGCCACCGCGTGCCCGTTGTGCCAACTGAATCTGGATCTGCGGCAGAAGGACATTGAGGCCCGCTTCGGCCGCCGGTACAACCTGCCGGTGTTTTATTTCACGCAGTTGCTGGGTCTGGCAATGGGCTGCCCGGGGGACGAGCTTTCCTTACGCAGCCTGGTTGTGGAGCCGCAAGAGCTGCTGGCGGCGAGAGGAATCGGATGTTGATGCGCGACCGCTACGCAGGCGGAACCGCCTGCNNCCGCCTGCGCCACCACAACAAGTTCTGCATTCTCAGAGGTGGGGCAGGCGGTTCCGCCTGCCCTGAAAAGCGACCATGATGGAACATAAGGATAGTTCACCGAACCCACCCGAGGCCATCGGCGCCGTGCTGGTCTGCGGGGCCGGCATCACGGGCATCCAGGCCTCTCTGGACCTGGCTGAGAGCGGCTTCAAGGTCTACCTGCTGGATTCCTCGCCGGCTATCGGCGGGCGCATGGCGCAGCTCGACAAGACCTTCCCCACCGGCGACTGTGCCATGTGCATCCTCTCGCCCAAGCTGGTGGAGTGCGCCCGCAACAAGAACATCGAGATCGTGACGCTGGCGGACGTCCAGGGAATCTCCGGCGAGCCGGGCAACTTCAAGGTCAGAATTCGCCAGAATCCGCGCTACGTGGACCTGGACAAGTGCAACGCCTGCGGCGACTGCACGGAGGCCTGTCCGGTCAGCCTGCCGAGCGAGTTCGACCGCCGCCTGGGCACGCGCAAGGCGATCTTCCGCCCGTACCCGCAGGCCATCCCCAACGTCTTCGGGATCTCGAAGGCCGCGGGGCGCGCGCCGTGCAAGACGTCGTGCCCGGCCGGCGTAAACGCGCAAGGTTACGTGGCGCTGATTGGCGCCGGCAAGTTTGCGGAGGCATACGAGTTGATCCGCGAGCGGTGCCCGCTTCCGGCCGCTTGCGGGCGGGTGTGCCAGCATCCCTGCCAGGATAAGTGCAACCGCGCCGAAATCGACGAAGCGGTGAGTGTCCGCGACCTCAAGCGCTTCGCCGCCGACTACATCCATGCCAACCCCGAGCAGTATCCGCCCGCCAGGCCGGCGGCGGCGAAGTTCGAGGCGAAGGTGGCCATCGTGGGCGGTGGTCCGGCCGGTCTGACGGCAGCCAACGACCTGGCTCTGCTGGGCTACGGAGTCACCCTGTTCGAACGGCAGCCGCAGCTTGGCGGCATGTTGCGCTACGGCATTCCCAGCTATCGCCTGCCCAACGACGTTCTGGACAAGGAGATTCAGTACATCCTCGACCTGGGCGTCGAAGCGCGAACCAGCGCGCCGGTGGCCGATCCGCAGAGTCTGCTGGACGCCGGGTTCAATGCGGTGTTCGCCGCCCCAGGCGCGTGGATCAGCCGCACGCTGGGCATTCCGGGCGAGGACGCGCCGGGCGTTTGGGCGGGGCTCGATTTCCTGCATCAGGTCAACAGCGGAATGACGCCGCAGATAGGACCGAAGGTCGTGGTAATCGGCGGCGGCGACGTGGCCATGGATGCCGCGCGCTGCGCCCTGCGTATGCCGGGCGTGAAGTCGGTGGACCTGGCGTGTCTGGAGAGCCGCGCGGAAATGCCGGCGCACGCGTGGGAAGCGGCCGAGGCGCTGGAAGAAGGCGTTGTCTTCCACAACCGCCTGGGGCCGGTGAAAATCGATGTGGCCAGCGTGGCTTTCCGCGCCTGCACCAGCGTGTTCGACGAAAACAAGCGGTTCAACCCGCGGTTCGACGATTCGATTACCAGCGCATTGCCGGCCGACACCGTCATTGTGACCATCGGCCAGGGAACCGACTGGGGCGGGTGCACCGCCGCGGGCATATTCGCCGGTGGCGATGCTGTGCTGGGCCCGGCCTCCATGGTGGATGCCATGGCGCAAGGCCACCAGGGCGCCGAGGCCATCGACGCTTACCTGCGCGGCACGAAGCTGGCGCAAAGCAACGGCGCGCAGGTCGAAACTGCGGACAATCCAAAACCGGACGCCCCCAAGCGGGAACGCGTCAAGATGCCGCAAGCGGCGCCGGCCGCGCGGCTCAAAGATTTCACCGAGATCGATCTGGGCTACAGCCCGGAGCAGGCCATGGCCGAGGCCCAGCGGTGCCTGGCCTGTGGTCTGTGCAGCGAATGCATGCAATGCGTGAAGGCATGCTCGGCCGGGGCGGTGTGCCACGACCAGCAGGCGGAGGAACACGAGATCGGCGTCGGCAGCGTCATCCTCACGCCGGGCTTCGAGGAGTTCCAGGCCTCGCTGCGCGGCGAGTTCGGCCACGGGCGGTATGCCAACGTGCTCTCGAGCGTGCAGTTCGAGCGGATGCTTTCGGCCGCGGGTCCGACCGGCGGCCATGTCGAGCGGCCTTCGGATGGCGGCGAGGTGAAGAAGATCGCTTTCATACAGTGCGTGGGCAGCCGGGATGCCGCCCGCGGCAACGGCTACTGCTCGTCCATCTGTTGCATGAGCGCGACTAAAGAGGCCATGGTCGCCCTGGAGCATGCGCACGGGCAGCAGCTCGACGTCTCGATTTTCTGCATGGATGTGCGGGCGTTCGGCAAGGAATTCGATAGTTATGTCAACCGCGCCCGCGACGAGAATGGCGTGAAGTTCATCCGGGCCATCCCCTCGCGCGTGGTGGAGATGCCCGGGACGAAGACGCCGCGGGTTCGTTACTTCGACCAGGCAGGCGTCGAGCAGAACCAGGAATTCGACCTGGTGGTGCTCAGCGTGGGGCTGCGCGTTCCGGCGAGTGTGCGGGAAATGGCGGGGCGGCTGGGGCTCGACCTGAACCAGTTCGGCTTCGCACAAACCGAGCGGCTGTCTCCGCTCGCGACATCCAAGCCCGGCATATACGTGGCCGGGGCGTTCCAGGAGCCCAAGGACATTCCGGAATCGGTGGCGCAGGCCTCGGCGGCGGCGGCGTGCGCCATGGACCAGCTTGCCTCCGCGCGCGGCAATTTGATCCAGCGCCACGAATATCCCTGGGAGCGCGACATCGCCGACGAATCGCCGCGGGTGGGCGTGTTCATCTGCCACTGCGGCCACAACATCGCGTCCGTGATCGATGTGGAACGGGTGGCCGGACGGGCGGCCAGGATGCCCAACGTGTTCCACGCCGAAGCCAGCCTCTACACCTGCTCGGACACCAACCAGCAGCACATCAAGGACGCCATTCAGAAATACCGGCTGAACCGGCTGGTGGTGGCATCGTGTTCGCCGCGGACTCACGAGATTCTTTTCCAGGAGACGCTGCGCGAGAGCGGGCTCAACCAGTACCTCTTTGCGATGACCAACATCCGCGACCAGTGCTCATGGGTCCATAAGGACGACCCCGCCGCGGCCACCGACAAAGCGGTGGACCTGATGTCCATGGCGGTCGCCCGCGCGCGCCATTTGAAGCCTCTCGCGACCGGCCAACTGCCGGTGACGGCATCGGCGCTGATTATCGGCGGCGGGCTGGCGGGCATGACCGCGGCGCTGGCCATCGCCGACCAGGGCTTCGAAGTACACCTGGTGGAAAAGGAAGCGGCCCTGGGCGGCAATCTTCGCAACGTCCACACCACTTTGGAGCGGGCCGATGTGCAAGCTTACCTGGGCGGCATGGTGGCGAAGGTCGAGTCGCACGTTGGAATCCACGTGTATGTGAACTCGACGCCGGCCAGTATCGGCGGCCATGTGGGCAACTTCAAGAGCGTCCTGAACGTGGCCGGGAGCGAGAAGCCCATCAGCCACGGCGTGGTGATCGTGGCCACCGGCGGGCAGGAGCGGCCGACCGCGGCGTACCTCCACGGCCAGAACCCGCATGTGACCACGCAGAGCAAACTCGAAGCGGTTCTGGCCGGCGGAGTTCTTCCGCCCGAGCTGGGCGCCAAGCCGAATCCCACGGTGGTCATGATTCAGTGCGTGGAGAGCCGCGACGCCGAGCACCCGTACTGCAGCCGTGTGTGCTGCTCGGAGGCGGTGAAGAACGCGCTCGAGATCAAGCGGCGCCTGCCGGGGGCCAGGGTGGTGGTTCTGGGCCGCGACATCCGCACGTATGGATTCCGCGAGTTGTACTTCCAGAAGGCTCGTGAAGCAGGCGTGCTGTTCGTCCGCTATCCGGAGAAGAGCGACCCGGTGGTGGTGGAAGACGGCGGCAAACTGAAGGTGACGGTTCACGATGGGTCTAGCAACCGCGACCTGGTGCTGCGGCCGGACCTGCTGGTGCTCTCGACGGGCATCGCGCCGGCCGCGGGCAACCCGGTGCTCTCGGGCCTGCTACGCAGCGCGCTCACCACGGACGGTTTCTTCCTCGAGGCCCATCCCAAGCTCCGCCCGGTAGACCTGGCCAACGAGGGCGAATTCCTGTGCGGGCTGGCGCATTCGCCGCGGTTCATGGATGAGACCATCGCCCAAGCGCAGGCGGCGGCCGGAAGGGCTAGCACCATCCTGTCGAAGGCCTTCCTGGAGATTCCCGGCCAGGTGGCCCGGGTCAACCCTGAGGACTGCGTGGCCTGCGCCACGTGCGTGAAGGTCTGCCCGTATGGCGCGCCCATGATCAACAGTCTGAACAAGGCCGAGATACAAGGCGCCAAGTGCATGGGCTGCGGAAGTTGCGCGGCCTCCTGCCCGGCCAGGACCATCACCCTCCAGCACCAGGAAGACGAGGCGCTGGTGGCCATGCTCGACGAGTTGCTCGTCGCCGGAGTAAACGCATGATTCAATCCAACTGGGAGCCGCGCATCATCGCTTTCTGCTGCAACTACTGCGCCTACGCGGCGGCGGACTTGGCGGGATCGAAGCGCATGCAGTATCCCGCCAACGTGCGCATCATCCACTCTCCCTGCACCGGCAAGATCGAGATGGAGCACATCCTCGAGGCCTTCGAGAAAGGCATCGACGGCGTGCTGGTGGCCGGGTGCCTGGAAGGCGGCTGCCACTTCCTCGAGGGCAATTTGCGCGCGCGCAGACGCACCGACCGCATTCGCGAGATCCTCGATGAGATCGGGGTCGGCGGCCAGCGGCTCATGATGGTGAACCTTTCGGCGGCGATGGCCCCCACGTTTGTCGAGCGCGTCGAGGAAATCGTCGAAGCGGTGAGGGCGCTGGGCCCCAGTCCGCTCCATTCGTCCAAGCAGATGGAAAGTGTAGGACAGTCATGATTGTAGCTTCCCCGAAACCAATTCCCGAACTGAAGAACCTGATCGCGCGCCACGGCAAGGTGCTTTTTGTGGGCTGCGGCACCTGTGTCACGGTGTGCCTGGCCGGCGGCGAGCGAGAGGTGGGCATCGCCTCCTACGCCATCCGCATGGCTCGCAAGATCGAGGGCCAGCCTCTGGAGCTGACCCAGGTCACCATCGAGCGCCAGTGCGAGAACGAGTTCATCAAGGACCTGGCGGAGCCGGCGGCGAAGGCCGACGCCATCGTCTCGTTCGGCTGTGGTGCGGGCGTGCAAGCCATCGCCGAGCGATTCCCCGGCAAGCCGGTCTACCCCGGACTCAACACGCAGTTCCTGGGGATTCTCGACGAACAGGCCGTCTGGACGGAGAAATGTCTCGGCTGCGGCGATTGCATGTTGGCGCAGTTCGGCGGCATCTGCCCAGTGACGCGCTGCGCCAAGCGGATGTTGAACGGCCCCTGCGGCGGCTCGACCGAAACGCAGTGCGAGGTGGACGCCGATCGGCCCTGCGCCTGGCAGCTCATCTTCAGGCGCCTGAAGGCCATCGGCCAGCTCGATCGCCTGGACGAAATCGTGCCGCCGAAAGACTGGAGCACCGCCTGGCACGGCGGCGCCCGCAAGATCGTCCGCAATGAGCACCGGGTGTAGACTGAAGGCGTGGTGCATCGTCGGCAATGGAGCGAATCGTGAGTGACCTGGACCGGCTTCATGAGATCATCGACACCTTGCCGCAGCAGCAGGTCCAGGCGCTCCTGGCCCTTCTGGTTCCCCCGCAGCCCATCAGCGATGAGGAGTTCGTCCGCCGCCTCGCAGAGGCTTCCGAAGAAGAAGTCGATGAAGAGACCGTGGCCCGCATCCTGGCTGCCGAAGCCGAAAAGCGAGAGAGCATCTCTCACGAAGAGATGAAGCAGCGGCTGGGTCTGTGAAGAGGCTCCTGGTTTATAGGCCTGCCGCTCAGCGCGAGCTCAGTCGCATGGACCGCTCCGAGGCGGAACGTGTCATCCGCGCCATGGAAGGATTCGCTGCCGCCGGCCTTGGCGACGTCAAAGCGCTGAAAGGCGCGTTGAAAGGCCGGTATCGCCTGCGTGTGGGCAAGTGGCGCATCTTTTTCAGCCTCGATCAGCCGGGTAACGTCGTGGTGACCGACGTCGACAACCGCGGCCAGGCCTACTGACAACCGCGAATCCTGTAATCGCCTCCGGCACAGCCAGGCGTTGGCGATGGACTCCCGGCCCACCGCGTTGATCATGGCCGTGATCGCGACTGCCTTGGGTGGCTCCGGCAGGCGCCGGTAAGAAGACCGCGGATGGCTGTGCCCTCGCGATCGGCGATCCGGTGACGACCTGGTACGTGATGGAGGTCAAGCGGCGGTAGAGGCGTGGTTATCTGCCTGCCAGTGAGTGAGATTCGAAGCATATACTTGAGAGGATTTGGATTCGGCGGAGCATGACATGGCATCTTGTCCCCGTTGCGGCGCCGCGGCGCAAAATGGATTCTGCGAAGCGTGTAGCGCTCCCGTGGCGTTCCCACCTGTCCCGGCTTTTCCGCAAATGCCCCAACCGCTTTCCGCGCCGGTCGGTGCGCGGAGGCGGCGCTGGCCCTGGTTCGTTGGCATCGGCGTCACGATCTGGCTAGGCGGCGCCTACTTCTTCTATCGGGACAACGAGAGGAGGTTCGCCGAGGCGAGGAACACCGGCGTCGATATCCTCTCGACGGACCAGAAGACCGGCGTGGTGACGGCTCGCGACAAGAAGACCGGCAAGATCATCAAGATGGATTTCAACGACCTCGGGCCCGATCAGGTCCGCGTGGGAATGATCGGTATGCCGCCCTGGGTTCCTTCCTACCCGAACGTGGCCGACTCCGAACCGTCGCAGAACGGCTCCTTCTCGTTTTCAACCCCGGACTCCGTTGCCGAGGCCGCCGGCTTCTACGAATCGGAACTCGGCAAAGAGGGAATGACGGTTACGCGGCGAAATCCGTCCCCTGGTGATCCAGTCGATGGTGTCACCCTGACAGCCAGGGATGCGGTCAAGAACCGGAGTGTGACGGTCGTCGTCAAACGCAAGGACTCGGGCTCCCGCATTACGATCACGATTGGCAACCAATAGGCACGGGAAACATATGGACGAGGAACAACCCTCTCATCTCATGTGGGACGCGGATATGCCGCTCCTGAACAATCGATTCTTCCTCTACGACATGGCGAAGCTGCTGTTGTGGATGGGCTTGATCGGCGGCCTGATGTTCGGTGGCATCGCTCTCGCCACCGGCGGCGCGAAAAGCCTCGGTCCTCTGATGGCAATGCTGGGCATCATTCTTTTCGGTCTTCTGTTTCTCTTCGTAATGATCTCGCTTCTGTTTCTTGGGAACGGGTACCGCGTCCGCTATTTGATGGCGGCCCAGGGGATCGGTTGGGAATCGCTGGGGCGCCGGGGTAAGGCCGCCAGCCGGCTCGCCATGGTTGCCGGAGCTCTGGCGGGGAACGCTTCGGTCGCCGGCGCGGGACTTCTGGCGGCGGCCTCGGAATCCGGCCTGCTGGCATGGAAGAACGTGCGCACCATCAAGGCTTACCCGGCCATGGGCGTGATCTCGATCATGAACAGTTGGCGCGTGGTCATCCGCATCTATTGCACCCCGCAGTACTACGCCTACGCCATCCAATGGCTCCGCTGGGGAGCGGCTCATGCCCGCTACCAGGAGATTGGCGCGCCGGCGCCGGCCTCCGCGGCGGAGGGTTCGACCGGCTCGCTCGGTCTGGAGTTGATTCGCCGGCTGGCCCTGGGGGCCGGGGCCTGCACGTGCCTGTGGCTCGCATTCTGGACCCCTCCGCTACTGGTGAAGGTGGCACGCGCCGACTTTCCCAAAGAGTACGAGCGTAAGTACGGCGAGAGAAAGGGCCCGGTGATGGGGGTCATGGGATTGGGCCGGGAGATCATCCGGAATAATACCGACCCCGGGTCCGTGGAATCGTATGCCCGGCGGACCACGGAGAACTATCTCCTGAAGGCATTCGGTCAGAAGTGGGTGGACCTGTACCGCAACGTCGAGAAGCAACCCGTGTTCCTCCACCCCGGCGATCCGGAAATCGCGGAGCTCATGCCGCAGGTTGAGGACGTGTACAAGCGGAGCACCAGACTCAGCTCCTATCTTCGGGTGCCGTCGGAGGGCGCGCTGGCCTTTCTCGAGGTCGAGTACGTCAATCGGCCTCGCGAATCCAAAGCCAATTCGAGCCTGATTTACCCGAAGCGAAGCTTGAGTTGGATCTGGCTCGCAGGCGGGGTTTTGGTGTACTTCATTTTCCCGTGGCCCAAACACAGCACTCCATCCCTGACCAATGACCGCACCAGCATCACGATCGTAGATGTGCTTGGAACCGTGTTCGCCGCCATCTTCTTCGGTATCCCTCTTTATGCAGTGCACTTCACGGAGGAAGTCCTGGGCAGCGAGATCGGAATGACGGTTTTCTGTTGGAGCGTGGCGCTGAGCGGAATCGGCATGCTGATCTGGTCTTCGCGGTTGGTGACGCGGCGCCCGTCTCCGGCGGAAGGCGTCCCGGGGAGGCCCTGACGAACGCGGCCATCTCCCCCGCAAACCGCGCCCGCGCCCTGCCCGTCACATGAACTGGCCGTCGAAAGACCGTTCGTTGTCCCACTCCTTGGTCGGATCGAAGAAGCCCGGCTGCTTCACCCACTTTTTGAGAGCTTCCAGGTCGTAATCATAACCCAGGCCCGGCCGATCCGGCACCGTAATGAAGCCGTCGTTGATAATCGGTTTCGGCCAACCAGTCACCACGGACATGAATTCTTCGATGTGGTCGCAGTCGTGGAATTCGAGAGCGACGAACTGTTCCGCAGCCGCGGCCGCATGCACCCCGGCGAAGACCGTCGTGGGGTTGTTGTGGTTGTGGAACGCAGTCGCGATCCCGTGTTGAGCGGCCAGATCGGCGATCTTCTTGGCTTCGAGGATACCGCCGCATTCCGCCGGGTCCGGGTGGCATATGGATATCGCTTTCTTCTCGAACAACTCCTTGAATCCAGTGGCGAGGTAGATATCCTCGCCTGTGAGTATGGGCGTCTTGCAGGAGTTCTTGATCCGAACGAGGTCGTCGGCGAATTGCCAGGGTACGGTGTCCTCCAGCCAGGCGAAATTGAACTTGTCCACTGTCTGGGCGAATTTAATGATGTTCTCGACGTTGAAGCTGCCGTAATGGTCCGTGGCGATGGGGATACTCCACCCCACCCGCTCGCGAACCGCGGCGCAGTAATCCTCGACTGCCCGCAGACCCTTCTCGGTGATTTGACCGCCGGTGAACTGGTGAGGGATCCGGGGCATCCCCGGCAGACCGGTCGCGCCCATCGGCGCCGGCCTGACCACGTTCCCCGCGCCGGCGATCGCCGCGACGTTCAGGTCCATTTTGAAGAACTTGAACCCTTCGGAGATGCGCTCGAGAAGGTGCTTGGCCATTTTCTCGGCATTGGACGACGATGTGGTGTCGGCATAGAGGAGAATCTTGTCGCGGAACTTGCCCCCCAGCATCTGCCAGACAGGCACGCCCCAGGCCTTCCCGGCGAGGTCCCAACAGGCCATCTCCACTGCCGAGACGCCGCCGCCCGCGACCCCATGATCCCCGTGCTGCTTGATCTTGTACAAGATCGCGGCGACGTTGCAGGGGTTCATCCCCATGATCCGGCTTTTCAGCATCAGCGCGTAGGTCTTGCTTGCCCGCGCACGCACATCGCCCCACCCGGAAATGCCCTGGTTGGTGTCGAGCCGGACGAGGCACCGCAAATCACCCTCATAAAGTGGCGAGGCGACGACCACCCGCATATCTGTGATTCTCAGCGCCGAGGGCCCCGAATTCGTGTTCATCTGCCCCGAAACAGCCTCGAGATCGGCATGGGTGATCAGGCTGCCCGCGGCGATCGCCGAGCTTGCGGAGGTTGCGGTAGTGATCAATGTTCTGCGCGAAATGCCGGAAGATCTGTCTGACATAATCGGATTCTCCTGACTTCCTTTTGTTGTGTGCAACATGCCGAGGCAGGGGCACACCCGATACCAGCGGGGTTGACTCTGTAAAGACGGCGCGCCCAGCCGAAGTGCCTGATCTCCATTTTGGTTTGCCGCCTTTGGCCAGTGTACACCCAAGCACCCGAGGCGTTGGAGTTGAAAATCAGACTGCGCTATCCTGATTCCGAGAGGGCGACACAGTCGCTCATAAGCCCGTTGATCGAGACGGGAATCGCCGAGGCCAGCAACAGGATTGAGAAGCAGACTAAAATGGAGGTCCCAAAGTGAATATCCCCGGTCTATTAGAGAGGTTCGACTCATGATACTTCGGACGCGTTCAGCCGCGGGTGGATCCGCGGCGATTCTGGCATGGCTGGTGATTTGTACCGCGATGCCTGGCCAGCAGCCCAAAGCTCCCAGCCGATATGAGTTGGAAATGGCCGAGGCGGGCCGGAGGCACCCCATCCTCCCGATCGGTTCCGCGGCGCCGGACTTCTCGCTCCCCGGCGTAGACGGCAAAATACACAAGCTGCGCGACTATAGCGGCAGCCCGGTGCTGGCGGTCCTGTTCACTTGCGTCCACTGCCCCACGGCGCAACTCTATGAGGGGCGCATCCAGAAGCTGTACGACGACTACCGCGGCAAAGGCGTGGCGATGGTGGCGATCAACCCCAACGATCCCAAGGCGGCGAGCCCGAGCGAGCTGGCCTGGACGGACATGCCCGATACCCTGGAAGGCATGATGGTCCGCGCCAAATACCGGCACATCACTTACCCGTACCTTTCCGACGCCGAGACCCAGTCGGTGGCCGGAGCGTACGGGCCGACCGCGACGCCGCACATCTTTATATTCGACAAGGAGCGCAAGCTACAGTACCAAGGGCGCATCGACGACAACCAGCGTGAACCGCTGGTGAAGACCCACGATGCCCGCAATGCGCTCGACGCGGTGCTGGCGGGCAAGCCGGTCCCGGTCACGCACACGCCCGTTTTCGGCTGTTCGACGAAATGGAAGGAACAAGCGGAGAGCAAGCAGGAGCAGGTGAAAAAGATCGAGAGCGAACCCGTCCGGCTGGAGATGGCCACCGCCGACGATCTCAAGAAGCTGCGCGCCAACCCCACCGGCAAGGTGCTGATGGTGAACTTCTGGGCCACTTGGTGCGGGCCGTGCATCGAGGAGTTGCCCAGGCTGCTCGAAACTTACTATTGGTACCGGGTGCGCGACTTCGAATTTGTGACCGTATCGGCGAATTACCCGGACGAGAAACCTGCCGTGCTCAAGAGGCTCGAATCTCTGCATGCCACCAGCCGCAATCTGCTGTTTGCATCGGATGACACCTACGCCATGCAGGCTGCGTTTGACACTCGCTGGGAGGGCGGCGTGCCGTTCACGATGGTAATCGCTCCGGACGGCACCGTGATCTACCAGGAACAGGGCGAGATCAGTGTCCTGGCGCTGCGCCGCGCCATTCTGGGGAATATGCCGGACACCGGAAGTTATGCCGGCCACCGTGCCTATTGGTCCGCGAAACCTTAGTACACGATTTCGCAAATNNCGGCACCGCCTGCCCCACCAAGGCTTCGGAATACGTCACCGTAATTCCGAATCAGGGTACTTAATATACACGCGGCTGTCGAGCGGCTCTAGCTTTGCCCGGCCGTCGAACATGTTACGCATGTACCGCATGCCCTGCCATGCCGGGTAAAGTTCCTTTCTTACTGAATTTCCAGCCGGAAGACCTCAACCAGTTCTCGGATCTGGGCCTCATCCAACGGGCGCACGTCCTGTCCCTTCAAGAGAAGGAACAGTTTGGCGGTTTCCTCCAGTTCCTCGATGGCGTACACAGCGGCTTCGAGCGATGCGGCGGAGACTACGGGACCGTGGTTGGCGAGCAACACGGCGCCGTGCCGCGCGGCCAGAGTGCGGATGGCGGCTCCCAGGCGCGGATCGCCGGGGCGATGGTACGGGACCAGCGGAAGTCTCCCGATCTTCATCACGAAATACGCTGTCAGCGGCGGCAGGCAACTTTCGGCCGGCAGGTTCCGCATGCAGGATACGGCGGCGGAATAGGTGGAATGAAAATGAACCACCGCGCCAGCCGCGGCCCTCTCCTGGTACATAGCGAGGTGGAGCGGAGCCTCTTTGGATGGCGGATCGCCGGAGATCAGTTGGCCATCCCACGCGAGTTTGGAAATCCGCGCGGGATCGAGCCTGCCCAGGCATGCGTTGGTGGGGGTGAGCAGCCAACCGTCTTCCAGGCGCGCGCTGATATTGCCACTGCTGCCAGCGGTGAGACCGCGATCGAAAACCGAGTGGCCGAACTCCGCCATCTCCTCCCGCATCCGGCTTTCCGTCACGGCAGCCGGCTCCACGCTTTGAGGAAGAAATCGTCCGTGCCGAAATTCCCGGACTTGAGAGCGAGGGCCAGCGGCCTCTCGCCGAGGCTCACGGTCCACGGGACGCCGGGGTCGATTTCATCCCCGATGCGCAAGCCCTCCAGACGGAGCATGCCGACCACGGCGCCAGCGGTTTCTCCGCCGGCGACAATCAGCCGCCGGACGCCGGCATCCACCAGGCGGCACGTGATAGCGGCGAGAGTGCTTTCGACCAGAGCGCCGGCACGTTCGGCGCCCAATTCGTCCTGTACTTTCTTTACCGCAGAGGGATCGGCGGTGGCATAGACCAGCACCGGCCCGCTGCGCAGCCGGCCCGAGGCCCAATCCACGGCCTCCGCCACCACGTCCGCGCCGGAGGCTACGCGCAGCGGATCGATTTGGAAGGCCGGCGCGAAGTTCCGCATGTGCGCGACCTGGCGCTCGGTGGCGGGCGAGCAACTGCCCGAGACCACCGCCTCGAGTCCCTCGATCCGCGGCAACCGGCCGGCTGGTTGATCGCGCGCCAGCAGGCCCTGGGACCGAAAATTGGCCGGAAGTCCCATGGCGATGCCCGATCCGCCGGTCAACAATGGCAGGTCGCGGCAGGCGGCGCCGATCGCCATGAGGTCGGAATCGGAGGTGGCGTCGACAATGGCGACGCCGACGCCGCTGCTGCGCGCGTCGGCGAAGGCGCGCCGGATTTCGGCCTCCCCGCCCCGCACGCTCTCGAAGCGGACCAGGCCTACGCGGCGCGTCGACTGGCGTTGCAGCACGCGCACGAGATTAGAGTCCGTCATGGGCGTGAGCGGATGGTGCCGCATGCCGCTCTCGTGGAGCAGAACGTCGCCCACGAACAGGTAGCCGCGGAAGACCGCGCGCCCGTTGGCGGGAAAGGCCGGGCAGGCGATGGTGAAATCGGTTTCCAAGGCGTCCATCAGCGCCTCGGCGACGGGTCCGATGTTGCCCCGATCGCTGGAATCGAAAGTGGAGCAGTACTTGAAAAAGAATTGACGGCAACCTGCGTCGCGCAGCCATCGCAGCGCCCTGAGAGAAGCTTCGACGGCGTCGCGCGGCGGAACCGTGCGGGTCTTGAGCGCTACCACAATGGCATCGCTCGAGGCCGGCGGCGGGAGGCGCGGAACACCGATCATCTGGACCGTGCGCATACCATGCTTTACCAGCACACCGGCCAGATCGGTGGCGCCGGTGAAATCGTCGGCGATCGAGCCCAGCAGCGGAGCCATCAGCGCTCTTCCCTTCGATCCTTGGGCAACTCGATGCCAGGGTACATCTTGATGACGGCCGAATCGTCTTCTCCGCCGTGTCCGGCAGCCGCGGCGGCGAGAAAGATCTGGTGCGCGGTGGCGGTGAGCGGCAGGGGGAAGGACAGCTTGCGGGAGGAGTCCAGAACCAAGCCTAGGTCCTTGACGAAGATGTTCACGGCGGAAAGCGGCGTATAATCCCCGGCCAAAATGTGCGGCACGCGATTCTGGAACATCCAGGAGGAGCCTGCGCTGTTGCCGATGACCTCGAACAGCGTCGCGGGATCGGCGCCGGCCTTGATTCCGAGCGCCATGGCTTCGGCGGCCGCGGCGATGTGGACTCCAGCCAGCAGTTGATTGATCATCTTAACCGTGGAGCCCTGACCGGGCTTTTCGCCGAGGCGGTACAGCTTCCCGGCAATGGCCTCGAACAAGGGTGCGCATCGTTCAAAGGCCGCGGGAGGCCCGGATGCCATCACCGTAAGCTGGCCTTCCGCTGCTTTCTTGACGCCGCCGGAGACCGGCGCATCGATATTCAGCAGGCCCGCGTTTTCGATGCGGCGGCCAAGGTCGGCCGCGAATGCCGGCGGGACGGTGGAACTCGTGACGATGACCGAACCGGGATCCATGCTCTCCGCCAGACCACCGGCGCCGAAGATCACCTCTTCGGTCTGCTCCGCATTGACGACCAGGATTACGACGGCGCGTGTGCGGCGACCTGCTTCACCCGGGCAACTGGCGGCGACGCCGCCGAGCTCCTCGAACTGCCGGCGCGCCTCCGGGCGAACGTCGTAACCGGATACAGGAAGTCCCGCGCGCAACAATGATCGGGCTACACCCATGCCCATGGAACCGAGGCCGATCACGCCTACCGGCAGCCCGGCCTGACTGCTCTCAGGTCGCATTAGAGCTAATGATACATCATGGGAATCCGCTATGGAGCTGTCTGAAAGAAGAAACACGGCCTGCTCCGCCTGGCAAGGGTCGCCTGCTTGAGGAAGGTGCGGCGCTTGGTGGACATCAGGTGTAGAGTAATCCCGGACGGGGGGAGTGGGGCAAGCGACTGTTGAATTGCGGAAAGCGGACGGGCAACTTCCTCTCGTCGGCCCTCGGGAGCGGCTACGAGCCATGTGGTCGGTTGGGCAAAAGGTCTGGAGGGGTCTCAGGTGGGACGGAAGGCCGCTAAGTGATAGAAGACTGGTACGCCCGGGCGGATTCGAACCGCCGACCTTTTGCTCCGGAGGCAAACGCTCTATCCAGCTGAGCTACGGGCGCACATCACTCGACTGCACTTCAATTGTAGTCCGCGCTTCCGAAGGCGTCAAACCGCCTCTCCTTATGGTACGATGCGGTTACGGACCAATTCATCTCCCGGAGAGGTGGCTGAGTGGTCGAAAGCAGCGGTTTGCTAAACCGTCGTAGGGTCANNAAGCTCTACCGGGGGTTCGAATCCCCCCCTCTCCGCCAGTCACCTGCCGCCTGACACTTCATACATGGCCGCCCCCGCTATCGGCAACTCTCGAAGGGTCGGCGCGTAGCGTCCGCAGCCCTCCGGATACTCTACGCCGACCGCCAACAGGATGCGCATCATGGCCACGTCCGCCAACGCTCAAAATCCCGCTGGGCTTCTGCAAACACTTCGGACCAATCTGGCCGCAGCGGTTCTACCGCGAAGTCCGCGACAGCAAACCGCAAGAACTCCTCCACGGAGATGCGCCCTGTGGGACAGTGTGCCGCAGCCAGATCCTCTCGCTGGCAACCGGCGCCGGGACCCACGTGCAGATGCGGAAAACGTATCGGACTACGGCCTTCCGGATGCCAGTGGTACGCGATGATCTCCCGATCGCGGGAGTCGTCCAAGGCGTAGAAATATCCGGCCGTGCTCACCTTCCAAGGACCTCACTCGTCCGGGACTTCCACGATTAGGTAGTGATGGACGAGCCTCAGTTTGAAGAGGCCCGGACCGGTCAATGCAACTGGAAGGCCGTCGCCAACAAAGACCGTGTGAGGCTCGTTGCTCGGATGGTAACCGCCGCGCACGTTGAGGATGCGCGTCGTAATGCACGATACCACTCGCCGCAACGGACGGAGAAACTCTTCTACGGTTTGTTTCGGAGTGGCGCCGGGCACGGGCTATCTGGGCTCGGCGAGGGGGATGAACATCGAGACGTACGCCACGCCCGGGTCGCCGCAGGCTCCGTTCTGGAACCGGCCTTCCTTCCAGGCTCTCAGGAACTCTTCGCCACTCATGTGGAGGTAGTGGCGAGCGACCTTGTCAAGAATGGCGCAACCTTCGGCATCGGAGACCTCGTGGATGCCCGGTTCGATCTCAGTGGTGTCGTCTGGCATACATCACCATTCATCTACAACTATGGCAGAACCGAGCAGGAGGCACAAGAAGGCCGCACCACGACGAGACGCAGCACACCTGCGTCCGGGGGTTCGAATCCCCCCCCTCTCCGCCAGTCAACTGCCGCCTAACACCTCGCGGTACACATCCCGGTCGACATTGCCGCCGCTCAACACGGCCGCAATCCGCTTGCCGCTCAATTGCCGTCTCTCCTGGATGACGGCGGCGAGGGCGGCGGCGCCGGCTCCTTCGGCGACGTTGTGGGTGTCGTCGAACAGGATGCGCATGGCCATCGCGATTTCGTCATCCGTCACCATGACCACGCGAGCGACGTGCCGCCAGATGATGTCGAGCGCGTCCGGGTCCGGCGTCGAGCAAGCCACACCGTCGGCGATTCTGGTTTCCGCCGGGCGCGCCACCGGGCGGCGCTCCACAAAGGACTCATAATAAGCCGGGGCATGCCGGGAGACGACGCCGACGATGTCGGTCTTCAGTCCAAGAGCCTCCCTCGCCGCCGCCATACCGCAGATTCCCGATCCCAATCCAATGGGCACGTACGCCACATCGACGCCTGCCACGGCCGAAAACAATTCGACCGAATACGTGGCCACCCCCGCAACCAGGCGCTCGTGAAAGGACGGAACGTAATGCAGATTCTCTTGCCGCGCGCGCCGCAAGGCTTCCTGGCGGGCTTCTTCGAAATCCCCGCCGTATTCCACCAGGGTCGCTCCCAGAGCGCGCATGGCACGGTTCTTGGATTCGCTGTTGCCCAGGGGAACGTATACGATGGCTTCCATGCCCTCCCGGTGCGCGGCGAATGCAACGGCTTGTCCGAAGTTTCCGCGCGTGGCCGCGACCACGCGCGTGATGCCCTGTCGGGAACTCTTGAGATGCCGAAAGTAGGCCAGGCCGCCCCTGATCTTGAACGATCCCACGGGCGTGTGATTCTCGTGCTTGAGCCACACTTCCGCGCCGAGGCGCTGGTTCAGCAGGGGCCAGGTGTGTTGGAGAGTGGGCGGCATGGCCCCATGGACAATGCGGCTCGCGCTCTCGATCTCACTTCTGTCGGGCAGTTTCATGATCGAGGCGCCAGGCGGAAACCGACGTGGCGCACTCCCCCGGCGTTCAAAAGAAAGCATAGCATTTGCATCTGCCGGACAATAATCGCTCACGGAGGGATGCACCACCCAAATGGGTTCAGAGCGAAGCGCTGGCCAGGAAGATACGCGAGATCCTCGCCCGGGCGTGACGCGCCAGCCGTTCTGGGCCGGGTTCGCCAACGGTGGTATATTATCAGGGAATTGCGACAGTCAACCGCCACTCTCACGTGTACCACCGTCCACGACCCGGAGGTTTTAGAGGCGTATCACCGGAACTTCAAGAGGTTCGGCCACCTGGACCAGGTGGAAGTGGTCGTGATCCCGGATCGTAAGACGCCGCGAACCGTCTTTGAGCGTGCGCGGTCCATCCGCGACCGGGGCCTGAAGGTCCAGTGCCCCACGCTCGAGGAGCAAGGAGTTTTCCTGCGAAGCGTCGGGGTCCCTCCGGAGTTAGTGCCCTTCGACAGCGACAACCGCCGTAATGTCGGCTACCTGCTGGCCCTAGCCTCCGGTTCGGATTTTGTGATCTCGATCGACGACGACAACTACTGCACGGACGAGGAAGATGTTTTCGGCCAGCATGCCGTAGTCTGTGCGGAGGCGGCCGAGCNNGCGCCGGTTTACGCTCGCGGGTTTCCGTATTTCGCGCGCCACAAAGACGAGAATCCCCGGTTGGCGCGGGAGTCTGTGGCGGTGCACATGAATGCCGGCTTGTGGACTGTCGATCCCGATATCGACGGCATTACCTGGCTGGTCGCACTGCCGCATGTCAAGTCGTTTAGAGGCCCCTCCATCGTCCTGGCGCGGGATACCTGGTCGCCGGTCAATACGCAGAACACAGCGCTCGCTCGCAACGCGATCCCGGCCTACTACTTCATCAAGATGGGGTATCCCATTGCCGGAATGCCGATTGACCGGTATGGGGATATCTTCTCCGGGTATTTCGCCCAGGCATGTGTCAAGCATTTGGGTGGCGCCGTGCGCGTGGGTACTCCCATCGCCGAACACCGGCGAAACAGCCACAACTATTTGCAGGACGCCGCCAACGAGCTGGCCTGCATTCTGCTTTTGGAAGAGCTGTTGCCCTGGCTTCGGGAATTGCGTTTGTCGGGCGGCACGTTTATCGACGCCTACGCATCGCTCAGCAACGAGATTCAAGCCGCCGTCGAGCGCTTCCAAGGCGGCTTGTGGACCGACGCGACGCGCGGCTATTTCCATCAGGTGGCTTACTATATGCGGTCTTGGCTGCGCGCCTGCCGGCAGATTCTCGGCAGCTAGAACGGACAGGTCGCGGGGGTGGAAGGTGAAGATTAGCGTCCTCATGCCGGTGTACTCGGAAACTGCCTTACTTCTGGAGTCGCTGGAGCGGCTGCGACAGGCCCTTGGCGAATGGCTGCATGAGACCGTGATTGTGGTGGCTCCTCGTTCCACAAAGGAGTGCCTGGACCTATGCCACAGCCTTCCGACAACCGATCCTTCCATCAAAGTGGTGGTGCAAAGTGACCGGCCGGGGATCGGATGGGCGTATCGGGAAGCCATTCCACATATGACGGGGACCCACGGTTTGATTATCTCGAGCGACCTCGAGACCAACCCGGATGACGCCAGGCGGATGGCGGAAATGGCCCTCGAGACGGATGCCGACATCGTGTGCGCCAGCCGCTGGCTTCGCGGAGGTGGTTTCACCGGATATGACCCGTTCAAACTGGCGCTGAACTATGGATACAACTTGATATTCCGTACGCTCTACGGCATCTCGATTCACGACATCACTTTTGGCTACCGGCTGATGAAAGCCGATGTCCTGCGAAACGTGAAATGGGAGTACGGCCGTCATGAGTTTTGTGCGGAACTTCTGCTCAAGCCGGTGCGCCTGGGTTACAGGGCCGTCGAGCTGCCGGCCAAGTGGATCAAGCGGCCGGAAGGCGAGTCGAAGAACTCGTTCAGCCGAAACTTCAAATTCGTCGCGGCCGCCTGGAAGATCCGGTTCGCGCCGCCGGCAAGCTTCTGGAATGTGCCCGCCGAACACCCGCGCACGAGTTCTCATTGAACCGCGGCGTCGCGCCCCCCGCGTTTTGCTAGACTCGTAGGCTCATGACCCAAGCTGCAACGTTCCGTCTTTCTATCGGTCTGTTGGCGGCCTCCCTGGTTTTCGCCCAGTCAACCAGCCGGCGCCTGCTCAAGCTGGACGACATGCACGGCTTCCACGACGTGCGCGACGCGCAGATCTCGCCGGACGGGAAGTGGGTGGC
>PLMF01000214.1:37589-41990 GCA_003142355.1 Bryobacterales bacterium
CGCCCGGGCAAAGCCAAAGGCACGCAGGTGTGGCTGCTCGACCGCATGGGCGGAGAGGCGCAGCAGCTCACCGAGGTCAAGGGCAGGTTGACGTCCTGCGAATGGTCGCCCGATTCCAAGCGCTTGCTGCTGGTGATGCAGGATCGCGACCCCAACGACCCTGCCGATGAAGAGAAGCCCAACCCCGCTACGCCGCCGAAGCCTCCCAAGCCCATNNCCGCCCGGCTCTACCTGTTCGACCTCGCGTCGAAAAAGACGGACTCTCTAACGGCCGAAAGCCTCGAAGCGGCATCGCCCAATTGGTCGCCCGACGGCCAGGCGATCGCCTTTTTGGGCAAAGAGGGGAAGGACGCCGACCGCTACGACACTTGGAACGTTTACGTGATGGAAGCGCGCGCCGGAGCCGCGCCCCGTCTGGTGACGCACTACGACGGCGTGCATGCGTCGGCCTCTCGCGCGCGCCCCGAGTGGAGCCCCGATGGCACGCGGTTGGTATACCTGCAGAGCTCCGGCGCCAAAAACAACGCCTACAACATGACCCGCCTGGCGGTTGTGCCGGTGGCCGGCGGCGATCCGAAAATACTGGCCGCCACGCTGGATCGCGGGGCCTCGGCGCCGCGCTTCTCGACCGATGGCTCCTCCATCCTGTTTCTGGCGGCGGATGACCGTTCGGAGTATCTGGCGCGCATTCCGGCCGGCGGCGGGGAAGTCGAGAAGCTGGTCAAAGGGCCGGGCGTGATCTCGACCGTGGCGCAGGGCGTGGACGGACGCCTCGCGGTGCTGGCTGCCGGCGACGCGGCCCCGGCCGAGGTCCATGCGCTCTCGAACGGCGTCCTGCGTCCGCTCACTCACCACAATGACGCCTTGCTCGGCGAGTTGAAGCTGGGCGCCACCGAGGAGTTCAGTTGCAAAGCTAAAGACGGCAGCGAGGTGCATGGATTGCTGGTGAAGCCACCCGACTACGAGCCGGGACGGAAGTATCCCACCCTGCTGCGCATCCACGGCGGTCCCAACGGGCAGGACTCACACGCCTTCAGTTTCGAGCGCCAGATCTTCGCCGCCAACGGCTACGTGGTGGTGAACGTGAACTACCGCGGCAGCTCGGGCCGCGGCGAAAAGTATCAGACCGTGATCGCCGCCGACTGGGGCAACAAAGAGGTCCTCGACCTGCTGGCGGCCATGGATTATGTGGCCTCCATCGGGCTGGCCGACCCCAACCGTCTGGGTGTGGGCGGCTGGAGCTACGGCGGCATCCTCACCGACGCCGTCATCGCCAAGGACCATCGCTTCAAGGCCGCCACCAGCGGCGCCGGCACCGCCTTTCCCATCGCGCTCTACGGAGTCGACCAGTACATCATCCAGTACGACGAAGAGATCGGCCCGCCCTGGAAGGTCGGCCTGGAGCCGTGGATCAGGATCTCCTATCCGTTCCTGCACGCCGACCAGATCTCCACGCCCACGCTTTTCCTCGGCGGAGAGCGGGACTTCAATGTGCCCCTGTCGGGCGGCGAGCAGATGTACGAGGCGCTGCGCAGCCTAGGCGTGCCCACCCAACTGGTGATCTATCCCGGTCAGAACCACGGCATTGCGCGGCCGAGTTACCAGAAGGACCGTATCGAGCGTTACCTCGCCTGGTACGCGAGGTATCTGAAGCCGCCGGAGACGCCGGCGGCGGCCGCCGACACCGGCGCGCGGTGAGATAGCCGGCGCAAGCCGCGAAACCAGCTACCGTGCGGGACCCGGCGCGGTGCAGGCAAAGTTCGAATAGTCGTTGGTATCGCCCGTGCCCTTGTAAGTGGCCACCTGGGGATAGGGGCATAACTTGCGGGTCATCTGGACGCCGCGCGCGGAATTGTCGGCGACATACTTGGTGGCGATGATTTCGCCGGGCGCGGCTCCGCTTTCCACCCACTGCTCGAGCGCCGTGTAAATGCCGTACTCGGGGCCTTTGGCAGTGGTGAGACCCGACTGCCCGAACGAGTTGGGACCCGGCCCGCCGCCGCAATGCTGCATGCCCGGCGCCATATACAGGCGCACGAAGCCTTCCGTCGCCGGCGCGCCCAGAGCGGCCACCACGTTGTTGTAGTAATTGATGGTGTTCAGGGGCGAGATGCCGGGATCGTTCCAGCCGTGGTAGAGGATGAGCTTGCCGCCGCGGGCGCGGAAGCGGCGCAGGTCGGGGTCGATGGCGTTGAGCGCCTGCCCGGTTTTCTCATCGGCGGCGCGCGCCGCGGCAGCCGCACTGGCGGTGAGTGCGTTCCAGGCGGGGTCGTCGAAAACCATGTAGCGGAAATAGTTCTCCAGGTAGAGCGCGCCGGAGCTTCCGCCGGGGGCGGATCCCAAGACCCAATTCCCCCAGCCGCCCCCGCCGGTCTCGCCTCCGGGCATAATCCCGGGGAAGAGCTGGCTCCCCGCATACAGGCTTTTGAGAGAGGCCACCTGGGGCGCGGTCAGGCAAGTGCGCGATTCCACATCCTTACAGAGGAGAACGGCGGGGTCGAAGTGGCACCGCGTGGGGTCGTTGACGATCCCGTCCTGGATGCCATCCTGCGCGTCGCAGGCCGCCAGCACGGCGGCATTGATGGCGGGAATCTTGACGCTCGAGATATACGCGGCGGGGTCGCGGCCATATAGCGCCTGGACAACATCGACGCCGCCGGCCACCATGTGCGTCCAGTAGTTGGCGGGAGCGCCGGCCAGGATGCCGTCGAAATCCTCGGGGAAGCGCTGGGCTTCCATCAGCGCCTCGCGGCCGCCGTCGGAACAACTCTCGAAATAGGAGTGCGCCGCCGGCCGGCTGTAGAACGCCTGGATCAAGCTCTTGGCGTTCACGTTGGTCTCATGCAGCGCGCGGTAGCCGAAATCCACGATCTTCTCCGGGTGTTTGAAAGCCCAGGTCGCGTCCGTGCCGTCGCCTTCGTGCCCCGTGTCCGTGGCGGCGGTGGCGTAACCGCGCCGGAGGTTGCGCGCCAGCGCGTTGTAGTCGACGGCCCCGGCGAAACCGCCGTTGCCCGCCGCCAGGAACCGGCCGTTCCACCCGGAGACGGGCAGCCAGACCTCAAAACGGATGTAGGAATCGCTGGAGGGTCTGATGACGCCGGCCGCGCGGCAGAATGCGGGAAGCCGCTCGAGCGGGCTGCCATAGGGCGGCGTGAACGTGCCCGCGCCGACGGATTGCGCGCTGATGGTGGTGTGGGGCAGGGCCACGGCAGTGAGCGCATCGCAGGCGGCGTCCGCGAGCAGCGCGCCGGGCGCGGCGAGAGCCAGCAGAGCAGTGGCGGCGAGTGCGTGGGATCGAGGTCTCATGGTGAATCGCAGTCTAGCATACGGAGGTGCGGAAGAGAATCCGCCGCCACAGTGAAGGCTGGCCGCGGCCCCCGGGTGATTCGCCCCTTGCCCGGCTGTGTGAAAATAGTAGCTTCGTGATCGTCATTGACGGCATCTATTACGCGGCTGCTCTGGCCGGCGCGGGCTTCCTCGTCCGCTGGCTGGCCGGCCCCTGGTTCGCCGCGCCGCTGTGGCTCCTGGCGGCCTTCTGCCTCTATTTCTTCCGCGACCCCAACCGTTCCATTCCCGCCGGCCCCGTGGCTGTCGCCCCCGCCGACGGCAAAGTGGTCGCCGTCAAACCCGAAAGCCCCACCCTCAACCGCGTCAGCATCTTCTTGAACATTTTCGACGTTCACGTCAACCGCGCTCCTATCGGCGGCACAATCGCTGCTGTCGAGTACCACCAGGGGCGGTTTCACGTGGCCAGCCGCGAAGCGTGTTCCATCGAAAACGAGCAGAACATCGTCACCGTCGAGGACGCAGGCTCGCGCGTGGTTTTCAAGCAGATCGCCGGACTGATCGCGCGCCGCATCGTCTTCAACAAGAAGCTCGGCGACCGCGTTTCCACCGGCGAACGAGTGGGCCTCATCAAGTTCGGCTCGCGCGTCGACGTGCTCTTCGGCCCCGAATGGGAAATCGTGGTTCGGCCCGGCATGCGCGTCGCCGCCGGCTCGAGCGTCATCGCGCGCCGCCGCGAAGGAGGGCAGGCACATGGGACTTAAAGACCGGCTGATTGACCCGCGGTCCCCCGACCGTCGGCCCCGGAGGGTGGCTTACGCGCTGCCCACGCTGTTCACAGCGGGCAATATCTTCCTCGGCTATCTCTCCATCCTGCGTTCCTTCAATGGAGCCATGCTGGCTGGATCCGGCGCCGCCGGCGCGTCGGAGCATTTCACCATTGCCGCCGAAGCCATTGGCGCCGCCGTGTTCCTGGATGGCCTGGACGGGCGTATCGCCCGCATGACCAATACCACCAGCGATTTCGGCCGCGAGATGGATTCGCTCGCCGACGTCGTCAGCTTCGGCATTGCGCCCGCCGTCCTGGCCTTCGCCTGGGGCGTGCAGTTTGTCGAC
>PLMF01000407.1 GCA_003142355.1 Bryobacterales bacterium
AAAATAGGACGCGGACCTGACCAGGAATGGACCGAAACAGTGAAGCCAGATACCCCGACGCTGGATCTCCAGCCCAACCTGGGCGAGCCGCATCGGATTCAGTCCCGAACGTCTGGGGACCGAACCGATGCGGTTTTTCTTTGGACGTAGCGCTGACAACCGCTCTCTAACGTTCGCGGCTCTGAACGCACATCCGAGCCGCGAACGTAAGAGAGCGGTTTCGTGACACCCCCCTAATAGCTCAGCGTCCCCGTCCGCGGCTTCTCTTCCGCATTCGGCAAGTACAGGGTCCGGCAGTGTTCGCAGCGGTAGATCTCCGCCTCCGCCCCGAATTTCCGCTTCACTTCCTCGCCGAAGAAGTACCACCGCTTCAAATGGCCCGCGCACAGCTTGCCCTTCGCATCCTTTTCGGAGCAAGCTCTCATGCGCGGGATGCGCCGCTTGACCTTGGTGCCGTCGCTGAGCGTATCTACCAGCTCCGCCACCGGCGCCGGCTTATCGGAAACCGCGTATTTCGGATTTGCCATGTCGAGAACGACGAGTATATCAGGTAGCCCCCGCTACTGGACCGGCAGCACCACCGCCGGCGACGTCTGCCCTCCGATCGAAACCGTAACCTGCTGGTTGCCGGTAAGCCCCGATGGCACCGTCGCGTTGATCTGGTACAGCCCCGCGTAGCCCGGCGCCAGCCCGCTGAATCCGACTTGCGCCTGCTGCCCGCCGATCATCACCACCGGCTGCGTGGTCGTGGCCGCCAGGTTGGCGCCGCCGGGCGCTGGAGCACCGCTCGCCGGCGGGTTCGTCACCGGACCCAGACCATTGGCAAAGAGCGCCAGAGTCTCTCCGGCGTGGGCCGGGTTGCTCGACAGGATGTAGGCGTAGGTGGTGGCATCCAGGGCGGCGATGGTGCCGTTCCCCACAAAGAACGCTGGTGTGTACTGCGCCACCGGCACCGTGACCACGTTACCGTACAAGTAGCCGTCATCCACGCTCACCTTGATCTGCACCGACGACTGGCCTGCCAGCTCCCATGGCACCTGCACGTTCACCTGGAGCGAACTGGTGTACGTCAGGTGCCCCGGTACGCTGATACCGGCCGAGGGCACGTCGAAGCTCACCGTGGTCCCATCGATCACCAGCGGAAGATCGTTACTCGTCGTCAGCGTTGGCCCGTCTCCGCTGGGGTTCGAAAAAAGAAGGTCCGGGTCCACCAGACCCGTGCCGAATATGGCGATATAGGATCCCGGTGCGATGGGGCCTTTGAAGGTCGCATCGTTCACCACTCCAGCCGTGGTAATCGTGGGCGGGGCCACTATGTAGACATCCATCGTGTTCGTGACACCCGCCGCCTTGACGGTGATTGTCGGGACACCGGTCCCGGCGCCCAGCACCACGTCGACCCACGCGAAGCCGTAGTTGTCGGTGTTGCATGAGGTCACGGTGCTGGAGTTGTTGGGCGAGCACGCAGGCGCCCCCGGAACGCTTCGGAATGTGAGGCTGCCCGCCTGGCTCACCGACAAACTCACCACCGCATTCGCAACCGGTACGCCGTACTGGTCCTCGACCTGCACCACGGGGACCGCTCCCAGATCCCCGCCCGGTGCGCCTTCCAATGCCGTGCCGGAAACCAAACTCAGGTTGTCTGCCACGCCGCTGCCCACCAGAAACATGAACGGAATCCGCAGCGCAGTACCCGATCCCTGCAAGGTAACCGCTCCCGAGTATTCACTCGCCTTCGGAACCGTGCCGGAGAGCGTCACGGTAAGCGCCGTGGCTGCGCCCGCCGCCAGCGTCAGGCTTTGTTGGTTGGCTGCGACGGTCGCACCCGAAACCGCGGTATTGGCTATGCCGTTGACGGAACAGCAGGCAGCGGAGGCCGCCAGCGTCACCGAACTCGATCCCTGGTTGGTGATGGTAATCGACTTGGTGATGGGCAATGCGCCCGATTTCACATAACCGAACGAAATGGTGGATGGCTCGGCGGTGACGGAGGCATTGACGGCGGCGCCCGCATCCAGTCTGCCGGCGCCGATCGACTGGACGTCCACGGCGTAGCCGGCTTCATCGGTGGTTGTGTTCTGCGCCGCCGCATTCACCAGCGCCGACTTGATCTGCCCCGGCGTATAGTTTGCATGAGCCTGCTTCACCAGTGCGGCAGCGCCCGCCGTCAGGGGGGCGGTGAAGCTCGTACCGTCCCCGATTGCCAGATAACGGCTGCTGCTGAATTGCCCCCCGTTCGGATCGAAGTTCTGCGCGGCCACGTACAGGGCGCCCGGAACCGGCAGGTCCGGGTCATTGTAATCCGGCCCCAGGTCGTAGGAGTCCGTGTCGAATCCGCCGGTTGCCACCAGGTCCGGTTTGATGGCCCCATCCAGCGTCGGTCCCATCGAGGAATACCCCGCAAACTGGTTGGCCACAACCGTGAGACCGGCAACCTGATCGTAGGTGGCCAGTTCCTGTTCGATTCCGGCCGTGTCAATGGTGACCGCTGGCCCCGGGTGCTGACCGATGTACTGCTTCAGCGCCACGCCGGCGGTGTTCGAGATCATGACCACCGGCCCCGGCAGTGGGTTGTTGGAATAATAGTAACCCATGCCCTCCGGATTGATTGGGGCGGAGGAATTGTACATGTAGAGGATCACACCTACGGCGCCTGCCGCCTCCGCATTGGCCACTTTAACGTTGGAGGTGCAACTGGTGTTGCCTGCCGGCCCGTACTCGATCAAAGCGAACGCGCCGTTCAGAGAACCGGCCGGCAGCGATCGACAGGCGTACCCGTCATTGCCGGTTTGGGCGACGTCGATCAACGGCGCTGTTACGGCCGGGAACACCGCGTCCGACGCCCCGTAGCTCAGGTTGTTGATGTACGGGAAAATGGCATCGCTGTTCTGGGCCGCGATCCCCTTCAGGCTCGAGGGTGCATCCGCCGCATTGACGCTCACCGACGGGCCCAACACATGGGAGTTCACCGTGGCCCCCACCCCGATCACCGAAGGCGCGTTGGCCGGTGAATTGATGCTGTTGAACATCGGGTAATAGTAGCCGTTGTAGCCGCCGTTCCCAACCGCCACCACCACCACCATCCCCGCCTTGACTGCGGCCTCGTATGCCGCCGCAACCGGATCGCAATAGTTGTTGGGTCCATTTGGCAAACCGCAGATCGCGCCCGTATCCAGCGCGCCCGTGAACGCCGGCCCTACCACCGAGAGGCTCGCGATATCCATGTGATCCGCCACGGCGTCCTCAATGGCCCGAATCATGCTGAAGTCGCTGGCGCTGTCCAGCACGCCCGGACTTCCCGTAATCTTGTAATTGCCCAGGTAAGCCTTGGGCGCCATGCCCACAATCGTCAGCGCACCGCCGCTGGTGGTAATTGCGGGGGTCACGGTTGAATTAGCCGCGGCGCACGACGCCACCCCCGTGCCGTGCCCGTCCCGGTCGCGCGGCGAATAATCGTCCGGCATCGAATCCACCGCCGGGTTCTTCGGATCGCTCCCTTGCGCCATCATGCGCACGTAGCTGCGCGCCACAATCACTTTGTTGCTGGTATAAGCGCAGTCCTCGGGATGGCCGTCGGTGCAAATCGGATAACCCGCCGGCATGGGCAGCGTCGAATCCTGAAACGCCGGATGCGTCTGGTCGATGCCGGAGTCCAGGATGGCAATTTTGATCCCTTTTCCGCCGTTGGACATTCCGCCGACCGCGTTCCATGCCCCCGGCGCATTCATCAGTTGCGTGGCCCGGTTCAACGCCATTTTGAAGCGGCGCATCGGCCTCACCCCGATCACTCCCGGAATGCTCTCCAGTTCCGCCACCCTGCTCGCCGGAGCGCCGACAAAAATGTCATTCGCCAGCACGGAAACCGAACCTAAAACCTGGATATTGCGGGACCCAAGCTCCTTCAGCACCGCCGCCTGCTTCCCTTCCACCTGGCGCCGGTACGCCACCGCCGCCGCCGTCCGCATCTGCTCCCGCGACACAAATCGCGCCGCGACCGGTGCGTCTTCCAGCAGCAGAATGTATTGGTTGGGAACGAATGGCCCCGGCTGTGGTGCTTGCGCCCCGGCGGCAAGGGATAGAAAGGAAACACACAAAAGCCCACGTTTCACTCTGCGAAGTGCCATAGCTATCCTGACGGTACACATTCTGTTCGCGTTTCGCAAGATGCCCGGCCCCTACTCCACCGGTAGCTCCATCTCCACCTCCAGTCCCGGCCGCGCGTTCCGGGCGCGGATACTGCCCTGGTGCAGTTCCATGGCGCGGCGCGCGATCGACAGCCCCAACCCGGTGCCGCCGCTGGCGCGGTCGCGGTCGCCTTCCACCCGGTAGAACGCGTCGAACAGCCGCGGCAACGCCTCTTCCGGCACGCCCGAGCCCTGGTCCCGCACACCCACCACCGCCTTGCCGTTCTTGCGCGCCACGGAGACTTCCACCGCCGTTTCCCTGGGTGCGTACCGGATCGCGTTACGGATCGCGTTCTCCACCGCGCGGCCCAGCAGCTCCGCATCGCCGGCCACCGTCACCGCCTCGCGCTTCTCGTATTTCAGCTCGCAGCCGTGCGCCGCCGCTTCGATCGAGGAATCCTCGACCAGTTGCTGCACCAGCTCGTCCAGCCGCACTGGGGCGCGGCGCAGCGAAGAGGGGTCGCCTTCCGCCCGCGTCACTTGGAGCAGTTGGCCCACCAGCGCGTTGAGCCGGTCCGATTCTTTCTGAATGCGGTTCAGCGCGGAGTTGGCGTCGTCGCCCGAGCGCGCCAGCTCCACCGCCACCCCCAGGCGCGCCAGCGGTGACCGCAGCTCGTGTGAGATGTCCAGCAACAGCCTGTGCTCCGCCGTCAGCAGGGTCTCGATCCGTCCCGCCATGCGATCGAACGTGCGCGCCAGTTGGCCCAGCTCGTCGCGGCGGTTCGAGCCCACCCGCGCCGAAAGGTCGCCGCGCCCGAATCGTTCCACCGCCTTCTCCAGCTTTCGCACCGGGCCGGTCAGGTACAACGCCAGCCAGTAGCACAGCAGCACCCCCGCCGCCATCACGAAAGCTTGCTCCGGCAGCAGAAACCAGGACCCCACTCGCACCCGCGGCAGGATGTAGAAGAACCAGTAGCGGCCGTCGTCGGCGAACCGCGCCACCGTGGCGTCGCCCGTGCGGAAGATCTGGTAGAGAGAAGGGCGCCGCGCGCGCCGCACCAGGTCCGAACGATCTTCGTTGGTCAGCAGGTCCCGGCCCTTTTCATCGGTCAGAATGCCCCTGGCATCGTAGACCCGGTGCAGCGTATCCAGGAACGCCTGCAACCCCGGCCGCCCGCCAACTTCGTATGCCGAACGGGCCTCTTCGAGCTGGAACGTAACCAGGCGCGCCACCGGGGCCCGCTCGTCGGAAGCAGTTTCGCTGACGTTCAGCGCCGCGATGAATGCCGACCCCACCACCGTGATGGCCAGCGTGAACCAGAACCACAGCAGGATCTTGGCGAACAGCGATTTCATTCGGCCCCGGCGTCCTCCGGTTTGCGGCAGAACTGGTAGCCCACGCCCCGAATCGTCTTAATCAAGGCGTCGCCATTTTCGAGCTTCTTGCGCAAGTGGCTGATGTGCATATCGATGGAACGGTCATAAGGCGTCGCCTTGCGATTGTAGAAGTTCTCCATCAGGCGGTCGCGCGAAAGCACGCGCCCCGCCGACCGCATCAGCATCTCCAGAATATCGAATTCGAAGGTGGTCAGCTCGACGCGTATCCCGCCGGCGAGCACCTCGCGCGTGCCAGGGTCGAGCGTCACCCCGTTCACTTCCAGCCGGCCCGAACTGGCGCCCGTGCGCGGTTCATAGCGCCGCAGAATGGCCCGGATGCGCGCCGCCAGCTCGCGCGGGTTAAACGGCTTAGGCAGGTAGTCGTCGGCGCCCAGCTCGAGACCCACGATGCGGTCGACGTCTTCCCCCCGCGCCGTCAGCATCATCACCGGCACTTTGCTCCCGACGCGCAGCCGGCGCAGGATTTCGAAGCCATCGATACCCGGCAGCATGACATCCAGCACCACCAGGTCGACCCCCGCTTCCCGCGCCCTTTCGAGCCCCCGGTTCCCTTCGTGTTCGCAATCCACCGTAAACCCTTCGCGCTGCAAGAACTCCCCCAGCAGCGAGCAGAGCTCCGCGTCATCGTCCACCAATAAGATGTGCACGGCTAAAATCTACCACAGCTTCCGTGGCGCAGCCTCTCAGGCTGCCGTCTCCGCACTCATGCGAAGACTCTTTGTGCCCCGCAAACCATTCGTCCCCAGGCGTGGAGAAGAACCGCAACCATCGCCGCAATTTCGGGTTTAAGCCAGTACCACCCATGAATCGACATCTAATGAGATTTTCTGTAGTCGCGGCGTTGGCAGCCGGAATGGTCTGTGCCCAAGTGCCATCCACCACCCCCCAGCCGGGCGGCGGCAATACGGCTGTGCGCCCGCGCGCCGCGGTGCGCCGACACATAGCCCAGGCCCTGAACCTGACTGACGCCCAGAAGCAGCAGGCCCAGGCGATCATCCAGCAGACGCGGCAGACCGTGCAGCCGCTGAAGCAGCAGGCGAAGCAGAACCGCCAGGCGCTGATGGCCGCCATCAATGCCGGCAAGGGCGACGTCGAGATTCACCAACTCGTCCTCACGCAAGGAAACCTCGCAGGCCAGTTGGTGGTCGCACGCGCGGAAGCCTTGGCAAAGTTTTATAGCATGCTGACGCCGGAGCAGCGCGCCAAGGCCGATCTGATGCGCCAGCAGGTGCGTCAGATGATCAAACAACGCATCCGGCAGCGCCTGAGCCAAGGCAGCAACGGCTGATTTCGGGGGCGCGCCCAGCGTTGTCATTATGAGCGTTCAGGACTACATGAAAACCTTTGCCCCGGCCCCGGAAGAACTGAGGGCCATGCAGGCAACAGCCAGACGGACCGGCGCCGATAGCCTCACAACCGGCCAGGTCAATCGCATTGTGGCCGCGGTCCGCCGCGAACAGAAACCTCCGTCCACCAAGCTCCGATCCAAATGATCGGCCTGATTCTCGACACCAATGTTCTGGTGTCTGCAATCCTGAATAGCGATGGGCTTGAAGCCTTGGTCGTGTCTTTGGGATTGAACCGCGAGGTCCAGCTTTACGTTTCCGAGCCGGTCCTCGCGGAATACGAACAGGTGCTCCTCTACCCCCGGCTGAAGTTCGGTCCCCAGCAAGTCGACAGGTTCATGGCGCTCATTCGCCGCGCCAGCGTCTTGGTCAGACTGGCGCATCTGGTGAGTGAATCCACCCCTGATTCGGACAACCGCTTTCCGGAGTGTGCTGAAGCGGCCCGCGCCGATTTCCTGGTGACCGGCAACAGGCGTCACTGTCCCAAACGCTGGAAGAAAACCCAGGTTGTCAATGCCCGTGAACTGCTGGGTATGATCGGGCCAAGCTTCCTAAAATAATCCTCCTCATTGCCACGCCACGCGGCAAGTCAGGGCCATGTCCCACAACTACGCATACGCGTTAAAATGACCACTGCTCGAGAGGATCGCCGTCCGGTCCACCACCCAGGCGAACATCTCCGCCAGTTCGAGCATCACACCAGCCTCACCGAAGACCCTTCTGCATCTCGACCACGAAGGGATGCCCCGTGAAGTGACTGCCGTAAGCCCGCGCGGCTGCGAGCAGGCCCTGGCGGGCAGCCTCCGCAGCCTCCTCCTGTCTTCCCGACGCCCGCAGCAACTCCACCAGGCGAACGTAAACCTCGACACAGAGATCCGGCTGCCGGTTCATTTCCTTTTCCTGAGTGGCGAGCGCCGAGCGCAGGTGCTGTTCGGCGGAGATTCTCGGCCCGCAACGGGCTTCCACAATCCCGGCGAACAGGTCATGCCGGATCCGGTCCACCGGCGCAACCGTCCCGGATGTCAGACGTTCTTCGACATCGCGCAAGCGCGAAAGCGCGCTCGAATTTCCGGCGAGAGCCTCGTACGCGGCCAGTTGCAGCGCCAAGTCATCGGGTTCCATGAACGCGGCCTGTTTGCGGGTGACCAGGTCCAGGGCCTCCGACATCAGCCGGACGGCTTCCGCGTAGCGACCCCGCACATCTTCCCCAAACGCGCGGGCGTACAGAACCGGAACGATTTCAATGAGCGGTTCGTCCTTCCCGCGCAGCGCCGGTTCCGCGTTCCGCAGCAGGCGCTCGCCGCCCTCCAGATCGCCCTGGCGAAGACGAAGCATTCCCAGCCGGCTGTCCATGACTGCTTGAAACGCGGGCTGGCCTGGGCGAGGGAACCGCTGGGCTTCGCGGTACAAGGCTTCCGCGTCCGGCAATGGGTCGCCGGCGTTAACGGCCATGAAAGCGCTGTCGTGCAACACGGCGCCGAGGACTCCGTGGTCGACCGCGCGGTAGAGCGCCACTGCATGGAGGCATGCGGAGAGCGCGTCGGCGTAGCGGCCCTGAAAAGAGAGCGCATCGCACAGATTCGCATAAAGATTGGCTGCAATCCGGGGAGCGCCACCACGAATCCGCGGGAGCAATTGGAGCCCTAGAAGCAGTTGCGCTTCCCCTTTCACCGGTTCACCGAGCACAGCATAGGTAGCACCCAGCGTCGAGCGCAGATCGGCTTCCGCCGCTGGATCGTCTCTCAGCTCCTGGCCCAAGCGGTCGGAGGCGTTGTCCAGAATGTCGCTGAACTGAATCGCCTCGTGCTTACCGTGCAGAGGGCTTTGCCAGGATGAGGTGGCGGAAAGGAACGTGTTCTTCGCGAACTCGCTGACCCGCTGGGCGCGCACGGCCTGGGCCCGCGCTTGCGCGGATTGATAGACGGACACAACTGTCAGACTCGCCAGAGCCACAACCGCCAGGCCCGTTGCCAATACCGCCGGCCAGTGGCGGGCCGCGAATCGGCGGGCGGCGTACCAGACGGTATGCGGCCGCGCCTGGACCGGGCGGCCCTGGCGGAAGCGTTCCAGATCCTCTTTAACCTCCCGCACGGATCCATACCGGCGAGCCGGTTCGCTTTCGAGCATCTTGAGCAGAATGGTGGACAGATCTCCTTCCATCCGGCGCCGCAGACGGTTGCCGGTCTCCGACCGCTCCGCCGCCGCGGCATCCGACACCACCTGCGCCGGCACGCTGGCTTCGCGTCCCCCGAGGACGCGAGCCACGCCGTCCGCCGTCGACTTTGGGTCGCCGAACGGCCAGGCGCCTGTCAGCAATTCGTAGAGGATCATACCCAGAGAAAACACATCGCTCAGCGTGTTGACGCGCTCGCCGCGAAGCTGCTCCGGACTCGCATAACGCGGAGTCAGCAATGCGAATTGAGTTACCTTTCCCTCCGGATCGCTCACCAGCTTGGCGGTGCCAAAATCGAGCAGCTTGATGGCGCCATCCGCGGTCACCAATATGTTGGCGGGCTTCAGGTCGCCGTGGATAATCAGGTTCCGGTGCGCAAACTCCACGGCCTCGCATACCTGAAGAAAAAGCCCGATTCGCGCCTCCACCGGCAACCTGCGCTCGGCGCAATATCGATCCCAAAGCTGGCCCTCGACGTATTCCATCACCAGGTAAGGCGCGCCGCTCGAAGCCACGCCGCCATCCAGCAGGCGAGCGATGTTGGGATGAGCGAGGGCGGCCAGTAACTGCCGCTCGTTGCGAAAGCTGCGCGCGAATTCCTCGCCGGCGAGGTGAGGGGCCATCACCTTGAGCGCGACGGTCTGGTCGAACTGCCCGTCGGCGCGCCGCGCCAGATAGACGGCGCCCATGCCGCCGCTACCCAGCAACCGCTCCGTCCGGTAGGGACCGAAGCGCTGCCCGAGCCCTGGCAACGCCGCCCCGGAATCGTCTCCGGCAGCGGCGTCCTGCCCGGCGGCCGGGGTTTGCGCGTTGAGTTCGCCATGCCTCCGGTCCGCGGCCAGAAGGGACCGCACCTCTTCGCAAACCGCCGGATCGAAGCCGGTTTGCGAAGCGAGCCACGCTTCGCGTTCGGATTCGGGTTGTTCGAGCGCGGAGTGAAACAACTCCTCCACGCGAGGCCAAAGCGGGTCCATTTATGTGCCCTCCAACCGGTTGGGGCTCGTCGCCCGCCCCGGAAGCGCTATTCCTCCGGCCGGAGCTCGCGGCAAAGCCAGGCGCAAGCCAATCTCATATCGCGGTCGACAGTCGCCTTGGACAGGTTGAGGATGCCCGCGGTCTCTCCGGCCGTACAGCCCAGGTAGACGCGTAGTTCGACGATCTTTTCCTTCCGGGAATCGAATCCTTCCAGCCGCGAAAGCGCGCGGTCTAAATCGATGGCATCTTCTTCCAACTCCCCGAGCCAACGGATGTCAATCGAGAGGGGCAGCAGCCGCCCAATCTGGCGCTTCTCTCTGGCGCGCGCTCGGGCGTGGTCCGTGAGGATCCAACGCATCGCTCTCGCGCAAAAGCTGTAGAAATGTTCCCGATCTTTCCAGTCCGCCAGTTTCGCTCCGGCAAGGCGCAGGTATAGCTCCCCGACCAGCGCCGTCGGCTGGAGCGTATGATCCGGCCGCTCATGACACATGCTGGCGCCGGCGATGAGCCGCAACCGGCGGTAGGCAACGGACATCAGCGCGCGGAAGGATTCATCATGCCCTTCGCTCCACTGGCGCAGCAACTGAGTAATATCGCCATCCGCGGATGGAACGGGGTCGACGCACTGGTCCATTTGAGTGCTGCTGCATCCAGCATCATATCAGGTTATCGAGGCCCATTTGTCCGAAAACGCCGGCAGGCGAAAGCGCCTGCC
>PLMF01000403.1 GCA_003142355.1 Bryobacterales bacterium
TTCTCGATGATGTTGCGCCAGCCGACGCCGGTGTTGTAGGCGCAGAAAGAGATTTCGCCCTCCTGCGTCGCATACGGGATGATGCACTGCTCGGTGCGGCGAAAATCGTAGTTGAACAGGTCCTGGAACCACATGCCGGCGATGAACAGGAAGTTCCATCGGTCCCGGCGGCGCTGCTCGATATCGGCCATGGTGCGGTCTTTGCCCACCTTGCCGTAGCTCTTGCCGGTGGCGCCGAAAGTCTTGTCGAATTTCTTCAGCATGTCGCTCAGCTTGAAGTGCGTGGGCGCCTGGAATGGATCGTAATTGCGGGCCACGGCCAGCGCCATGCCCACCACCGAGAGGCCCTTGCCGCGCGCGGCGTCGTTGATGCGGGCCACGTCGCGGGCCAGCCGGTCGGCGTTCAGAAACGCCGTCACGGGCGCCGACTCCTTGGTTTCCTTATCCACCATCACGGCCATGCCGACGCCGCAGTTGGGGTGGCAGCCGCAGCTCAACTGGCCCCAATCGGCCTGCGGGCCGTGCACCAGGTCGCTCCAGTCGGAGAAGGTGGACATGAAGGAAATCGGGAACCAGTCGCGGGCAGGCTCGCCCAGGCCGGTTTGGTTCTTCACGTCGTGCGCCAGGTGCGAGAGCGTGTAGCGCTGGGCGGCGCGGCGCTCGTCGGTGACGGCTTCGTCGCGGCCGGTGAAGGAGACCGGCTGGAACGAGAGGAACGGAATCTTNNAGCTTCACGTCGAACAGGTTGCCGACCTTGCGGTGCTGGTTGGCGGCATTGCCGATGCCGTCGAACTGGAGGTAGGCGTAGCGCAGGCCGGCCTCGGCGGCCTGGCGGCAGAATTCGGGGCTCCTGGCGAACTCGATGCCGTTGGTGGCTGCCTGCACGGAGGTGTAGCCCACTTCACGAGAGTAGCGGACGGCGTCCAGGAAGTAGGGCGAGAGCGTCGGCTCGCCGCCCGAAAACTGCACCGACATCTGCCGCTTCGGCTTGATGGTGATGGCGTTGTCCAGCAGCGTGCGGATATCGTCCCAGCTCAGCTCGTGCACGAAGCCCACCTGGTTGGCGTCCATGAAGCACGGGTCGCACATCATGTTGCAGCGGTTGGTGAGGTCGATGGTGAGCACCGAGCCGCGCCCGTGAGTGATGGTGCTCGAGCCGTGTTTGTGGAGTGTCGCATCGTTGTGCGCGCGGATGTCGCGGCCGGGGAAGACCTGCTCGATGTGCCGGTAGAACGCGGTGTCGACCGCCATCACGTCTTCGAAGCGCCCGTGGATGGGGCACTCCTTGACCATCAGGACCTTGCCGTCGCGCTCGACGATCTGCGCCTTGATCTCGCCCGGCTTGTCGGTGTAGAGGACTTCCAGGGGAGTCTTGCCGTCGAGGATCTGCTGGCGGATTTCGGGGACGCAGCGCGGGCACAGGGAATCGGTCTCGCGCGGCCACCCCAGCGGGGGCTTGGCCTTTTCCCACGATTTCAGGAGCGGCTGGTCCGACCACTTCGGCACGAAGCCCGGATTCTGGTGTATCCGGTTGAGTTTATCGAAGACAAACCAGGCCGCGCCGGCGGCGTATGTCAGGGCTTTTTCGGCATACTTGATAGGCTTGTGCATCCCGTCTACCCTCCCTCGAGTGCTTGAGAAGAGTATACGCAGCGCGCGGGGCTAGATGGTACAAATTGGCATTAAAACGTTGGATTTCTTGGTTGTACGGCGAATTCCGAGCCGCGACCGTCAGGGAGCGTTGTCCCTTACATCACGTTTTTGACTACCAGGTCGGTGCTCCAACTGCCGTCATCGAGGCCCATGGTGAAGTGAATCTCGCTCTCCAGCACCTGGCCCTTGAAGACCAGCTTGATGGGCTGGCCCTGGTACTCCGCCATGGCCCAGAAGGACACCGTGTCGCCCTGAATCCTGCCGTCTTTGACTTCGCTGGCCTCGCTGGCTTTTTCCATCACGCCGCTGAGGGTGCCGGTCAGGGTGTCGCCGCTGGCTTTGAGATCGAAGGTCAATTCGTGGGTGCCGTCTGGCGCGTCGAACGTCCCTTTCCACTTGCCGGTGGCAGCGGCGGAGTAAAGCAGGGTGGCCAACACCAGCAACAATCCCGCCAGAGTGGGTATGCGTTTCATGAAGCGTATTGTAGCATCGCAGGCGCGCTATGATGAGTAGATGTCGAGCCCTTTCCCCCCCGTTGCGGATCAAACCGCCCAGCAGACGATGGACCTGGAGCGGGAATATGTGTTGCAGAATTACGCCCGTTACCCGCTGGTCCTGGCCCGCGGAAAGGGCTGCTGCGTTTACGATCTGGAAGGCCACCGCTACCTGGATTTCATCGCCGGCATCGGCGTGAACGCGTTGGGACACGCGCATCCGCGGATTGTCGCGGCGATTCGCGAGCAGGCCGGACTGCTGATCCACACTTCCAACCTTTACTACAACCAGTATCAGGGGCCGCTGGCCAAGCGCCTGGCGGAAATCAGCGGTCTCCAGCGCACCTTCTTTGCCAATACGGGCACGGAGGCGATGGAGGGCGCGATCAAGATGGTGCACGGCCACGGCCGCGCCATCCACCCCGACAAGTATGAGATCATCTCGCTGGAGAATTCCTTCCACGGACGCTCGCTGGGGGCGCTTTCCATCACCGGCCAGGCCAAGTACCGCGAGCCATTCGAGCCGCTGATCCCGGGCGTCAAATTCGTTCCGGCGAACGACATCGCGGCTTTGGAGGCGGCCTTCAACGAGCGCACCGCGGGCATCGTGCTGGAGATGATCCAGGGCGAGGGNNCCGGGAACCTACTTTGCCTATCAGCGCTCGCATCCCGTGATTCTGCCGGACGTGATGGCGGCGGCCAAGCCGCTGGCGTGCGGTATCCCCCTGGGGGTGATCGTCGCCAACGAGAGAGCCGCGGCCGCCATCCAGCCGGGAATGCACGGCAGCACCTTCGGCGGCGGCGCCCTGGCGTGCCGCGTGGCGCTCGAGTTCCTCGACATTTTGGACGAGTTGTTGCCCTCCATTCAGAGAGTCGGCGGGTATTTCCACGTGGTGTTGAACGAACTGGCCCGCAAGCACGGCTTCGTGAAAGAAGTGCGTGGGTTCGGCCTGATGCTGGGGATGGAGCTGGCCGTTCCCGGCAAACAACTGGTGCTGGACGCGATGGCCGAAGGCCTGCTCATCAACTGCACGCACGAGACCGTGCTGCGCTTCCTGCCGCCGTACATCGCCACCGAGAAGGAAGTCGATCAGGTGGTGAAGACCCTCGCCAAGCTCTTCGCCAAAGTAAAGTAGGGGCCGGGCATGGAAAAGACTGTCGTGCGGCGCTCGGCCCGGTTCACGTCCCAGAACATCCATCGGGCGTTGTTCCCGAAGCGGGCCCCGAAATCCCGGACTGTCGATGACATGAAAGAGGGCATCCGGCGGCGCGTCCGGGAGCGTCACGCGCGCCGTTGACGCCGAAGGCTGGCCATCTTCCACTTGCCTACTGCATGCGTCGCCGACGTGGCGCACGCACTCGTGCGTGCCGTGTCGGCACTCGTGCCGACACGCTGTGCGGCCACCAAGCGTCGAGAAGCCCGGAACGGGTCCGCAAACCGGAAGTCTCGACGCGGCACGCACGACTGCGCGCGCCACAGTACCGTGCCGACCGTTAAGTTAGCGCCTATGGACCGCGCCCGCCCTACCGGCCCCACTCCACGTGCAGGCGCAGCGCCCCGATCCATACCGGACCGCGGTCGCGGTTGTATGCCGGGTTGGTCGCGTGTTGGAGGTCGATGGTGGCGAAGACACCGGGCATCACGCGGGCGCTGTAATAGCTTTCCGAGACGGTCTCGGGTCCGTAGCGGAGCGCGCCGTCGCCGATCAGGAAATCCAGGCCGCCGCGCGCGAGGTATTGAGCGTGGACGGCGGAAAGTCCGCTCACGGTCAGCGCGCTGGCCGCGGTATCGTGTGGCCGCTTCCATCGCGCGCCGCCCACCGACAGGCCCACGCTGGCCAGCCGGTCGATGGCGGTGAAAGCGAAGCTCTCGGTCTTGCCGTCGTTCCATCCCAGCCGCCCGAACACGCCGACGTCGTTCGCCAACTCCTGCTCCACGTTCAGGCCGAAGCCGTATTTCAGCGTGCCGGGGCGCCGTGTGGCGGTCACGTCGGTCGTGCCGGCATACGTTCCCATTCGGGCATGATTCTGATAGCCCAGAACGCGGATCGTGCCGTCATGCCCGCCGGGCTTCACTCGCACCTCGCCCTCGAAGACGTCGCCGCGGTCGCGCAGCACGCGGCGGTCGAAGCGCAGGCCGTTGGCGACCCGCGGCATGGCCCCGCTGCCGTACCGCAGCGACCAGCGCCGCGCGTGGAACTCGTGCACCCAGCCCCAGGTGTAGCCGTGGGTATCGGCCGGGTAGTCCCACGCGCCGTTGTACATGATGGCCCAGCCCATGAACTGCGTGCGCGGATCGTGCGTGTAGCGGTTGTTGTCGAAGAAATCGGTCATGGCAAACCGGCCGATGGTCACCGAATAGCGGGTCATGGGCCGGCTGCCGGCAAGCTGATTCTCGTCGCTCGAGAGAAATTCGCGCGCGTCGCCGAATCCGAAATCCTGAGTCACGTACAGCCGCGCCAGGTAGGGTTTGGGAGTCGCGGTACCCACGCGCGGCATCTCGCCATTGGGGAAGTTGGCCATTCCGTTGGTGCCGCTAAAGCCACGGCCGCCGGCCAACTCGGGGTCGAAATAGAATTGCGTGTCGCGCGCCACGCGAAATCCGAAGAACACCGTGGAGGTGAGCGACGCTTCGGCCTCCGGATGGCCAGCCAGGCTGAAAGGGCCCGCGTACGGAGAGTTGAAGCCACCGTGATACTGGCCGATGGAGGTTGCCTGAACATGCAGGTTCCATTTCTCGGGCTCGACGGGGTCCTGTGCGGATAGCCGCACAGCGGCCGCAAGAACCAGAATGACGCAGACTCGCATGCCTTTCTCATGTTGACAGATTCTCCACCGGACACGGCTATCATGGTAAGGATATGAAGCTCCTCTGGTGCGCCGCGCTGGCTGCCTCTTCTCTTTTGGCGCAGACCTTCTCCGGGTCTCAAGCGCTCGATGAAATTATCAACCAGGCCATCGGGCAGGATCGCCTGCCCGGCGCCGTTCTGCTCGTCGGGCACAACGGCCAAATCGTCTACCGCAAGGCCTACGGGCAGCGTGCGCTGGTTCCGCAGCCGGAGGCCATGACAGTCGATACCATCTTCGACTGCGCCTCCGTCACGAAAGTCATTGCCACCACGTCGTCTCTGATGAGACTTTTCGAGCAGGGCAAGTTCCGGCTGAACGACAAGGTCACCGACTACATTCCCGAGTTTCAGGAAGGCAAGAGCGACATCACGCTACGCAACCTGTTCACGCATTTTTCGGGCCTCGAGCCCGACGTGCCGCTCAAACCGGAATGGACGGGCTACGACACCGGCATCCATCTCGCCTGCGCCACCAAGCCCGCTGGCCCGCCGGGAGTGCGTTTCGTCTATAGCGACATCAATTTCATCCTGCTGGGCGAGATCGTTCACCGGCTGAGCGGCCAAATGCTCTCCGATTACGCGCGGCAGCACATATTCCTGCCGCTGGGCATGCAGGAAACCATGTTCCTGCCGCCGGCGTCGCTGGCGCCGCGGATTGCGCCCACGGAGCGCGTCGAAAAGACCGGACCGCCATTGCGGGGCGTGGTCCACGACCCCTCCACACGGGCCATGGGCGGCGTGGCGGGACACGCCGGCATGTTTTCCACCGCCGCCGACCTGGCGCGCTTCGCGCAGATGATGCTCAACGGAGGAGAACTGGATGGCGTCCGTCTCTTCAGTCCGCTCACGGTGGAGAAATTCACCGAGCCCGAGAGCCCGCCCGACCAGCCCATCCTGCGCGGGCTGGGCTGGGACATCGACTCGCCCTACTCGGGCAACCGCGGCGAGCTGTTCCCCATCGGCTCGTACGGCCACACCGGCTTCACCGGCACTTCCATCTGGATCGACCCTTCGACCAAGAGCTACGTCATCCTGCTGGCCAATAGCGTGCATCCCGAGGGGCGGCCGGCGCTGACGCCGCTGCGCGGGAAGGTCGCCACGATCGTCGCCGCGGCGCTTGGCATCGGCGCGCAGGGCGTCACGCTGACGGGTTACAACGAGACCCTCGCCGGCGCGCGCCGCCAGATCAACCACAATGCCGCAACCCTCACGGGCCTGGATGTGCTGGTGGCGCGGAAGTTTCAGCCGCTCCAGGGAAAACGCGTCGGCCTCATCACCAACCACACCGGCGTGGACCGCCTGGGCCGCCGCAATATCGACCTGATGCGCGAGGCGGGCGTGGAAGTGGTGGCACTGTTCTCGCCCGAGCACGGGCTGGAGGGCAGGGAAGACCGGCCCGGCCTGCCCGACGCTGCCGACGCCCGGTCCGGCATCCAGGTCTTCAGCCTGTACGGCAAGACGCTGCGGCCAACGCCCGAGATGCTGCACGGCATCGACGCGCTGGTCTTCGATATCCAGGATGTGGGCGCGCGCTTCTACACCTACGAGACCACCATGGCATACGCCATGGAAGCGGCGGCCAAGGCCGGTATTCCATTCTACGTGCTCGACCGGCCGAATCCCATCACGGGAACCCACGTGGAAGGCCCGCTGCTGGACGCCGCCAACCAGTCGTTCGTCGGCTATTTTCCCGGCCTCCCGGTGCGCCACGGTATGACCATGGGCGAGCTCGCGCGCCTCTTCAACGGGGAGAACAAGATCGGCGCGGCGCTCACCGTGATCGAGATCGAGGGCTGGAATCGCGGCGACTGGTTCGACGAGACGGGCCTGCCGTGGATCGACCCCTCGCCTAACCTGCGCAGCCTGAACGCCGCCACGCTGTACCCCGGCTTGTGCCTGCTGGAATACTCGAAGGGATACTCGGTGGGGCGCGGAACGGATTCCCCCTTTGAGCAGATCGGGGCCGATTTCATGGGCGCACTTGAATTCGCGGCGTATCTGAATCGCCGCGAAATCCCCGGCGTGCGCGTGTACCCGGCGCGCGTGGGCACGATGGAGGGTGTGCGATTCGTCATCGTCAATCGCGAGTCGCTGGATGCCACGCGCCTGGGCCTGGAAGTGGCGGCGGCCATTCAGAAGCTGTATCCCGGGAAGATCGATTTCTCGGTGAACAAGCGGCTGATCGGCAGCGACGACGCGATCGGCCGACTCCAGGCGGGCGACGACCCGCGCACGATCCAGCAGGGCTTTCAGGATGCCGTGGCGGCATTCGTCAAGATACGCGAGCCCTACCTGCTATATCGCTGAGATCATCCTCCGGGAGAATCGTGCTCGCCGGTGCCGGCCAGGTCCTCGACCTTGGTTCCTTTGCGGTCGATGCGCTGCGGGATGGTGTCCCGCGTATCCATCTGATTTTCCGTGGCCCCGATTCCGGAAAGTTTCCGCTCGTGGCTCTTCGGTACTTCGACGGCCTGCGGTACTTCTGGCATGGCTGCCTCCCAAGGGCTAGCCGATTATGGGAACAGTCGGCGGTGGAAGTCAATCGGCCCGCTGCCGCTTTGCGCCGTTTTTCACTCTGTCATACTGAAGTTCTGTTTCCATGAACCCCCCGGAACCGTTTCTGTCGCGCGCCGCACGCTGGCTGACGTTTGGGTCGGCCGTCTCCATCCTGCTCTCGATCGCGATTTCTCAGATTCTGCTGGCCCTCGCGCTGGCCGCCCTGCTGGCTTCCGGCGAGAAAATGCGGTTGCCGCGCATCCGGCTGCCGCTCGCCCTATTCATGCTCGGGACCTTGATCGCCCTGGCCTTCTCGGCTGACCCGGCGGCCGGCCTGCCGCAAATCCGCAAGTTCTACGTGTTCCTCGAACTGCTGGTGGTCTTCTCCACTCTGCGCAACCTGGAGGTGGTTCGCTGGCTGTTCCTGAGCTGGGCGGGCATCGGCAGCCTGACCGCCATCCGCGGGTTCGTGCAGTTCGCCGGCAAGGTGCAGGAGGCCCACCAGGCGGGCCGCGGCTTCTACGATTTCTACGTGGGCGAGCGCATCACCGGGTTCACCAGCCATTGGAACACCTACTCCGCCGAGGAGATGTTCGCACTCGTCATGCTCGGCGCCTTTCTGTTTTTCGCCGGCTCGCGTAAGCGGTCCTGGGTCTGGGTGATGTGCGCGGGGCTGATCGCACTGGCCGTGCTGCTGGGGGAGACGCGCGCCATCTGGATCGGGACGGCGGTGGCGGGTCTGTACCTCGTTTGGTTCTGGCGGCGCTGGATGACGCTGCTCGTTCCAGCCGCCATCCTGGTCGCGTTTGTGGTTTCCCCCCCGGCCATCCGCGAGCGCTTCACGTCCATTTTCCGGCCGCAGCAGGTCGATTCCAACCAGTTCCGCATGATTACCTGGCGCACCGGCATCCGTATGATCGAGGCGCACCCGTGGCTGGGCCTCGGTCCGGAAGGGGTGAAATACCACTTCCAGGAATGGGTGCCCCCCGATGTCCCGCGCCCGCTGCCGGCGGGATGGTACGGGCACCTGCACAACATCTATTTGCAGTACGCCGCCGAGCGTGGTATCCCCACCATGCTCATCCTGATGTGGATGCTGGTGCAGATTCTGTTCGACTTCTGGAAGGGACTTCGCGCGCTGCCGCCAGGCCGCGACGATCGAAGGTTCCTGCTGCACGGCGGCATTGCCATCGTGCTGGCGGCCATGGCGGAGGGCTTTTTCGAGTACAACCTGGGCGACAGCGAAGTGCTCACCATGTTCCTGGTGGTAGTGGCGTGCGGCTACCTCGCGCTGGAGAAAGATGTCGCGCCCGGCGCCGAACCGCAAACGTCGGCCAGCAGCCTCTAACCCCACAAATCGGCTACCGATCGTGCAATAGGCTATTATTAGGCTACTGTGAGGCGATGTTGACACTCGATCCGCGTAAATTGGCCAACCTGGCGATCCCGGTTGGAACCGGCTGGCTTCTCGGCACGTGCATGGAAGCACGCGGGAAGCAGGACCTCTGGATCAGGCAGAAACCAGAAGTCCTGGATGTTTTGCGGGAACAGGCCATCATCCAAAGTTCCGAATCGTCGAATCGGATCGAGGGCGTCACGGTCGCGGCGAACCGCTTGCGCCCCCTTGTGGTCGGAAAGGCCCGGCCGCGAGATCGCTCCGAGGAGGAACTGGCCGGATATCGGGCGGCGCTGGATTGGATTTTCTCGCGAAAGAATCAGGTTGCAATTACTCCCGATGTGGTCCGTCGCTTGCACGCTCTTGCCCAGGGAGGATCTTCGGGAGACGCCGGGGAATGGAAGAAGCGCGACAACGAAATCATCGAAATCCTGCCGGATGGGGAGCGCCGCATTCGCTTCGTCCCCGTCTCCGCCAAGAAGACGCCCGCGGCCGTGGAAATGTTGTGCCGCGCGTATCGTGCCGCCGGCGATGAGGAACGTGTTCCTCCGCTCTTGATCGTGGCAACGTTCGTTCTCGACCTCCTTTGTATCCACCCCTTCCGTGACGGCAATGGCCGCGTCTCGCGGCTTGCGACTTCGTTGCTCCTTCAATCGCAAGGCTTTCAGGTAGCTCGGTACATCAGTCTGGAGAGACTGATCGAAGAGAGCAAGGAGGAATACTACCGGATTCTCAAGCTGTGCTCACAAGGGTGGCACGAAGGCCAGAACGAGATCATTCCGTGGTGGAACTATTCCCTGAGCACGCTGCGACGCGCCTACAAGGAGTTCGAGCGCCAGGTCGAATCGGTCGAGGCGCGGCCCGCCAAGAGCGACCTGGTTCGCCAGACTGTGCTCGGCCAGGTAGAACCTTTCACGTTAGCGGACATGGCGACGCAGTTGCCGGCCGCCAGTTCACAACTCATTAAGAAGGTTCTGGCAGAAATGAAGAAGGCCGGCCAAGTTCGACTCGTGGGCCGGGGCCGCGGTGCGCGTTGGTCGGTTACCCCCCCATGAACAACGCCCGCCGCGCCCCATCGTCCAGTGGCAGCCCGTACCCGATCAGGCAGAACTGGTCCAAGGCGAATAGCACCACCGAATCGAGACCCTCGCCCAGAGCCAGCCGCTGTTCTTTCGGCCACGGCGTGGTGTACTCGCCAATGCCCACCAGGTGGCTGCTCTGCGAGGGCGGAAATCCAAGCTGCATCGGCAGCTCGATGGACTGGCGCGCCTTGTCCAGATTCCGGTCCCCCGTATAAGTGAAGTTCTCGGTCTTGAAACAGGCCAGCTTCGCGGGAGTCCAGTCCGCACTCGGAAGATTGATGAGCTTGTTCAGCGGCGTATCGTTCGTGTCCGGCGGATAGAGCACCTCGAAGCGCGAGTCGGAATGCGATTGCCGGACGAAATCCATAATCGCATTCGTGAACTGGCCGATCAGGGTTGGCAGGAACGCGCACTCGTCCGGGAACGTGGCGGGGTTCGCGTTCTGGCTGGTGATGGTGCCCAGGGGCCGCCCGTGCGCGGTTTGAAACGTGGTCTTCGTGTAATCGTCGTAAAAAGGCATGCCGGAGGGCGCGGCGAAGTACCACCACTGGACCTCGCCGAATTGCAGATACGGAGTCACTCCCGCGTCCGCCATCACCCCCGCCATGTCCAGGTAGACCTGCTTCCAGAACGCCGTGCTGGCCGGCGAGAAGTTGGTCTGCAACGCCGGAGTGTTGAGCCACGCCGCGTCGCCATTCGGATATCTCTGGGCGATGCCCGCGGCCAGGCTGTCGTCGCCGTGCCGCAACTCCATGCTGAACGACGTTGCCACGCCGATTCCGTACGATTTCAAGGCCTGGAAGAAGCTGCGGCTCCAGTCGCGCGCGGCGCGATTCAGCCGGGGAGTGGCGGTCAAATCGGTGAGCCAGATCCCGTCGGCGCCCCCGGCCAGCGCCGCCGGGCTGGCCTGCGCCGTGAAGTTTGTGTTGCCGGTGTCGGTGGTGACGGTCAAACCGTTGCCGCCCGAGCCCATCGTGCGTGCGGTGATGGTGAGCGTCGTTCCGTCGGCATGCGCCCAAACCGCCGACGAGCCCGCCGTGATCAGGAACTCGAAGGCTTTGGCAATGCTCTGGGCCGTATCGCCGATCAGGTTGACATGTTGGAGCGGAGTCCCCGCCAGCGTGACTGTCGTGACATCGCCGAAGCGTGCAGCGCCCGTAAACACGATGCTGGCCGAGGCGTACTGGTTGCCGGGGCAGGACAATTCGTAGAACCACATGGCGCCGGCATAATGATTGGCCCGGCCTTTGAAGCCCAGCGTGTCGATGAGCCAGGCCGTCCTTTCCGGCGCGATGGCCTGCGAGTGCAGCGTGTCCCAGTCGGTTGCCAGCGCGGTGGTCGGGCAGGCGCCAAACACCGGCAGGTCCGCGGTGGGAACGGCGATCTCCAGGAAGTCGAAGTAGACGTCCGTCCCCGCGCCGCCGGTGTGAGTGAGCGTGACGGTATGCTGTGCCTGCCCTGAGAATTGCCCCAGCGGAACCCTCAGCAGTACGTCCTCCAGCGATCGCTTCAAATTCACAATCAGTGCTGGATTGCTATCCACCTGCACCGTCACTTGTCCGCCGTTGTCGGAGTACCGTGTCCCCAGGTACAGCGTGTGCGCCGCGGCGGGATACGTGCATCGCAGGTGGTTACCCTGGGTAGTCGTGTGGTGGATCGATCCCCCGGAGTAGTTTCCGCGCTCCTCCACCCATGCGCCGGTGTAGGAAATCTCCGGCGCGATGTCTTCAATCCTCCGGCTGCCCGGTCCCGCAACCTTATACTGTATGTTCGTTCCTGTAACCTGCCAGTTCGTTATCACCACCGCAAACTCGCTTCGCGCGAAGTTACCGAATTGCAGGTCCGCGGCCCACGTCCAGCGCAGTTTCCGGACGTTGGTGGTGGTGACGGTGTTGCCGAATTCATCCTTCAGATTGCTGAAATCGAGAGTCGCCCGCCAGCGGTCGGGCGATGTTCCCCCTTGGAACATGGCCCAGGATGGCGACCACGCCCCCGTGCCGTTGTTGGGGCTGTACACCCATCCATATACGCCCACCCGGTTGCCGTTGGCCCCGGGCGCGCCATTATAGGTCAGCGTGATCTGGCTGCCGTTGGCGCTGGCCGAAACGTTGCTGGTACTGGTCTGGGCGTTGATGTTGGCCGCGAGGCCGCTGGCCACGTCCGCCGCGCTGTTCCCGACCACAACCCAGTAGTTGGGGTGCTGGTCCAGCCACGCCAGTCCCACGATATCCCCGGCTGCGGGCGTGCCTTGAAACTCGAACACCGCGGCCGGTTGCGCGTAACTGCCGTCCACCGCCACGGCATACTGGAGGAGCGGAACGCGATGGAAGTTTTCGGTGTTGCCCGATTCCTCCCAGATTCTCAAGTAGGACCAGGTTATCGAGTCGTAAGTCGTGGAATCCAGCGGGATGCAGTTGGTGCGCGTTTCTTCGTAGCTGAGATGCAATCCGCTCAGATCTCCGTCCGGGAGGTTGCGGAGCGCGGGATGCTCGAAGACGTTGTCGCGGTTCCATTCCACCACCACCCAGTCGAATTGCTGCCTCCAGCACCCGGAGACGGTGAATCCGCTCGGGCTGGCGCCGCTGAGGGCCGCGGCCGCCGACGGTTCCTGGAAGTAACACTGCAAATCCCGGTCGGGGCGCAGTTTGGAGAGTTGGTCCGGCATCAGAGTCGGATGGTGACGGTAAGGTCCGAGCCGGGAACCGTCGATCCCACCGATTGCACGGATAGCGTCACCTGCGCCCCCGATGGCAACGGGGCCAGTGTATTGCCGTCCACGGTGTTCGAAACCATCGCCCACGCGGCGAATGTGAGTTGGCAATACGACGCCCCGTTGACGTTCAACTGGAGCCCGACCGCGGCGTCGGCGGNNGTGGTATGGGTCAGGCAGATGTCCTTGGCCGGGCTGTTCCCATTCCGGTTGGTGACGAACAGCTCGGCGCTGGCCACGCGCACATCGGGCAGCGCGATGGGGTAGCTCCAGCTCCCGCTGTAGGGGCTGCCGAAGAACTGCGGCGGGAACGGCGCGATCAACGTCTTGCTCAGAAGATGATAGACCGGGGTTGATGCGCCGTGTGCCGCCGCCTGGCTGCCATCGATGGCTCGCGTCACGCTGTACTCGGTGCCGTTGTTTTCGACCTCCTCGACGCGCATCACCTCCAGTTCAAGCTGGATGTAGCTTCCGGCCTGTGCCGATCCGGCCGAGCTCAGGCTCAGTAGAACATCGCCGGTCCCCACGGCGCTGGCCAGCGTAATCGCCGGCGTGCCCTGCAATTCATCCCAGTAGTAAAGGGTCAGCGTAGCCGCCGAGATGGTCCGCGTGTTGGTCAGGTCGGTGAAGGAAACCCCGCTCAGTTCCACCGTTCCGCCGCCCTGGCCCGGCCCCAGCCCGAAAAATGGCATCGGGGGAACATCGCTGTCGCCCGTCCCGCCGCCGCCGATCTGCCACCGCGTAACCGTGGATATCCCCGGCGCGCATTCCACGTTGTTCACGTTGGCCGCGCGCCCAGTGAGATGAACCACCTCTCCCGACCGGTTCGGAATCGCAAACTGCACCGGGCTGCTGGTGGTGAGAGCGCCGAACTGCCAGCCGGTCTCCGCCACTACGAAGAAGCTGGTGGCGTCCGGCTCCACGGTCCACGGGGGCGCGATTGTCAGGCTGGTGGCGTTGTTGGCCGCGATGGCTCGCTCTTGTCCGGCGCCCGTGCCTTGCGTGATCCGCGCAATCATGTTGCGGTAACGGTTGGCGGTCATCTGCAACGATCCGCTTCCCACCGACGTCGCCGAGTGCAGCGTCACCGCGGTTTCCGGTTGCAGCTCCATCCGCCAGTAGAAGTTGGCGTGATCGAAGTTGGAATCGGGAGGGGCAACCAGTTGATTGGCGAGGCCCGTGTCCGTGAACTGGCCGGTCAGCGCCTGGTCCGAAGCGATGCGAAAGAGCTCCGCCGGCGTCGCTCCCCGATAAACCTGAAACGCGCTCGTACCCGATGCGAAACTCAATCCCGACAGCGTCACGCTGCTCCCATCGCTCGAGATCGACGCCCTGACGATGAACGATAGCGCACTCTGGTTTCCGGCGCTGTCCTCGCCCGCGACCGCATAGTACAGCGTCTGCCCGCCGTGAAGCGTTCCGCCCGTTCCAACCGTGGGCACCAGGCTCAACAACGGTGTGCCCGGACCGGCAACTGGAGAGCTGCCTGGGCCCGCGGGTGAAACGAAACTGACCGACACGCTGGTTTCCACCGTGCCATCGCTGCTGGCAGTACTTGATTCCACAACGCCGAACTGAACGTCTCCGTTATCGTCCAGCACGGTGCCTATGAGGGGCCTCGGCACGCCCACGCCGGCGTTCCCCTGTGTCACCCCTCCGGACGAAGTCACCTGGCCGTTGGTGTCCGAGTACCACGCGTCGTCGTGGATCTGCGCCGTGATGGTGGAAGTCCGGTAATTGGTGGCCGGAGAGATTTTCAGAACCCGCAGCGGCTGGCGATCCAATCCCTCCTTCAGGTACGTGACCGTAATCAGATCTCCCGGCCGGATGCCGAAGGCTTTTACGCTGGTATCGAATTCGATGTAAGTATTCCCGCGAACCGACTTGTCGAGATTGAATTTCAGAATCCGGGCCGCCTGGTCGTAGTGTGGAAGGCCCAGCGCCGGGAGAGTCTTGGAAACCTCCTGTCCGGCCAGGGCGATGTCGGCCGGATCCACCAGCTCGAAGCTGTCCTGCTGGTAACCGTTGAGCGCGTCCTGAAACTCCACCGAAAGGCGGTTCGGCGTATCCGCGATGCTGCGCGACGTCACCGTCACGCTTGGTTCGCCGCTCTGCCGTCTCAGAATTCCCGAGAAGCCGCTGCTGCCGTCTCCAAATTCGTAACTCGGCCAGCCTCCGTCGAGTGGTTGTGTGCTGTTGGACCACGCCGGCTTGGCAGGCTGTTGCAGCGCCGCCGTGTTCTCAACGTTCAACTGCAGCACCCCTCCCGGCCCATAGGTGAGGTAAAGCCGCGCCGCATTGCGGACGCCGCGGACAACGTCTCCGCCGCTTCGCCGGTTCTGTAAGACCAGGTTGCACTGAAACCGCGGAAGCGTGATGGGGTTGCCGTTCAGGTCCGTCGAGTTGATCGGTTCATCGCAATATGCCGCGGCGGCCGCGAAGCTCGGGATATCGATTTCCGATGCGGCCCATCCGCTCCGCCGCAGAACGTCCAACAGGATCCATGCGGGGTTGCTCGAGAACTGGTCGTTCAGGTACGTCCCGTCCGTCGCATAGGCCGGCACCTTCAGACCCTGCGCCAGCACCTTCACCGTGGGCAGCGAAGTCCCATTGTTCAGTTGGTTGGGGACTACCACGGAAAGGTACGCCATGCTGCCATAAGGGTCTCCCGCAGGACTCCTGCTTCCATCCAGAAAGTTGTAGTCGAACGCGCCGTCGCGCGTCCCCAGCGTCTGAATGTTGTACCAGCCCGTGCCGGTCATGTTCCTGCCGGAGAGTCCCATGGGAATCTCGACACCGCTCACCAGCACCGTCAGGACCCCTTCGATCTCGCCGATTCCCAGCAGCGCCTCCATCCGCGTGAGGTTGCCGTCGTTGCGCGCAAACACCACCAGGGGCTCCCACCAGGCCGTGCCGTACACCATCGGAACGTAGTCGTTATAGCGCGCCTCGTTGTCCGAGACGGCCGATGTCGACCAGTCTTTTCCATAACCGCGCACCGAGATCGCCGGCGGAACGAACTCGAGCCCGCCGAAGCGGGTGAACATTCCGCGCGCCTGGCAGTCCTGCCGCGTGTACCCGCACGACGTAAACGGCGCGCTGCCATTCAGATTGCCCGTTCCCCCGGCGACCCCGGCGGAATAGCCGCAACGGTAGTAGCGCGAGTACTTGCCGTTCACGCCGCCATTAACGGCTTCGGTCCGCTGACCCGCGGTGGCCGGGAACTCCCACGCGCATCTCCGTTGGATGCGGACCTGCGGAAGCAGCAGCCGTTGCAGGTTCATCCGGTTGATGGCGGTTAGGCGGAATGTCGATTCCTTGATCTGGTCCGGCGGGTTGCAGATTCCTTGAAACACCACCGCCTTGTCCGTCAACGGAACATCGTTTCGCAAATCGTAAAAGAGAAACCCCACCGTCAGCCGCGCGCCCTTCCATCCAGTCGCGCGCTCGATTTCCGAGAAGTGCGAGTCGGCNNGTCTGAATGTCGAAGGCGCTGTGCTGAAGAACTCGCGGCTGGTACGTCACGCCGTCCACCGTCACCTGGTGCGTGCTCCACTGTTCCGTCTGGCCGTTGGCGAGCACGCAGTCGAAGACCAGAAGCGGCGTATCCGTGACCGCCTGTTCCTTCAGCTCAGAGATGGTTGGCATAAATGATATTGACCATGGCGGAGTGGCAGTTCACGCCGGTTGTGGTTATGGAGAGGACGTCGTCGCGGAAGCGCGCGTTTTCGTAAACGCCGCCCGTGGTGGTGGCTTTGTATACCGACGCGCCGGCTTGCGGCTCCACTTGCAGGCCGAATACATCCGCGGACCCTCCGGCCGGCAGCTCCACGCCGAAGGCGATCGATTCCGCCAACGCGTCGCCGCTGGCTGTCAAGACGATCCGGCTCCAATTTGTTCCCAGGGTTCGAGCGGCGCGATTGGTGCCGTGCAGCAGGGTCGCTGCGGTGGGTTGCGGCGACCGCGCGAATACGCTGAGGCAATACACGTACCCCGCCGGCGCGGATAACGTCTGGGAGATGTTCTGAGCGCCGCCGCCGGAATCGGTGAGGTGCCATGCGTTCGTTCCGCCCGCGGGGTCCGCGATTCCGCCTGCCACCAGAAGGAACGGCTCCTTTGCCCAAGCCGCATTGTCCAGCTTGTCGCTCCAGGCGAAAAGGTTGGCGGTTGGATCCAGGAACGTGAAACTGTTGAGCGTTCCCTCGGTGGCCGCGAAGAACTCCTGCAAGGCGGCAACTTCGTCATCGGTCAAACCCGCGTACGCCAACTGCCATTCGGTGATTTCCGCTCCCGGATCGGCCAGCTTGATCGGCCTCCCGTCCAGAGACGTATTCGCAACCGTCCGCAAACGGCGCCGCTTTTGGACCGGGAACTGGCTCAAAGCTCCGGTGGCGAGTTGTGGGTATACCAGCATGTGCTATCCCCGGTTCTCGATCACGGTCAGCGAGGTCTTACCCTGCATTTCCGCGATGGCGGTCAGGTCCAGTTCGTCGCTGGCCAGGCTGCAATTGGCATATTCGGTTGCGTCCCATGGATCGGTGAATGCGAAGTTTCCGAAACATCCCTGGTTGTCGGCGAAGAACTGCTCCAGCGCCGCCATTTCGCTCTCATCCAGTGCATCCAGGCGGATCTCCCAGCGGTGCAGCGGCCCGGCCGAATCCCGGTAGCGTTGTTCCACTCCGTCCACGAATCGCAGCGCCTGGTTTTGAAACCGGAGTGCCCTGGTAGCCGGATACTGCGCCACGGCGTTGGTCTTCAGCTTGGGGAAAGTGGACATGTCAGAGGTCGTTCACCACGTCGTTGATCGAATTGGAATTCAGCATCGCGTCGCGAACCGCTCGTGCGATCTCGCTGCGGTGGTCCAGAAACGACTGCGAGTCCATGGCTTGCACGTTCACGGTGATCTGAGGCGCCGGAGCGATGGCCGGGTTGCCGCTGCTGCCCGGAGCCGCCATCCCGCCGGCCTGCGCGCTCGCTCCACTGGGCGCCGCGCTGTACGTCCTCGGCATTCCCATCTGGTCGTAATCGGCGCCGCTCACGTCGCTGCCGGTGTCGGCGCCCTCGAAATAGAGCCGGTCCGGCATGGCATATTTCTCCAGCGTCGGCGGCGCAGCCGGCGTCCCCCCGCCTTGGAACAGCGCCAGCAACCCGACAATCAACGGGACCATGCCCAGCCCGCTCTCCAGAACTGTGGTTGCGATTGCCTCTGCCGTGATGCCGCCGCCGCTGGTCGTACTCGCGGAGGAATTGCTGTTGCCGCTCGCGGGCTGCGCTTCGGTGCTCCCCTGGAGTTGGCCGAGCTGCTTCACCGTGTCGCTGAGCGAGGCCGCAATTTCCTCGCCGCTGTCGAGCGCCCCACCCGGGTTGGAATCCTGCTGCCCCGATACCGCGACAAAAGTTTCGTAGAGCTTATCTTGTGTTGTGCTGGCCATCGCTCATCTTTCCGGCAAGAGCCCTTTCCAAAATCACGAACGCTTCCACTTGCCGCGCGCTCAGTTCCGCAAAATCCATCCCCCGCAGCCGGCGCCGCACGAAGAACTCCTCCACCAGCGTCTGGCTCTCAGCCGTGATATACGGTTTCGGACAGGTTCTGAGCGACACATCCCGTCTGGCCCAGACCAGCGGCGCACCGGCGTCCTCGCCCATCCCCAGCCACCCGCACCGGCGCTTCTTCTCCAGGCCGGACTTCCGGCACACGTCGCACTTCCAACCGGCCTGGTTGGAGAATTGAAAGTGGAAGGCGACAATCAGTTTTTTCGTTCCGCCTCGGTCAGTCCCGTCTCTGCCCGCACCGCCGCCAGCGCTTCCCGGAAGAGGTTCTCCGGCCCCGCCTCCGCCAGCAGTTCGGGTGTGGCGCCCGACCCGTCCAGCTCCAGCCCCGATTCCGCCCGCAGTCCCCATGTCAGGAACAGCCGGTCGATCTCCGTCTGCAGCAGGGCCGCGTCCATCTTGTCGCCCGGCGCCTGGCCGGCCTCCAGGAACTCGATTCGCCGGGCCAGTTCCCGCACCCGGCGCATCAGCTCCACGCGGCGTCCGAACGAAATCTTCGCCAGCGTGAAAGTCACCCCCCGCGCGACTTGCGACTCCACCGTCCTTACGCTTTCGTAGGTCATGATTATGCGAACGCCACCGCGATCTCGTCGTCTACCGTGCCCTGCGCGCGCGATTGCCGGAACTTCCACTGCAACCGGTTCTGGCCGTCGTCAAACTCTGGCACCTCCGGAATCACGCTCTGCAGATACACGCCCATGACCTGTCCCTCCGCCACGCCCAACTGAAACATGACGCTGATCGGCGATTGCTGCCTGGCGGCCTGATAGAGCGCCTTAGTAGCGTCGTCGTCCTGGCTGAAGAGCTCGAAAGCCGCCGTCACCGACCGCTGGCCCGGAGAAATGCTGCGCGGCAGGTTCGATCCGAACTCCCTGGACCGCGTGTCCAGTTGGTTCTTGAGGACAATGGATGCGCTGGTGATGGTGAGGAACTGCGCGGGCGTTGTTCCCAGCCACGCCTGGCCCATGTTCCCCGGAACAATCGAATAGTCGAATGCGGCCAGCTCCGGCTCCGCCGGAAAGCTCTGAAGCTGTCCGACGTTGGCGGAGGAAAAGCTGCTGCTGTCGAGCACGTCCTGCGCCAGGCCGCTGAAGTGGAACTCGTGGTAATCGCCGTTCACCTGAATTTCCATCTGGTCGACGGCCGCCCCGCACAGCAGCCTCTGCACCGCCGTCGCCGGGTCCCAGTAGTCGAAAATGCTGGCGCTCGGCAGTTCCGTGGCGGGCACATAGGTGACTGCGGCGCCCAGCGCCGTGCCCGTTCCGGGCAGGATGGTGAACGGCGCGTTCAGTTGCACCGTGCTGGGGTCCACGATGGCGGCCACGAACCGGATCTCCCCGGCGCATGAGACCGCCTGCCCCGCGCCGAGCCCGTGCGGCGCTCCGAACACCAGCCTTCCGCCCGCCGTGCTGGATGCCGCGGTCCCGCCGGCGAACTCGATCGGCGCGCCCCCTAGTGCCGCCTGAAAGAGCGGGCCATATCCCGGGTTTCCCGCCGTTTTCTGCCAGCTCGTCATGTATGTCTGCAGTTCGAAATTCGTCTGCCGCCTGCCGCCCGGCGCCAGGCCGGAAAACGTCCGGCTGCCCGTCTTGTCCTTCCGCGGCGCGGCCTCGAGTTTCTGCTGAACCGTCAGCTTCAGAGCCGGAATCCGGTGGCCGGATGTGATCGATCCCACCTGGCCGAAGTTGCTTTCCAGCACCGTGTAGAACCGGTTTGCGTTAGAGGAAATATAAGAAGGCATGCTAGTTTTTGCTCACTCCAATCTCAAATGTGACTTTCGCCACCTGGATGAAATTCTTCCCGCCTTGCTTGACGGCTCCGAAGGACGCTTCGTATCCGCCAGCGTAAAACATCCCCTGGCCCCAATCGCCGCGATTCGCGGCCAGCACCTGCGTCGCGGCGTCCGTGTAGAGCTGCAGACTGTCCTGGAGCCCCTCCAGCCGGTCCTGGGAATGCCGAATCTCGATGGTCATCTGAGCCGTGCCGGAGAATGTCCGAAACTTCTCCGTCAAACGGTTCGTCACCTTCTCGCAGTACACGTGCACCACCGGGTACTTCACCATGCTGCTGCGTTCGGCCAGGTCCGCCGCCACGTTCTGCGCGCGCACTTGCGCCATGTCCAGCGGACCGGCCAGCGCCTGGTCCGCTTGTGTGAGGGCGGCCAGGCTCGAGTTCAAGCCACTGGCGCCGGTGATGAGTTGCATCACCTGGGCCGTTGTTGCGCTTCCGATCGTCGCCGTCATTAGCCCCTCTGGATCACCCGTGGAACCGGCTTCAGATAAGTGGGGCGTTGCCCCAACCCCGGCGGCCGCCCCGCCGCCACAGCCGCCGGTTGCAGCCACGTCTGCCCGAGGGCGATGGGCGGTCCGTTTTGCAGCGCCATCGAATCGGGACCGGCGCCTACATAGACGTTCCACCCCGCCGCGGTTTTGGGCGGAGCGCCTGCCGGCTGGACCCGCAGCGAGCTTCCCGTGGTCGCGACGATTGCCGGTTGGGCGCACGCCCCTTCTTCGCCCGCGGCATTGACCCAGGCCACCGTCGCGTAGTAAGTCCCGTCCGGCAGCGGGGTGCCCGGCGCCGGGGCCGCCGCTGCCGTCACCGCCGGAGTCGCCGCCCGCGGCACCGGGACCGACGCCACGCCGATACCGGCCGCAACCAGCGTTTCGTACGCCCACTTTGCCTTCGCATGGAATTGGTCGCGCTTGCCGGCGTAGCGGTCGTTCAACTGGCTGTTGTATGCGTCGCTGTAGACCATTTCCAAACTGCGAAAAGTGTGCCATAGCTTCAGCGCCGGCGTCACCACCACGCTGCCGACGTTGGATTGAGGCGCCAGCCAGAACAACTGGTCCACATAGCTCACCCTGGTCAACAGCGCGCTGATCTCCAGGGTGAGTTCGTCCTGGGCCAGAGCCAGTTTCTGGCTCACGTCGATTCCCTCGACGCTCGCCACGTCGAGAAGCTGCGAATCCTGCGCCGCCAGGTCTTCCACGCTTGAAACCGGACCGTCTATGAACAGAGCCATGGTTGTTCGCCTAGTCTTTCGAGGACTTCGAAGCGCCCTTCAGCTTGTTCAGTTCCGCGGTCGACAGCACCGTGAACTGCACTCTGGCCGCCGCCGCCGCCTGGTCGGCCGCCCGCTTGGCTTCCGCCTGCACCGCCTGGAACGCCATCGCTTCCTCGGCGGTAGCCAGGCGCGCCGCGCCTTCCACCAGCATCCTGGCGGCGATTCCCGGCGTCACTTCCGTCAGGACCCCCGGCTTTCCGCCGTCCGCGGTCTCGTTACTCACCACTACCGGAAACGCCTCCGTAATCTTTGATTCCATGTCGCGAATCTTCTGGTAATAGAGCTTCAGATCCATCGATTTCTCCTGAATGAAACAGGGGCATGCTTTAGCTTGCCCATTGCCCGCTTGCGGGCGATTTCTTCACAGCTTCTGACGGTCGCGGCTCCGATCGGNNATCGGAGCCGCGACCGTCAGGGAGCGGTTTGCTGTCCTAGGTGTTGACTTGCACCCCCGAGGTGCCGCGCAGCACGCCACAGCCGTACAGCACGTCCACCGTGAATTGTTGCGCCAGCGTATTCGGCTGGTAGCTCATCACCACGCGCATACCGAAGTTGCCCAACTCCGCGTATTCCGCGATGGCGCCGGTTCCGGGCAGCGGCTGCGGCAGCCGCCGGATCACCAGGCCGAGGGCGTCCTTGGCGAACGCCATGTTGTGGGTCGTCACCGTGTTGGTGCCCGTCTTCTGTACGAACTGCGAGCGGAAGACGAAGAAGTCTTTGACCTTCCCGATGGTGCCTTCGACGATCGCGTGAAGGCCTGCGTCGCCCGCGGTCTGGAATTCGCTGAAGCGCGGAATCTGCCGCCAGGTCGAATAGGTCGCCGCGTCCACCACAATGAACTTCTGCTCTTGCGGCGGCACCTTCGCCAGGAACAGCGCTGTCTCCGCCGCGTCGATCACGGCTTCCGTGATCGGCGTCGCTGCCGTTCCCACCGTGGTGGAGAAACCGGCGTACAGGCTCAGAAGATCGGTCTCGATTCTCTGCGCGATGGCGGCCACCGACGGCTGCATGTAGATCTTCAGCAGGTCGGGAACCGCCAGCACCTTGGTCACGTCCGGAATCTGGAAAGTCGCTTCCACGTGTGTATTGAGCACGATCTGCGCGTTTCCCAGACTGGGGTTTTGCGTCTGCACCGTGTAACCCTCGAGGATGTTGTTGGCCACCATCGTCGGGGGTATCGGTACGTTTACTGTGTCGCCGGCATTTGCCAGCACCGGCTCGTAATCGCGATTCACCAGGTTCCCCATTACGAGGTTCCCGACCAGCACCGGCAATGCGTCCGCCGCCACCAGCTTGACAATCGCACTTGCGACGTTAGTTGAGGTAATAGCTGCCATTCGTTCTCCTTGACTTGATTGTTTTTGCCGGCCGCGTGTGTCGGGGCCGGTTGTTACTACAGGCCCCGAAGGGTCTGCGACGCCACGCGCACGATTTCCTCTCGTACCCGCTGCATCTCTTCCGCGCTCATGCCCGGGCGGATCTGTTCGATGCTCACCGTTTCTCTGCCCGTTGATGGCGCTTTGAAGGTCGCGGTCATCCCCGTTCCTCCCGCAATGCGAGCCGGCAGAAACTCCGGATTCTCATTCACGAACGCCGCCAGGTGTTCTTTCAACGGCGTTTCGCCGGCCTCGCTCCGGGCCACCAGCCGCCCGTCCTCGGTTCGCACGATCCCGTCCTGCACCGCCTTGAACGCAAGGTCGATCTTGCCTACGCCCAGCCGCTGCAGCTCGGCTCTCACGGCCGAGCTTCGCTCCGCTTCCGCGGCGATCTGGCGGCTGCGCTTGTTCTCCGCCACCAGCTCGTTCAGCCTGCGCTCCAGTTGCTCCCGGCGCTTGCGCTCCTCCTGCAGTTCCGCCTTGTAAGCCGGCTCATTCTTGGACTGCTCGTTGGTCGCGAACTCCTCGATCGCCTGCCGCACGATCGCTTGAACGTCGATGCCTTCCATATGCCTCCTAAGAAATTCCCTCTGTGTACTTCATCCGATCGATCTCTTCCGCCACCTGGTTCTTGACTTCCTGCCGCGCATCGCTCAGGTACTTCAAGGCCAGCCTCTTGAATACCTGCTTCTTCAACGTCTCCGAGCCGATCCCCAGATCCAGCAGTTTCTTGGCGTCGTCCAGCTCCCCTCCGAGATCGTTGATGTCGAACTCGTCCAGCCCTGAGACGCCGATCGAGATTCCGTCCTGCCGCGCGGCCGCGATGGCCCACAAAACCTGCTTCATGGTGTCTTTCACGGCATCGCCGTACCCGCGCAGCACCTCTTGCGTGGTGTTGAAGTCCAACTGCTTGCTCATCGCCGACTGCCGCTGGCCTCCGGTGCTCGATTCTCCGGCCTGCATCGTCAGGTAGCAGACGCGGTAGATTTCGTCCTTCAACTGGACCAGGTTGTCGGCCGCGATCTGATAGACCTTTCCCTCCGGCTCCGTCCATCCGAACCGGTCGTCCTTCCCGAGCTGGATGTAATAGGACTCGCCGACAATTTGTTTGAACTCCCGGTCCGAATAGACTACCGGACTGGCGAACAGGCCCATGGTCAGCGCCCACGAAAGCGCGTTGGACTTGTTGAAGTGTTCCAGTTGCAGAAGCGCGGCCTTGTTCAGCAGCCACAGCCCCTCCGACACCTTCATCTGGAACATGGGCACCCGCCGCAGCGACGCCAGCCCATGCCGCCCCTCGGCCATCAGCTCGATGGGGCTCGACTCGCCCGCCTGGCGGTACATCCGGAAGTTCTCGCGGTCGTAGTAGATCCAGCGCATTTCCCGCTCCCATTTCGCATCCGCGATGTTGGATTGTTGCAGGCAGGACGTGCGGATCACCGCCCACTCCAGCCCGCCCGATGGGTCGTAGTTCCAGTTGATGACCTCATCCGCCCCGTAGTCCACCAGATAGGCTCGCGATCGTCCCGAAGCGTCCTCTTCCGCCCGCGTCAGTGGAGCGGGGGCGCCCCCCGCTCCAATGCGCGGAAAGTCCACCACGATGAAGCTGCCGCCGCATACCATGGTCTGGATGAACCGTTGGCGGAAAAACTCGCTGAGGGTGGTCCCCTTCAAATCGCAATCGTCCGCCAGCGCGGTGTAGAAGCTCCTGGCGCCGGCGTCGCTTCCTTCCATCATCAGGACCGGCTCGCGCCGCATCAGCGTCGCCGCATACCAGTCGACAATCGACCCGATGTAGTTCTCGTAGAACACGCGGCTGAGCCGTTCCTGGTAGANNTAGAGGTCTTTGTACTGCTTCCACATCGCCTTGCGCGCGATGTACTCGGGATGTTCCCGGTCGATGTTCTTCATGGAAAAATTCGCTCCCCTTGCTCTCCGACAGTCTTGGCCGGCATGCATTCCTGCCAGAGCAGATACCCCAGCGCGTCGGACAGGTGCGTTCTCAGCCGGTCGCGGTCCTTGTCGATCTGGTAGGTGTTGGCCTTGAAAGACACCTGCTCGAAATCCATGATCAGTTCCTTGCACTTGTGATCCACCAGCAGCCCGATGTCGCCGGCGGCCGATCGCAGCCTGGAGTTGGTCAGGTTGACTCGTTCCCGCACGCTCGGATTACTGCTCGGCACCTTGTACGTCACCAGGATGGTGGAGTGCACCCGGAAGTAGTCGCGGATCATGTCGTAGTCCGAAGCTCCGGTCGTCTGTCGCTGGTTCCCCGAAGCGTCTCCGTAGATCACGATCCCGGCCGGGCTTTTGGGAAATCGTTCCAAAAATCTCTCGCAGGCCTCCGCCGTGGTGGCGTGCCGGAGCACGATTTCATCCAGCACCCGCACCTTGCCGCGGATCGATTGCGCGACCAGCGAGCTCATTGGATCCACGTTGAAATCCAGCGCCCACAGCAGCGGCAAACCAGGTTCGGGACTCAAATCCGCCAGATTTTCGTTGCGCCCGAAGGAGGCATATACCAGCGCGGCATCCAGGTTCAGGTACAGGCCCATTACTTCCTGTTGATAGAAGCGATCGTCGTAGCTGTCTTTGAGCCGCTCGTAGTAATCCGGAATTTGTCGCAGGAGGTACTGGTTCTCGAGCGGCGGGGCGATGATCGCGTCGTACCCCTTGACCGGCTTCGCCAAAAACTTCCGGTACACCCAGTCGTAGCCTTTGGGCGTCCAAGCCGCAAAACCGCACAGGTGCTTTGCCTTGGAATCCCGCAAGCGCCCCTCCAGGCGCAACCACGCTTCTTCCTGGGTATAGGTCAGCTCGTCGAGGCCGAACCATGCCAGGTTGGTGCCGCGCAACCGCTCGAATTCGTCCATTGGCCGGAACAGGATCTTCGATCTCGTATCGCGCATGATCAGCGTGTTCTCCGCCTTGTTGTGATCGAACGGAATCTTGTTCCCATCCAGAATCTCGAATAGCGCCGCCTGCGTCACATCCCGCAACATCGGATAGGTCGGCGCGCCCAGCAGTCCCATGCGCCCCTGGTTCAGATAGCTGAGGCGGACGGCTTCCTGGCAGAGCGCCTGGCTCTTCCCGCTGCCAATGGGTCCGGAGAAGCCCTTGAATCGGGCCTGCGAGTCGTGAAACTTTTGTTGCGAAGGCAGGGGGTGATAACTGATGTAGCGAGTTACTTCCCCGAGTCGGATGCCGCTGGCGGTTCCACCCATGTGACTTTGATCTCCTTGATTTCTTCCTGCTCGAGTTCTATTTCCATCTGCAGCAGTTTGAGGTAGTCCGCAACGGTCGGTTTGTAGTCGGTGGCCGCAAACCGGCCTTCGATCCCGGTAATGGCTCTGCCCAAAAGATCCGCAATCCGGATTCTCAAAGTTTTGGGAGCCTTCCCCTCTTCGTTCACCGTGGTTGCCATTCGTGCCCCCCCCCAAAAAAAACGGCTTCGCGAATCCGCGAAGCCGCGCAACTCTCTTCCCAATTCGACAGTAGCATCCCGGATCCTGCATTCAGCCGGGTTCAGATGTCTAAGTGATTGAAAACAGGGTGAAGAAAACTTCTATTTATTTGTGAACAGGAATTTGCCCCCACTCGCGGCGACCGCGCGCAAGGCTGTTTTGCCTACTATCTTCTCGATCCGCGGCGCCTGCGGCCCTTCCGCCACCAGGTAATACCGCTCCCGGCGCGGCCAGCGCTCCGCGAGGTCGCGATCATCGATGAAAACGTCTGTGGGCGCATCCGGCGCGTAAGACCCATAGACCAGATTATTGACCCGCCCGTTCAGCAACAGGGCGCGCCGGTTGGTGTAAAAGAAAACCGAAGAGAACGTGTAATACTGGTCGTCCACAATCAGCTTTCCCGGCGGCGCCTCGAGCAGCGCCTCGGCCAGCGGCCGCGACGACATGTAAGGATCGAACACCACCATCGCCAGCCGCGCCGCATGGAAGAACAACACCATCATGGCCGCCAGCGCAGCCAGTGGCACGAGCCTCCGTCCGGCGGGCCGCCAGGCCCCCGCCGCGCCCACCACAAACGCCACCCCCGCCACCGCCAGCGGCACCCGCAAATAGGCAAACGCCCGCAGCGTCAGGTCCGTCATGTGCCCCAGCGACAGCGTATAGACCTCCGGGTTCTGGCTCAGTGCCCCCGCAATATCACCGGGCGTCGCGAGCCCGCGAACCATCCACAGGATGCCCGCGATGGCCGCCGCCGCCAGCGTGGCCACCACCGCAATCGCCTTTGTGCCGTACCGCAGCCACGGGTCCTGGCCGGCGATCGCCGATCCCAGTAGAAGCGCCAGCGCCGGATAGCACGGCATCGAGTAATACTCCTGCGTGGTGGAGAACATGAAAAATACCAGAATGAACCCGCTCCAGCACAAAGCCATCAGCCGCACTCTCGATGCCCGGTCCGGCCTACGGTAATTCAGTCTCAGCGCCGCTGGAAAATACACGCTCCACGGGAACAGCCACAGCAGGTGAAACAGCCAGAACCAAGCCCGCGGCACGGTGTTGTAGTCCCGCGGATAGCGCAGGTTCAGAAACCTCAGAACGTGCTCGTTGATGAAGTAGAACCAGAAGAACCCATGGTAGGAGCCCCTTTCGCTGTGCATGGTGAAATCGAAATAGGGAGGGTTGCGCAGCGTAGCCAGCACGTGCCAGGGCGCGGCAATCGCCAGTAACAGCAGGATGCCGGAGAACGGCCGCAGCCGCGCCCAGGTCCTTCGAGAGAACAACTGTCTGGTGAAGCCCAGGTAGACGAGCCCGGCCGCGATGGGGAAGCACGCGGCGATCAGCCCCTTCAGCAGCAGCCCGGTTCCCATCGACGCCCACATGAGCATGGCCCAGCGCGCCGGATGCGGCTCGTCTTCCTCGATGGTGCGCAAGAGGCTCCACAACGCCAGCGTAATGGCCAGCGTCAAAATCACGTCCGGGATCAGGATGCGGGTGAAGAGAAACAGCCCCACGCTGGTGGCCAGCACGATGCCCGAGCACAAGCCCCAGCGCCGCCCGAGGCCGGAGGGCTCGCCCCACGCAGCGAAGCGCGCGGTGACCCAGCACAGCAGCACCGTGGAGAGCGCAATGGGAATCCGCGCCGCCCAGTCGTGCACCCCGAAGATCAGGAACGACACCGCGATCATCCAGTATTTGAGGGGAGATTTTTCCAGGTAGGCGACGCCATCCAGGCGCGCGGTCACCCAGTCGCCGGATTGCAGCATGTTGCGGGCAATCTGCGCCTGCACCGAATCCACGTCGTCCATCAGGGACGGCGGACTCACGATGCACCCCACGAATATCAGGGCCGCCACCAGCGCCACGATTACCTGATAGCTCCGATCGACAGAAACGGGCATGGATTGCGTCTCTCCACATGATCGCCTATCGGCGGGCGGATGTGGCGCAGCCTCTCAGGCTGCCGTCTCCGCACTCTTGCGGAGACGTTTTGCGGCCAGGAATGCGCCGCGCTTGTCCCCGGCGGCTAAACGGTGCATACTTGACCTGGAACCCTGGAGCATTGCCGTAAAGAAGCCCTGCATGGTGTACGGTGCTCGGGCCCTGGTGTTGTTGTGGGCCGGGTTCTGGATCTTTTTCTTCGTGGGATCGGTGATAGTCGAGGGCGCGCCCGGCCGTGTAATTGCGGTCGGGTCCGCGGTGCTACTGCTCTTCGTGATCCTGGCGTTGGTCCCCTGGCGCTGGGAAGCGCCCGGAGGCCGTCTGCTCGTGGTGATGAGTTTGCTGATCGGAGTGGCCTATGCGATCGCGTCGGCTTCCTTCTTCAGGAGAAACGACGGGTCGCGGCTCCCTCTGGCTGTCCGCGCGATCACGACCGTGGCTTTCGCTGGACCGCCCCTAATGGCCGGGGTTCTCTTCCTGCTGCATCATCGGATCGCGAGCACTCGGCCCGGCGCCCGGTGAAGCCCTTCCAGGGGCGGAACCACCTCGACCTTCCATCTCTTCATCCACAGGAAAAGCGTCAGCAGGCCCCACAACTGAAAACCGGCGTTGATGCGCCTCTCCATGTGATCGCTGATCAGAGATTGAATTGCGCGCGCGTCGAAGATCCTCGTGGATGCGATGGCTTGCGGAGTCAGCGTATCCATCAGCAAGGGACGCAGCACCCCGCGGAACCATTCGTGCGCCGGAATGTCGAAACCGGTCTTCTTCCGATGGAGCACGGTTTCCGGCAGCCTCCCGCGCATCAGCTCCTTGAGAATGAACTTCTGCGTGAAGCCCCGGATCTTCATATTCTGGGGCAGGGAAGCCGCGAACTCCACGATCCGGTGGTCCAGGAATGGGGGACGAACTTCCAGCGAATGAGCCATGCTCATGCGGTCCGTCTTGTAGAGAATATCGTCCGGAAGATAGTAGGCCTGGTCCACCAGCAGATAGCGGTCTATGACGCCGCGGGATTCAATTCCGAGCCGCTCCACCAGCCTCCGCAGCCCGTTCCCGTCTCCGCCGGGCTGGATCTGTCTCCGCTGCTCGTTGGAAAACGCTCCGTTCCAGAAGAAGTGCGCCTCGTCGGGGTGGAGCCAGCTTCCCTCCATCCAGCGCTTCAGCTTGTACTCAAAACCGATCTTCTCGTCGGAGACCGGCAGGCACCGCTCGAATCCCCTCAGCATCAGCCGCCGCAGCGCGCCGGGCACCAGCCGGAAGGGCCGCGTCAGGCGGTCGGCCTGGTAGGTCACGTATCCACCGAACAATTCGTCCGCGCCTTCACCCGAGAGCGCCACCGTTACGTGGCGCCGGCTCATGCGCGCCAGATACCACACCGGCAACGCCCCCGCGTCCGCGCTCGGCTCGTCCGAGTAATACGCGAAATCCTCAATGGCGCTCTGCAGCTCGACGTCCGGGTTCAGATCGAACTCGTGATGGTCCGTGCCGTAAATCCGCGCGATCTCCCGGAAGTACGGGCTTTCGTCGAAACTGCGCCCGGCAAACGAAACCGAAAAAGTCTTCAGCCGGGCGGCGCTCCCAGTGGCCGCGTAGTGCAGGATGGTCGAGGAGTCGATGCCGCCGGAGGCCCAGACTCCCAGCGGAACGTCCGAGACCAGGTGCTCGCGAATGGAGTCGCGCAGCAGCCAATCCAACTCTTCTTTCGCGCCGTCCAGCGACCATTGCCGCTTCTCGTTCGCGGGTATCTTCCACCATGGCGCGATCCACAGTTTCCCGTGATGCCACTCCAGAAGGTGCCCTGGCGGCACTTTGCGAATCCCCTCGATCAGAGTGCCCGGACCCGGAACATAATTCACCGAAAGGTACGAATCCAGCGCCTCNNTTGCGCGATTCCGTCCACAGGGCCACCGCGAACATTCCCCGCATGCGCGAGAAACATTCCGTGTCCCACTCGAGGAATGCCCGCAGCACCGTCTCGGTGTCGCAGTGGGAATGGAACCGGTGCCCCAGTTCCTCGAGCTCCGCGCGAATCTCGAGATGGTTGTAGATCTCGCCGTTGAACGCCACGGCCGTGTCGCCATCGTCGCTGACGAGAGGTTGATCGCCGCCGGTCAGATCGATGATCTTCAATCGGACGGCGCACAGGGTTGCCTCGCTGCCCTCGAAAACCCCTTGCTGGTCCGGGCCGCGATGGTATAACGCTTCGGTGATGCGCAGGGCGACACCCTCGTTCACCGCGCGATTAAGCCGGGTAAATCCCGCGATTCCACACATTACGACAAATCCCCCGTTCCCCGAAAGGAACTGCTCTTCGATCCATTCTTTGATGGATTTGTGTAGAATATAGCACACTGCGCGGCCGGAGTTTAGTGCTATTCAGGTGTAAGAATCGATTTATGGATATTATTGCGCATGGATTGTGGGCGGCTGCGGGAGCGAGGGCCGCCAGGAAATCGGCTCATGCCCGAATCCGGCTCGGATGGACAGTCTGGTGGGCCATGTTTCCGGATTTGCTCGCATTCGGACCGCCCGTAGCCGTTGGCTTATGGCTGCTTCTGACGGGTGGCTCCCTGCGCCGCGGGCATTTGCCCCGTGTGGGATTCGGCGTGCCCCTTTATCCTCTCGGTCACAGCCTGGTCGTGTTTCTTCTGGTCTTCGCAGTGGCGAGCCTTCTGGCGCGCCGTTTCGTACTCGAGTTGTTGGGATGGCTCTCCCACATCCTGATCGATATTCCGACGCACAGCTTCCGATACTACGCCACCCGGTTCCTTTGGCCGCTCTCGGACTACTGCTTCAACGGGATCCCCTGGTGGACGCCATGGTTCTGGTGCTCGACCTACGCCGCCCTCGCGATTGTGTATTTTCTGCTCTGGAGGAAGGGATGGCTGACCCGCGCGCGGCCGTCGCCGCCAACCGCGCAGATCCGCACGCCCTCCCCCTAAAAGTGGATCTTGGCGCCGACCTGGATCTTCCGCGACCCGCTGTACACGGTGTTGTTGATGCGCCCGAAGATGGTGCTGGTAACCGTGGCGGTGGGCGGCCCGAACATAACCGAGTTGGTCAGGTTGGTCGCGTCGGCGCGGAATTCCAGCTTCACCCGCTCGTTCTTCAACGGCACGCGCTTCAACAGCGAGGCATCCAGCTCGAAATAGTGCGGCCCCACCAGGAAGTTCCGTCCCGTGTTGCCAAACTGCCCAGGGGCTGGAACGGAGAACTGCGCAATCTGTGCGGGGTTCAGGTACCAGATCAGCCCGCTGGCGGAATCCAGGAACGGCGTCCCTTCGCCGCTCTTGCAACCGGTGCAGCTGGCGGGCGTTTGCACCACGCTGCTAAAGGTGTTCGAGCCCGAGTACACCGTGAAAGGACGGCCGCTGGTGACCCGTCCGAAACCCGAAACTTCCCATCCGCCCACGATGCGGTTCGCCAGCCCGTTGGCCCCGGCCAGAAAGTGCTTCCCCTTTCCAAACGGCAGCTCTTCCACGAAGTTCCACTGGAACACGTGCCGCCGGTCGAAGTCGGATGGCGCGTAGTTCAACCCGCGGTTGTAAATGTCGAATGGGGTCGAATTGGCGGATGCGCTGTTGGCGGTACTGACCACCGTGATGGTGGGGTCGAACGAGCGCGTGTCGAGCGACTTCGACCACGTATAGGCGATATTGAACGACACGCCGTTGTGGAAGCGGTGGTCCACCTGGGCTTCGAGCGCGTGGTAGGTGGAGAAATCGTTCGAATCCAGGACGTTCAGGCCGCTCGTGTACTGCGGGTAGGGGTAGAAAAAGAACGGCAGACCCGCGGAAAGCTGGGTGACGTTCTGGCCGCTCTGCAGCCGCGAGGCGATGGCCGACGCCAGCCCTCCCACCGAATTCAGGCTGAGATTCGAAGCGTACAGCCGCCGCACCATCTGCGAGCCGGTCTCGCCGGCGTTCAGGCGCGTATCCGCCTTCAGCAGGTTGTTCATGAGCGGCGAATCCCCGCCGGCTTTCACGGTGTTGAAGGCGTCCAGAAACCCGTTGCCGAAGATTTGGGCCTGGTTGACGTTGTAGGCGCCCAGCAGGTGATAGGCGCGGCGGCCGATGTAGGCGATGTCCACGATGGTGTCGCGGGCCACTTCGCGCTGGATGTCCACGGCCCACTGGTGGGTGCGCGGCGTCTTGAGGTTGGGATCCACCACGGTGTTGGAGGCGGCGGAGAATGCCGTCGGCTGGGTGAGGCTGCTGGGCGTCGCCGTGGGGGGATTGAGCGCGGGCAGGTTGGCCAGCCGTCCCCCGTTCTGGC
>PLMF01000037.1 GCA_003142355.1 Bryobacterales bacterium
AGATTCGGAATTGGAAATGGAGCGGGCCGAAATGAAAGCGCGGGATGGAGTTGGCGGAGGGGGTTGAGCCGCCGAGTCAGAACGCACTCACGCTGATGATGAAACGCAAGCTGCTCCAGCCAGCAGATCATGACCTTCCCTAGGGACAAATGTACGATATCTGTCGTCCGCTGGATGTTGCATCCGGTAAGATCACACGTCCTCTCCCGATAGTGCCCGCTTGGATAAGGAAGTCATCAGGGACAACTATCCTCTCAATGGGTTTCCCCTCACAGACGCATGATTCACGCCCCCAGACGCTTGCGTCGTACTGCCACCGCTGTTCCAGATTAGGTGGTTGGTAGTCTTCGGCGGGTAGTTCCTCGCTCGGAAAGTCAATATAATTGTCGCAATGCGTACACCTCAAAATGAGATAGTACCGGTGCTTTTCTGGTTTCAGCACATTGGGTTGCGGCCGTGCCCTCCTGCGTTGTGCCCTTTGCCACAGATCACGGTCGTAGTGAGCCAACACCAGCAAGTCGCAGTTGTACCACTCGGTGAACCGAACGTATTTGCTGAGGTTCATGTCTTCCCCGAACCATTTCACTTCGATGTATAGAGGGCGGTTGGAATCGGGAATCGAAAGTCCCGCCTTGAAGTCGGGGGTATATGAAAAGTGTTTCGGGCCCATGTCGAATTTCAGGGGTTCATACTCCCATTGAATTCCAAGTCCATCGAAGGCCTCAGCCCATTCGACCTCTACCTGGGACCGGAACATCTCTTTGAATCGGCCTGTGAAGTAGCCGTCAGCATCACGCTCAAGGTACCCATATCGATACGTGGAGTGTGTCAGTACATCTCCGAACTTTTCCCATTCTTCTTGCTGTTTCTTCTCAACCCACTCTGTGTTCTTTCTCTCAGGCTTGAAGGGCTTGAACGAGGGGACAAATGCAGTCGCGCCGACGCCGACTTGCGGAATCTGGGCGTTTGGCGCAACAAGCTGCTCGCACGCGCCGGGGCCTTCAACATCTGTCCGAGGCATGCCGGGGGCGAGTGGCGCGCGCGAAACCGGCGAAGCAAACAGCCGTCTGAGGGTTGCGAGAATGCCCATATCACGAGTCCGGGCCGTTCGATACGATAGCACGCCGCAGCATGGTATGTTGTCGATGGCAGCCTAGCTCGACGGGGCGACAAGCCGGGGACCCTGCCCGGTTGGCGGCAATTCCATCCAGGGAATCGCAAAGGGAGCGATGACCGACCTACCAGCACCCGAGCTGTTTCGAGAGCGAATGCGTGCGGGCTTGCTTCGAGTTCATTCCAGGAAACTCGCGGGTGCCAAGGTGCCGGACTGTTTGAGGGAGGCGTATGACGTTTGTGCAAGCGCGTTCGAGGAAGCTGGCGAACCACTAACGGAAGAACTGCTCACTGAACGCATCCCCGCTATGGTCTTTGGTGCGGCCGTTGAGCACAAATGGGAGGCGTATCCGCCAGTTCGACACAGGGGCAGAGGGGCAATTGTTGGGAGCTTTCTAGAGGGTGGGTACAACCCGGCCCGTGACGAAGTGGTCCCGCAGACGGAGTTGACGGAGACATTCGGCGGCTACAGGGTAATGAAGGGCTACGAGGCAGCGTTCAAGAGACGCTACCTCGAATGCCGAATTGTGCACTGGCGGGCGGAAGCATTGACGCCCGCGGTAGCTGGCGGCGAACTGCCACCGAGCACAGATAGGATCACACCCGAGGAACCGCAACCGGCGACGGTGGTACACACCGGCAACAGCAAGGGGACCGACCCACGGGCGCAAGTGGACGCCTTTATTGAGCGCGTCTTCGAAGTAAAGGGGAGGCGCATTACCAGAACCGACATCTGGCGCGTGGCCGGATACACTGAGGCTACCCAATTCGAGCGATTCCAGCGGAACAGAGGGGCTTCGGTCGGCTCAATTGCGAAATTCACGAACATCCTGAAGCTGGAACCGGCGGAGTTTCTGGAACGATTGGACCGTCTGAACCGCGCGAAATAGTTTTCCCGCTATCTCCCGTCCCTCCCGCCTTCTCCCGCCTTGCCTCCCGCTAAGCGGGATGCCCAATGCTTGAATCGTGGTGGCAAGAGAACTACCGAGAGAGGATCAAAATGGCAACTGCTAGCAACAGCACTGAAACACTTCCGGACGAGCATGACGTGGCGCGCATCACTGGCGCTCGCCGCGCGCTTGATTGCTCTACGCAGATTGCGTATAGTAAGGAGTGCATGGCGAGCGTTCCGATGACGGTGGTGGAGACGGAGCGATTCCTGAAAGATGCAGGGTCGTTGCTCTCGGATTCGGAGCGAGCGGAACTGGTCGCATTTGTTGGAGCGAACCCGGAAGAGGGCAAAGTAATCCCCGAAACCGGTGGCGTCAGGAAAATTCGCTGGGCGCTGCCTGGAAGGGGGAAGCGCGGCGGCGCGCGGGTGATCTATTATTACCACAGCGGGCGCCTGCCGGTGTTCTTGCTGGCCGCATATGCCAAGAACGAGAAGGCGAATCTCACGAAGGCTGAGCGCAATGCGATGAGGCGGCTGGTTCCGGTCCTGGTGGCGGGATACCCGAGAAGCGATTAGGAGGCTGGCGTGGTTACGAAGACCAAGAGGACCGTGAAGAAGGCGACGCGCGCGGCGAAGCGCCCAACAGTCGGCGCGCGCATCATCGAGGGGTTGGAGCAAGCCATCGCGTGGACCAAGGGAGAGAATGATCGTGTTCGCGTGACGCTGGTGGACGTGCCGGATGTGCGGGGTGTCCGTCTGAAGATGGGCCTCAGCCAGTCTCAATTCGCAACCAAGTTCGGGTTCCCGCCGGCCACCCTGAGAAATTGGGAACAAGGCCGGTCGTACCCGGACGCCTCCACCCGTGTGCTGCTGGCCGTAATCGCAAAGCACCCCGAGGCGGTTGAGGACGTCCTACGGAAGGCGAGCTGATCGCTTCAGGCGGCGATCCACGGCCGACCATTTGCGGTTGTAAGCTGAAATTAGCCGCCCAACCGTAATTGGAAATGGAGCAACCCGAAATGAATGCACAACAGCTTATAGACACCGCGAAGGCGATGGTCGCGGGCGACAAGGGCCTGCTGGCCATGGATGAAAGTACTCCAACCTGCGACAAACGATTTCGAAAGTTGGGGATTCCCCTGACTGTGGAGGCCCGGCGCGCCTGGCGGGAGTTGATTCTGACCACGCCCCGTCTCGGGGAGTCCATTAGTGGCGCGATCCTCTTCGACGAGACGATCCGCCAACACAAGAAGGATGGCACGTCCTTTGTGAAAGTCATCGCCGATGCGGGAATCATTCCGGGCATTAAAGTCGATGCCGGGGCCAAGGACTTGGCGGGTCATCCCGGAGAGAACATTACCGAAGGTCTGGACGGATTGCGCGATCGCCTGGCGGAATACTTTCAAATGGGCGCGCGTTTTGC
>PLMF01000066.1 GCA_003142355.1 Bryobacterales bacterium
TCCATCGCCGCCCAGGGCGGCATCAACGCGGCCAAGAATTATCAGAATGACGGCGACTCCGTCTTTCGCCTGTTTTATGACACCATCAAGGGCGGCGACTTTCGCGCGCGCGAGGCGAACGTCTTCCGGCTCTCCCAAGTGAGCGCCAACATCATTGACCAGTGCGTAGCGCAGGGCGTGCCGTTCGCACGCGAATACGGCGGCACGCTGACCAACCGCTCCTTCGGTGGTGCGCAGGTGTCGCGCACGTTTTACGCGCGCGGCCAGACCGGCCAGCAGCTATTGCTTGGCGCTTACCAGGCGATGTGCCGGCAGATCAGCCTGGGCAACATTCGCATGTATCCCCGCACAGAAATGCTCGACCTGGTGGTCGTGGACGGCGCGGCCCGGGGCATCGTCGTCCGCAACCTGGTCACCGGCGAAATTTCCCTGCATTCGGCCGACGCCGTGGTGCTGGCGACCGGCGGTTACGCCAACGTCTTTTTCCTCTCCACGAACGCCATCGGTTGCAATGTCACCGCGACGTATCGCGCCTACAAGCAGGGTGCGTTCTTTGCCAATCCCTGCTACACGCAGATTCATCCCACATGCATCCCCGTCAGTGGCGACCATCAGGCCAAGCTCACGCTCATGTCCGAGTCGCTGCGCAACGACGGCCGGGTCTGGGTGCCGAAGCGCAAGGAGGATTGCGACAAGGGGCCGAAGGCAGTCCCCGAGGCGGACCGCGACTATTATCTGGAGCGGAAGTATCCGAGCTACGGCAACCTCGCGCCGCGCGACATTGCTTCACGCGCAGCGAAGGAGGTTTGCGATGCCGGGCGCGGAGTTGGCCCCGGCGGGCGGGGCGTTTATCTTGATTTTTCGAATGCCATCCAACGGCTGGGGGAAAACGCCATCCGCGATCGTTACGGCAACCTGTTTGAGATGTATGAACGGATCACCGGTGAAAACGCCTACCGGCAGCCGATGCGCATTTACCCGGCTGTCCATTACACCATGGGCGGCACCTGGGTGGATTACGGTTTGATGAGCACGCTGCCGGGCCTGTTCGTCGTCGGCGAGGCGAATTTCTCCGACCACGGCGCCAACCGGCTGGGTGCGAGCGGATTGATGCAGGGACTGGGCGACGGGTACTTCATTCTGCCATACACCATCGGGCATTATTTTGCCTCGACGAAGCCGGCCAAAATCCCGGTGAGCCACGCTGAATTCAAAAAGGCGGAGGAGGACGTGCGCCAGTTCACGCGGCGGCTTTTGTCCATCAACGGCAAACGCAGCACGACGAGCTTCCACAAGGAACTCGGCCGGCTGATGTGGGAAAACTGCGGCATGGCGCGCACCCGTCAGAGCCTGGAGACCAACCTCAAGCGCATCCCGGAACTGCGCGAAGAATTCTGGAAAAACGTCAGGGTGACGGGTTCGGGCGAAGAGTTGAATCAGAATCTCGAGCACGCCGGCCGCGTGGCGGACTTTCTGGAATTTGCCGAATTATTGTGTCTGGACGCGCTGCACCGCGAGGAATCCTGCGGCGGCCATTTCCGCGTGGAGCATCAAACCGAGGATGGTGAGGCCAAACGCGACGACACGAACTTTGCTTACGTGGCCGCGTGGGAATTCAAAGGCGCGGACAAGAAACCGGAGTTGCACAAGGAACCGCTGGTTTATGAAGAAGTAAAGATGGCGATGCGCAGTTATAAATGAACCTAACACTCAAAATCTGGCGGCAGAAGAACGCGGCGTCATCCGGACGTTTTGAGACGCACGAAGCCCGCGACGTCAGCCCGGACATGTCGTTTCTCGAAATGCTCGACATGGTCAACGAGCGCCTCATTGCCGGGGGCCAGGAACCGTTTGTGTTCGACAGCGATTGCCGCGAAGGCATCTGCGGCATGTGCGGCTGCATGGTCAACGGCATGGCCCATGGCCCGCTCCCCGGCACCACCCTGTGCCAGCTCCATATGCGGTATTTCAAGGACGGCGACGAGCTGTACCTGGAACCGTGGCGCGCCAGAGCCTTCCCCGTGATCAAGGATCTCATCGTGGACCGCGGCGCCTTCGACCGCATCATCGCCGCCGGCGGCTTCGTCTCCGTCGCCACCGGCAGCGCTCCGGACGGCAACGCGGTCCTCGTGCCCAAGGAAGACGCCGAGCGCTCCATGGACGCGGCGGCGTGCATTGGCTGCGGCGCCTGTGTCGCCATGTGCCCCAACGCGGCGGCGGCGCTCTTCACCGGCGCCAAGATCGCCCACCTCGGTCTGTTGCCGCAAGGCCAGCCGGAGCGCGCACAGCGCGCCATCGCCATGGTGGCGCAGGCCAGACAGGAACTCTTCGGCAGTTGCACCAACATCGGCGAATGCGAAGCCGTGTGCCCCAAAGAGATCAAGCTCGAAGTCATCGCCCGCATGAACCGGGATTTCATCCGCGCCAGTTTGACCGGACGGTAGCGTAGCCTTTCAGGCTGCCATGCCGGCATTCGTGCCGGCATTCTTCCCAGGTTTCCCAGCCCATTTCACCGCGGCACCGTCCGGGGCAAGAGCTCTGCGCTTCTCTCTGCGTCTCTGCGTTGAAAAAGCACTATGAACGGCCTTCTCACGGATCTCTACGAGCTCACCATGGCCGCCGGCTACTTCGAGTCCGGCAAGGTCTCCGAGAAAGCCGTTTTCGAATACACCATCCGCCGTCTCCCTCCGCACCGCAATTTCATCCTCGCCGCCGGCCTTCCCCAGGTGGTCGATTACCTGCTC
>PLMF01000380.1:0-195 GCA_003142355.1 Bryobacterales bacterium
CGGGTCACGGTGCTGGCGCTGGCCACGAACGAAGAATTGATCGTGGCGCGGAGAGCGTACAAGAAGCTGTCAGCTATCAGCGGTCAGCTTTCAGCTTAAGCACACGTGGCGCGCGGTCTTGGCTGAGAGCTGATAGCTGATGGCTGAAAGCTTATCCTACCCGTCGCGGCGCTTGAGGGTGGGGCGCTCGTCCTG
>PLMF01000380.1:215-20771 GCA_003142355.1 Bryobacterales bacterium
CCTTCACATCGTTGAACTCGGAAGTGTTCACCACGTACTCGGGCTTGGCCACCAGGATCTTGCCAATCTCGACCTGGGCCGTCTTGATGCGGTCGTCGGTCATGGGATGGGTAGAGAAAACCTTGGCCATGGAGCCGGGCTTCTTCTTCTCGAGGGTCTGGATCTTCTCGAAGAAGTCGACAAACGCGGTGGGATCGTAGCCGGACTTGTAGAGATACTGCAGGCCCAGGAAATCGGCTTCCCTTTCGAAGGCGCGGGTAAAGGTGAGAAAGCCCATGGGGATGGCCAGGCCCATGCCTTGCCGGATGGCATAACCAGTCCATCCGCCGAGGAAGATGAGCGGAATGGTGCCGATGTTGATGAGCTCGCCGCGGGTGGCCTGCCGTGTGCCGTGGCGGGCGGCTACGTGCGCGATTTCGTGCGCCATGACGCCGGCCAGCTCGGCCTCGGTATCGGCTTTCAGGACCAGACCGGAATTCACAAAGAAAAACCCGCCGGGCAGGGCAAAGGCATTCACCTCTTCGGAATCCAGCACCTTGATGGTGAAGGGCACTTTAGCGTCCGAGTTCCGGACCAGGTTTTGACCCACGCGGTTTACGTACTCCGCGATGATCGGGTCATCGATGATCTTCGCCTGGCGCTCCACCTCTTGCGCCAGTTGTTTGCCGAGAGCGATTTCCTTCTCGAGGGAGTAGAAGTTTACGCCCTTGCCAACGTCACGGTCGCCAATCGCCTCGGGATCCTTCTTCTTATCTTCGGCGAAGGCGCCCGCCGCGAGCAGGCTGAGTGCGGCCAGAACTGCCACGAGCAGTGCGGAAAGACATCTCATTTTCAGACAACTCCTGTATAGCTACACTATACGCCTATTCCCGGCGCGGAGAAACCGCACCTAAGTATTAAACGCTCCAGGAGGGCTCCAGGTTTCGGTTTCTTGACGATAATTTACGGCTGCACGAGAGTGGCTGGCCGCGCACGCCGGCCGGCCGCGGTTGTGGTACATTCGGAGCTTTAAATCCTGGAACCGGAAAGGGACCAATATGTCGAGTCTGCAGCGCCCTTCCGCGGCGCTTCTTCTGGCTGTGGTTCTGTGCCAACTGGCGTCTTCCCAAGAGGTTGGACACAGACCCGCCCTGGCTCCGCTCAACCCCGAGTTTGTCCGATACCGGGCGGAACTGGAACGGGGGCGGATCCGGTTCGTCACTGCCGACGGGCATCCGACGGGCCTCATTCCCTTGCCGATGGACTTCTCCCGGGTGAAGGACTCCGGTCTGGTCCTCGCGGCCGCTTATCCCGCCCGCTACGATCTGCGCACGCTGGGGAAGCTGTCTCCGGTCCGGGACCAGGCGCAATGCGGCTCTTGCTGGAGCTTCGCGACCATGGCATCGGTCGAATCCGCGCTCCTGCCCGGTTCTTCGAACGATTTCTCGGAGAACAATATGAAGGACATGCATGGCTTCGACCGGGGGCCGTGCGCGGGCGGGAACCTACTGATGTCGATGGCCTACCTGGCGCGCTGGAGCGGACCGGTTCGGGAGCCGGATGACCCTTATAACGATACGGGCACCAATACGTCTCCGGCCACAACGTCTCCGGCCCGGCACCTTCAGGAAGCGATCCTGCTCCCCGCGAGGACCGGCCCGCTCGACAACGATATTGTCAAACAGGCGGTCACGCAATACGGCCCGGTGTACATCAGCATCTATTGGGACGAAAACAACGCGGGCTTCAGTACGATCCATCACTCTTTGTACATCGACGTGAACAAGACGTCGAACCACGCCGTCGCGGTGGTCGGCTGGGACGACAACTACAGCCGGTACAACTTCGCCACGACTCCCGCGGGCGATGGCGCATTCATCATTCGTAACAGTTGGGGTTCGACGTTCGGAGAGAATGGATATTTCTACCTTTCCTACTATGACGCCGTGGGGGGGCGGACTTCGCCGATGGCGGTATACAGCGGAATCGAACCGGCATCGAATTACTCCCGCGTCTATCAATACGATCCGCTTGGAATGGTAACCAGCGTGGGGTATTCCTCCTCGGACACGGGCTGGTTCGCCAACATTTTCACGGCCCAATCCAGCGAGTCGGTGGCCGCGGTGAGCTTCTACACGCCAGTCGCCAACGCGTCTTACACGGTCAACGTGTATACCAACGTGCAGAGCACTCCGACGAACGGCGTCCTGGGGGGAACGACGTCGGGAACGATCGCGTCGGCGGGCTATCACACCATCCGCCTGACGACGCCCGTGCCGGTGGCATTGGGCAGCAGTTTCTCGGTGGTGGTGCGGGCACAAACCCCGAACTCATCCCCGATCCCCGTGGAATACGCGCTTACGGGTTATTCCGGCAATGCGGTGGCACATGCGGGCGAGAGCTTTGTCAGCAGCAACGGAACCAGTTGGCAGGACGCGACTACGGCTGTCAACGCCACGACGAGCGTCTGCCTGAAGGCGTTCACGCTGACGACGAGTTCGACGTCGACCTCGGTGACGGTCACCACAAACCCGCCAGGCCAGGCGATCGCGGCCGACGGCACCTCGTACACCAGCCCGCACACCTTCACCTGGAACGTGGGGAGCACCCACAGCATCGGCGCGACCGCTCCGCCGGCGAGCGGCGGCACGCGCTACGGCTTCGCGAACTGGAGCGACAGCGGAGCGCAGACGCACACCGTTACGACGCCGTCGACGGCCACCACCTACACCGCCAATCTCAACACGCAGTATCTGCTGACGCGCAATGTGGCTCCGGCCGGTTCCGGAACCATTACGGCATCGCCTTCGTCCAGCGACGGCTACTACGCGGGCGGCACATCGGTACAACTCACGCCGGCTGCCGCTTCCGGCTACAGCTTCGACAGTTGGAGCGGCGACGCGAGCGGAGCCACCACTACGGCGAGCGTGACCATGGCGACCCCCCGGACGGTGACGGCCAACTTCCGCAGTGCGACCGCGACGATGGTGACCACGAATCCGCCGGGACTCGCGGTGGTGGTGGATGGCACGTCGTACACCACGCCCAAGACCTTCTCCTGGACGGCGTCGAGCGCGCACACGATCGGCGCCACGTCGCCACAGACGGCATCGGGAACGCGGAATGTATTCGCCAACTGGAGCGACGGGGGAGCGCAGACGCACACCATCTCGGCGCCGGCGGCGGGCGGCACGTTCACCGCGAGTTTCAGCACGCAGTACGCGCTGACGGTATCGATCAACCCCGCCGGCTCGGGCACGGTGAGCGCGACTCCGGCATCGGCCGACGGCTACTACAACGCCGGGGCCTCGGTATCGCTGGCCGCGACGCCGGCTGCCGGCTACGCCTTCGCGGGTTGGAGCGGCGGCCTCACCGGCGCCACCACGCCGCAGTCAGTCGCGATGAGCGGTGCGCGAACGATCACGGCGAGCTTCGGGGCGACCGCTGTCTCGGCGACCAACGACAGCCCCTCCACGGCTACCGTGGTCGGCTCCCTGCCGTACAGCGTGTCGCAGAATACCGGAGGGGCCTCATCGTCGCCGTCGGATCCGGTTCACTCCTGCACTACCAGGGCCGATTCCAGAACCGTCTGGTTTCGCTATACGGTTACGTTCAACGGCACCCTCCGGATCGACACGTTCGGGAGCAACTACGACACGGTCCTGGCCGTCTACGACACTACGGCCCTCGCCTCCAGCGAGCTGGCCTGCAACGACGACGCCGACGAGTTCGACACTACGTCGGCCGCGACGGTGACGGTGACGAACGGCCAGGCGCTGTTGATCGAGGTGGCCGGCTACGGCAGTTCGAGCACCGGCGGCAAGCTGCTGCTGAACATCAAGGGTCAGCCGGCTCCGACCGCGGCCAACGACGAGACCGGGAGCGCGACGGCCATCACTTCTTTGCCGGCACGATTCACGGAAGACACCTCCGCGGCAACCGCCGGCGCGGCCGATCCCGTACATTCGTGCACCAACCGCGCCGACGGCCATACGGTCTGGTTCCGCTACGTCGCAGCCGCCGGCGGGTACCTGTTTCTGGACACGTTGGGCAGCACGTACGACACCGTGCTTTCGATCTACGACGGCGCCGCCACGTACGCCAACGAGAAAGACTGCAACGACGATATCAGCTCCTCGATGCGGCAGTCCGCGCTGGTGGTGCCGGTCAGCGGCGGGCACACCTACCTGATCGAAGTGAGCGCCTGGAAGACCGGCCTGGGTGGAGGGCTGGTGCTGAACGTCATGCCCGCGGGAGTGGCTCCTTCGAACGATTGGGTGCAGAATGCGATCCCCATCGCCGCACTGCCTTACACGATCCAGGAGGACACCGTGGATGCAACCCCGCACCGCGATAACCCAAACCTGAGCAACATCAGCGATCCGCGCCACAGTTGCGATGTGCTGGATGGCGTCAGGTACCCCGATCTGCGGACCGTGTGGTTCCGCTACACGGCAACCTTCACCGGCACGATTCAGATCGATACCTACGGCAGCTACTATGACACGGTGTTGAGCGCCTACCCGGCCAGCGACACCGGGACCGAGTTGGCGTGCAATGACGACGCCCAAGACGGGACCGTCCAGTCGGCGGCGGCGATCGACGTGACGGCCGGAAAGTCGTATCTGATCGAGGTCAGCGACTACGACGACAGCGAAGACGGCAGCGGCGGGCTGTTGCAGTTGAACGTGAACGGCACGGGCGCCGCCAGCATCGGCAACGACGAGCCGGCGGGCGCGACCGCCATTTCGTCGCAGCCGTTCAGCATCACTCAGACCACCCAGCCGGCGACCAGCAATAGTGCCGATCCGGTGCATTCGTGTACCGGGAAGGCCGACTCGGCGACGGTCTGGTTCCGCTATACCGCCACGGCCAGCGGCACGTTGAGCGTAGACGCGGCGGGCAGCAACTACTACACCGTGCTGGCGATGTACTCGGGATCCACCAGCCCGGGCGCCGAGCTCGGATGCAACGGAGACTGGACCAGTTCGCCGCGGTCGGGCATCCGCGCCACGGTCTCCCAGGGGCAGACCTATCTGATCGAGGCCAGTGGATGGAACAAGGCAGGCGGCGGAACGCTGACACTCAACGCTTCCCTCAGCACCGGCCCCGCCTCCACCGCCACCATCAACGCGGTGGTGAACGTGGCGGGTCTATCCGACAAACTGACGCCGGGAGGCTTTGCCACCATCTGGGGCACTGGTCTATCGGCCACTACCGGAGGATGGTGGGATTTTCCCGGCGGGGCTCTCCCCACCTCGCTAGACGGCGTCTCGGTCCTGGTAGACGGGAAGAAGGCTTACGTCAACTACATCAGCGCCAATCAGATCAACGTTCTCGTCCCGGGCGACTCCGCCGCCGGCGGGGTGCCCGTCCAGGTGGTCAACGGGAACGGCAGCAGCAACGTCTTCACCTCCAGGCTACAGACCGCGGCTCCAGCCTTCTTCACCTACGTTCAAGCTGGCGGGAAATATGCGATCGGCTCGCTTCCCAACGGGACGTACGTCGGCCCCGTCGGGCTGTTGGGGAGTGGCACCGTAACTCAGCCGGCCAAGGCGGGCGATGTGGTGGCTCTGTGGATGACCGGACTGGGTCCGACCTCGCCGCCCTATCCCGAAGGCCATCTGGTCACCAGTTCGGCGCCCCTGGCCAATCCCGCAACCGTGACGGTGGGAGGCGTCCAGGCGGCAGTCGACTGGGCGGGTGTGGTGGGGGCCGGCTTGTACCAGGTCAACTTCCACGTACCCAGCCTCGCCGTTGGAGACCAACCGATTCAAGTGTCGGTGAACGGCGCCAGTGCGCAGGGCGGGGTCTTCATGACCATTGGACGCTGAAGCCGGCTGATTGCCGTGAGCGGCCGGATCAGTACAGACCCAGGCTGATCACCTTGCCGGTGTGGTCCACCAGGACATCCAGCCGGCGATTCAGGTAGGAGTAGAAGGTCCGTCCCAGGTTGGCCTTGCGGGCGAGGACGTTGGCGCCCCAAAGGCCGCGGCATTCCTGCCACGTCATCTTCCACGGATATGCGTAAACGCCTCGCAAAACGCCGGTTTCGTGGGCGAAATCGAGTTCCAATTCCTGGTAGTGTCCGGTAGGGTCGGCGAAGGCGAAGATGAGGCCGGATTCCGACGGATCCTCGCCGAGGGCGAGCCGCTGGCGGGAGGGTTCCCCCAGCAAGGCCTGGGCCTCGGCTTCGGTCCACACACCAATCATGGCTTGGCAGAAAAGGGCGCTGTCGCTGTCGAACCCGGCGGGAAACACGCGCTCGGCCCGGCGCAGAACCGGCGGGCCGCCGTCGCTGGCTGGAGGGATCCGCGGGACGGCAGTTGCAGCGACCTTTGGAGGCGTGGGCGCGGCGATCGGCGCGGCCCGGCGCAGAACCGGTGGGCCGCCGTCGGTGGCTGGGGGAATCCGCGGGACGGCAGTTGCGGTGACCTTTGGAGGCGCGGGCGCGGCGACCGGCGCGGGGGGACCGGGCAATGTGATTACGACGCCGGGGACGCTTTCAGATCTACCTCCGGCTGACGGCAGCGTGACCACCGGGCCCGAGGTTTCCCCGCTGTCCGTCCCAGCGCCGGTGCGCGCCGCCACTTGGCCGGCCAGCGCCACCGCGGAAACGATTAGAAACCACTTCATAGCGGCCTACCCGAAGGATACCGGGCGGGAAACGAGTTTTCGGGCTGAATTTGGGCAGTAGCGCGGTGTTCTCCGAAGTTAAACGGAGCGTTGGCAGGCGGCACCGCCTGCCCCACCGTGGCGGAAGCCAGTGGGGGTCGAACCCACCTGCGGCACAAAGTACCGCACAACGGGTTTGAAGCCCGCGCCCAGCACCGGCCAAGAATGGCTTCCAGGCCGATTTTACCAGAGAAGCTCAAGCGGGGACCGTCTCGTGCCGGGAGGAAGCCTCCAGCCTTGCGAGCCTCTCATCGAGCTTGGAAAGAGAGGCTTCCAGTTGTCCTGGAGGAGCCTGGCTGCAAAAGACGGGGTTGTTGACCCACCAATCCATGCCCATCTCCTTGGCCTTGTCCACCGAACAGATCACCAGGCGGATCTGAATGGAGAGCAGCTCGATGTCCACCAGCTTGATCTTGATGTCGCCGGCGATGACAATGCCTTTGTCCAGCACCCGCTCCAGAACATCCGACAGAGTCGAACTCTGCATTGCGTGCACAACTGCCTGTTGGGGCATGTAAAACCTCCTCTGCTAAAAAAGCCGTCCTAAGGGTCCGAGATCGAGGTTCAGGTCGTCCTCTTCGAGGTTGAACTCCCTTCGCAGGCGATCGATCTCTTCCGCCTGGCCCATGAGGGTGAGGCCCAGCCGCTCGATCTGTTCCGCGGTGAGCGAGCCGGCCTCGATGCGCCGGAGCGCCTGACGCTCGAGCACTTCGTGCAAGAGCTTGATCAGGGTGAGGACGAGTTGTCCGAGTCCGTTTTTCAGACGTTCCGGGTCCAAATCCAGGCGGGCCCGGCCGGGAGTTCCGTTATGCGGCGCCCGCGGCTGGATTCTGTCATCCTGCTGCATGACGAGGGCAAAGTCCCCGATCGATTCAGATTCGACCTGTGTGGTTGCAACCGGACCCATTGGTCTTCCCCTTTCCGATTTCAAGCGCCAAACCGGCTCCCCCTCCCCCGTGCCCCAGGCTGTTGCGCGCGGTCTCGATGGAGGTCAAGACCAGTTGCAGGCCCAGGTAGAGGAGGTCGACATCGGCGACCGAGATGGTCACCTCGCCTGCCACCACGACGCCCTTGTTGAGCACGCGGTCGAGGACCTCGCAAACCGAAACGCGCTCGCTTTCCTCCAGGGCGCACAGTTCCGGCAGGAACCTGTCTCGCTCGGGTGTGGCTTGGCGATCGGTCACAGGCTGACCAACTCTGGTGCGGCCAGCTCCGGGGCGGCCAACAACGGTCCGGCCAGCTCCGGCCTGGCGGGCCGGTACAGGCGCCACCCGAGTCTTTTCAATTGCTCCAGGCCGGCGATTTCCGGCTGCCGGTAGACCAGGGTCTGCTGTTTTTCGAGGAACGCCTGCCGGAAATCCTCGACCACCGACCGCTCCCGCCGGCGCAGGCTCGAACACAAGCGGCAATCGCACGGCGGCGTCATCAGGTTCAGGAACACCAGCGGGACGGCAATACCCATGCGGTGGCAGGCTGCCACCAGATCCTTGGTTTCCTCAAGCGCCATCTGGGTGGGAATGCTCACCGCACAGAGAACGGAGGCGGCCGGGTTTTGAAGGAGTTCCCGAAGTTTCTTCAAGTTCCGGGAGATTCCCACCAGGCGCTCCGTGAATCCGGGCAATCGCAGGACGCGCTGGTACTTGAGAAAGAGGTTGAAGAAAGCCTTCAGCCACTGGTTGACGAGATCGGGGAGTTCCAGGAGGCGAATCAAGTGGCCGGTGGAAGCGCAATCCAGGACGAAGAGATCGTAGCTATCGCGGGCGACGAAATCGAGGATGCGCGTGAGCGCCATGACTTCATCCAGACCAGGGGGAGCGACGTCCATCATGCGCTCGAGAACCACGCCGTCGAAGACCACGTCGAAGCCGCTCGAAGGGGACTGGAGAAAACGCTCCAGGTCCTGGGCGTAACACGTTTTCAGCTTGTCGAACTCCGCCCTGGCGTCGATTTCCACGGCGCTCAAGCCGGGAAGGATGGCCACGGGGCGGGGACCGATTTCCGTTTGCAGGCTGGCGGAGAGCGAGTGGGCCGGGCCGGCGGAGAACAGCAGCACCCGCTTTCCGGGGAAGTCGCTGGTCATGCGTATGGCGGTGGCGCACGAGAGGGTAGTCTTGCCCACGCCGCCCTTGCCTGCAAAGAGCACAAACCGCACGTCGGGAGGCAGGGGCGCAGCCGGATGCAGCACGGCCGGCAGGATGGACACGCCGGGGCTGGCCGCACTCACCGGCCGTGGAGCGATGGGCCGCGCATGGTCCCAGAATCCGGATAGCAACTCCGGCCCGCGGACTTCTTCCGCGAACAGCTCAACTCCCCAGGCCGGACAGGGGACCTCCATCCCGGCCAGGAGTTGTTGGATCTGGGCCTGCTCGACCGCGGCGGCGGCCGAGCAGGCCGGGCAATCACTCTGGAAATGGAGCCGGTTCACGACCAGCTCCGACACGGGTATCTTGCGGCCGATCAGCTCCTGGTAGAGCGACAGGGTCTCGCGAATCGCGAGCGGCTCGGCAATAGTGACGGGGACGCACTGGAAACGGGCGGGATCGCGCAGCAGGCTCTCGGTTCCGAGCAGCGAGGATTTCCATTGGGCGACCACCAGGTCGAGGCGGTCGGGGCCGGCATTCCGGCTGAACACCCGCCGCATGTAGCGGCGCTTGGCCAGCAGCGCCTCCAACATGCCGAGCCATCGCCGGGTCATTTCTGGCATGGCCAACTGGCGCAGGGTGTGGCCGCTGGGCGCGGTATCCACCACGATGCAGTCGTAGCGGCGGGCCTCGACCCAGGAAGCGATCTCGAAGAAGGCCATCAACTCGTCGAGACCGGGCAGGGCGAGGTTCAGGAATCGATCGATGTCCTCGTCGTCCAGCAAAGTGCCGGCGGCGGCAATCTCCCGCAGCGTGGGGCCGTTCTGCTCGCGGAATCGAGCGATGGATGGCTGCGGGTCAAACTCCAGCACTTCGAGATGGCCGGAGGGCACATGACCCGCCAGGCTGTCGCGTACGGAGTGGGCCGGGTCGGTGGAAACCAACAGGAAAGAACGGCTGGGAGCGAGCGCGGACAGGCGCAGGGCGGCCGCCGTGGCGCAGGTGGTCTTTCCCACCCCGCCTTTGCCGCCGAACAGCAGGAGCTGGAGGCCCGGCTGACCGAAGAATGCTGGCATCCGCTGGCTCATGCCGATCTCCCGCGCGCCTTAGGGATGGCCAACCTCCTGCTCGGTGGTCACGGTGCCGGGATCCTCGAATTCTCCCTCGTCTTCGAGACGCTTGTCGATGGCATCCAGCCGGTCCAGCAAGACCTTCTCTTGGGCATCGAACTGTTCTTCGGTAATGCGGCCGGTTTCCAGTTGCATATAAAGGAGCCGCAACTGTTCGTTGACCAACTGGCCTTCGTTGTCGAGTTCCTCGTGGGCAATCTTGTCGATTTCCCGGAAGATCCAAAGAATGCTGGTGAATGGAAAACAGAGGATGTCGTCCACCAGCAGCATTACTGCTCCAGATCGAGTTCGACGAAGTTGTGCGGCGCCCAGGGCCCGCTATAGTCGAAGGAGAAATTGTTGTCGAACAGCTTGGCGGCGGCGAACACGCCGGCCGAAAACTCTTCCTGCCGGTCGCGCCGCACGAGGCATGCCAGGTTCAGGACCTCGTGTTCATTGCGGCACGGGTTGGGCTTGAATTCCACGCACACAGGGGCCAGCACGTGCTCGACCTTGCGGGTGTGGTCCTCGCGGTCATCGTTGAGCAGGCGGTCGAACATCCGGCCCAGCTCGATCTTCTCTTCCTGCGTGAACTGGTGGCGTGCGCCCACCAGGCGGTCCCGCGCCAGGCGCAGTTCAGCGTGCGTGTTGACGAAATACTCGAAGATATTCGGTACGTCCCAGGCTACGCGCAACCCCATTTCCACTTTGCCGGCCACGCGCCCGAGCTGCTCCTCGAAGGCGCGCTGATTGCGGACCAGGATCTTGTGGATGGCCTCCGGGCTGGCGGCAATGGTGCCGAAGGCCATGGGCAGCGGAGTGGTGTCGGCCATCAGACGGTTGAGCACCGTCTGGTGGGCCTTCAGATTCGCGCGCTCCGGCCGGATCTTGGCACTGGTCACACCGCTGACGACAGCGGCTACGCGGCCTTCGGCGATGGTGTACACCTGCTGCCCCTCGATGCCGGGAGATCCATGGGACCACGGTTCGCCGGCCGCCACGATGGCGTACAGATAGCTTCTCCCGCAAGCCACCGGCACTGCCGGCTCCTGGGCGGGGATGTCCGTCACCGCCACGCAGACAGAGTCCTTCACGGCTGCCTCCTCGATTGTCTCGACTGGACGCGCCCGACGTGCGCGCTCCATCGATCGTCCAGCCAAAGACGCCGCAACTCGGCGTCCAACAGCCGGGTCCATTCCTGAAACAGATGCCGCCCCGGGGCCCGCGCCCGGAGGGCACCGGTGGAAGTGGGGATGAGACGGAAGCTTCGGCAGAGTTGGCTGGTGGGGATGTGGGCTGAGGTTCTGAGCGTCAGCATGGTCTGTTTCTTTCAGTAACGGATTTTGAATCCGCCCGCGCTGCGGCGGGGCGTGGGTTTCAGATCGAGGCCGGGCAGGCGCCCCGGCGTCTTCCCCTGGCCCGACGCAGCCACCGCCTGGAGCAGGTCCTGCTTGGCCTTCTCGATCTCATCCAGACGCGCGTCGATCAGCGCAATGCGCCGGCTGGCGCTCTTGCGCTCCATATCGCGCCGGGCCTTTTCCATCTCCAGGCAGGTGATCTGCATGTAGCTGCGGTAGGGCAGGGAGACGTGGTCCACCCGGCCGGAGAGGGTGCGAATGCTGGTGAGACCTTTGGTGGGGACGGCCATGATATCACTCCTTTCCGTTGTCTTGGGAGACGGGCCGGGGGTTGCTTCTCCGCAGCTTGAGAGCGGCGCCGCAGATTCTGGCGATGGCCTCATCGATCTTGTGAGGCATCAACGACTCCCCGTCGCGCGTGACTTTGGCCGTTTCGGTCGAGAGAACGTCGTGGCAGACCCATTGGAATACCGGATCGTCCAGGCGCGCACGCGCCCGCCGGTAGACCAGAATTTTGGCGATCACGATGGTGGCGCGAATCGTCGGCCGGTGATTGTTGACGCCGGTGCCTCGCAACTCGCGGACAATGTCCACGATGACCTCGGCGTCCCCGCGGGCGACGCCCGATTTGGCCATGGCGATCTGGATCTCCGTCTCGCGATCGAAGTTGCCCAAGTTGAGTGTGATCAGCCGGTCCATGAGAGCGTCCTGGGTCTTGTGAACCCCGGCATACTCCTCCGGGTTGGAAGTGAAGATGGCGCGGAAGTCGGGATGCACTTCCAGGTACCCCGCGCCGCTCGGCCGCAGGGCGGGGAGATTCAGGATCTTCTCCTCCAACACGCTCAGCAAGGCGTTATTGGCTTCGGGGCGGGAGCGGTTGAACTCATCGTAAATGAGAGTGTTCCCGTTGGCGCACGCCGTGGTGAGGCGATTATCCACCCACAGGGTGTTCATGTTCTCTTCCGTCTTCAGCACGGAATGGATGTAGTTGTCGATCAGCTTGGACTTGCGGTAACCGGCGTCCTTGCCGATCAAGTCGGAGCTGCCAAACTCATCGTCCCCGTGAATCAGAGTGACCGGCCGGCCGAGTTTGGCCGCCACGTGGAAGGCCAGCGTGGTTTTCCCGGTTCCCGCCGCGCCGGCGAAGTGCACCGCATAGCCCACTTCGAGGTACGCGAGCGCCCTTTCGGCCAATGCCTGAATATGCGGGGTTGCCACGAACTCGTCACTGGCCTCGGGCACCACATCGTCCCCCTGTGGCTGGACTCGGACGACCATTTCCCCGAGGTCTTTGCTCATTATATCCACCATCGGAATGCTCACCTCTGAACCGGCCAGAATCAGTGCTTCTTCGATCCCTTGAAAAGTTTCTTGAAAAGCGGTTTCCGGGCCTGCGGCAAGGGCGCACTGGGCTTAGCGGGCTCGTGCCTCCGCGGCTCCGCTGGCGGCGCCGCCGGTGGGTGCTCTTCCATTGGGGCCTTGGCCGCGGCCGGCTCCACCGGTCTGCGCTGCCGATGTCTCTCCGCAGTCTGGACTTCGAAAAGCGCCGGACCAAACCAGGCGCGATGGGCGCCCGCGCGGTCGCGCGCGAATCCGGCGCACAAATTGGAAACCGAAATGCGCCGGTCGTTGGTCTGGCGGACCAAGTCGCCCCGCAAGGCCATTCGGACCTGGCGCGAGGACACAATCGCGTCTCGCAACCCCGTCATCGTTACCGTCAATACACCCACGTTCGTCCTCCCTTATCCAAGCTCACCCCAGCAGGTTGGCAGACGACACAAACCCCCGGTTGCGGNNGGGTCCGAAAATGCCGGAGATCGTCTGCCCCACTAGTCGGTGCTGCGCACGACGAAGACCTCGGCCGAAGGCAGCGCCTCCGTCACGGAACTGACTGCCCGGATCTCGCCCGCCTGGGTCGCGATCTCCATGGTGGCGCCACAGGCAAAGCACTTGATCTGGCCCACGAAGTCGTCATAGGCATCCGTGAGATCCACCTTGAACCCGCAGCCAAGACAATTGATTCCCATCTTACTCTCCTCTTCTTCCCTGCCGAGTCTTACGGCGCGCCAACGAAGACGTCGAGTCACCCGTCTGCTCGCCCGGGGAGGCCGCCGGCGGGAAACCTGAATCAGGCGCCTGGTTCGGTCCCCACCGATGGTCGCTATGAGCTCTTGCCGGCCCAGGCCCTGCGGGCGCCGGCCAGGTCGTTTCTCATCTCGCGCCGCTCCGCGCCGACCGAGCGCTTGAGGCTGTTCAAAAACGCCAGGCGTTCATTCTTGGTTCGTTTCGCCATGGTGGTGCGCACGCGGCCGAAGTGCGCGCACAGCTTCGTAACACTGTGCGTCAGCCCCTTGGCGCCATGCTGCAACTCGGTCATCATGACGCCGCGCGCCTTGCGCATCGCCACGATTTCATCGCACAAGCGTGTCATATCGTCTGTCAACATACTGTAAGCTCCTTTCCTCTCTCTTCGGTCCCTGGTTTCCCCAGCCGGAAGAGGCCCCTGGTGCGGGCCTCCGGCCGGCGGCGGGAATTTTTTCGGGCGTGCTTCTAGGCCGGCGCCGCGGCGCTGGCGGTCAGACCGATGGCTTCGGCATACTTCAAATANNTTGTCAAGAATGCGGTCAACAACTTCCGCCAAGCTCGAGGAATCCGTGGACTTTGCTACTTTTGCCATGATGTTCTCCTTTCCGGCTTTCCACCGCGATTGGGTCTCACTTATGTTCGACCTACTATCTAACTGGCACGTCAAAGGCCAATACACTCCGGTAGAGTGCCGGGAAACAACTTACTGATATCTCAAGGGTAAGCGTCGAGAATACCAGTTCGAAAGGTACTACGGCGGAATCCGCGCCATGGTGCCCATTCCACAGAATCATTCCGGTGACCCCGCGAAGTTATACGGCGGCCATGGCCCACTTAGTAATAGCTTGGCCCCGCTGGGAGGACAGATTTGCCGGGCCTTACTCCGAAACCGTTCCACGCCAGTTCTCGAGGTCAGAAAGTACAGTGAAAGGAGGCGCCGCTGGCTGGACGACGAAGCTTCTCTCCGCTGCTCGGTGAAACAGCCTGAGAGCAAGCCGATGATCCGATCCGCCAGTTGCCCTTCCTCCCCGTCCAGGGCGTTGGCGGAGTGGTAGCGATGGCGCAAGGACGCCAGGTACCTGGCTCCCGGGGACGGAGGAAAGTCGGGGACAGCCCCGGCACACGCCGGCCACAGGACGCGGATCCCCATCTCGGTCATCCCTGGAAGCCGGGCCAAGAGCGCCCCGTACTCCTGGTGGTGGTCCTCCAAGTGGCGGAGGACCGCGGACTCGTTTTCCATGACGCAGCCGTATCGCAGAGGAATGACGGCCCGCCGGGCGTGAATCTCCTCGACCACTCGCTCATAGGCCAGCAGGGAGGAGACGGTGGGAGGCGAACTCGTCTCTTGCACGGCCGAAACCACAGCCGCCAGGCCGTGCGCCGTCAGGAGCGAAGTCCCAGGGGGACACTCGGCCGAATCCTGTCCGACGATGCCGTAGAGAAAGTACCTCATGCCGCCACACCCACGGAAAGGTCCGGAACGAAACTATACGGGGGCCACGGACCGGTCGCGGTCAGCAGCAAACCGGGGAACGCCTCACCTTCATTGAGCCGCGCCAGACATCCCCGAAACTCGTCCAGGGCTGGCGGCGAAACCAGGAAGGCCCAGTTCAATACGATCTCGGCGCCGGTTTCCGCCTCCACCGGCGCCAGCACTTTGCGTTCCCGGAAACTCCCGGCATGTTCCGCCAGTGCCGCCGCCGCCCGCCGGCAGAAGTTTTTCAAACGCAAGTTGAAATCCCGTTCCCACTGAGCCTGGATGCGCTTCTCCTCAAAATATCGCGCGCCAGGGGAAGCGGCCGGCGCCCGCGCTCCGGGGGAAGCGGCCGGCGCCCGCTCATCCGCCGCCGGCCGGCCCGGCGAGCCCGGTCCTGCGAGCGCCCGGCCGCGATCGAGCAGCCCCTTGACGGCCCACTCCCGTCGGTCGCCGAGCCGAGTGAAGAACCCGGCGATGGCATCCCGGTGCTCCAGAACAAACCGCTGCAAGCTGTCCAAGGAATCAAAAAGAGTCGCGAAACGCGCCGGCAGCACGGGGAGGCGGTCACTAATCTCCTCGATAACCGCTTCATGGCGGCATACCCGCGGTCCCAACCAAGCCAGGTCCTGTAAGTGCGCGTCGGCCGATTCGCCGCAGAACTCTTCCAACTCCGCCGGGCTGAAAACCATGCCAATTCCGCCGCAGGCACGGACCATGACGCCCTGTTTCCCATCCACCCCGATGGCGGAGGCTGGGATGCCGCACGCGCCCGGCGTCAGGCAATACAAGTAATAGGCAGTCCCGCTGCTACGCATTCAACGCGGCTTCCTTCAGAGCCGTTTCCAGGTCGCCGGGCTCGACCATCACGGGCGTTTCGCGGGCCGGCTTGCCGACTCTGCCGGCCACCGCGCGCCGCACGGCGTGCAGGGCCGCCTTGGTGCATACGCCTTGGATATCGGCTCCGCTGAAACCGTCCGTGGCCGCGGCGAGCGAGCCGGCGCTGATTCCAGGCGCCAGCGGCTTGTTGCGCAGATGGACCTCGAAAATCAAGCGGCGGCTCTCCAGGTCGGGCAGGGCGATGTCGATGATCTCATCGAAGCGCCCCGGCCGCAGGACGGCCGGATCGAGCATGTCCGGCCGGTTGGTGGCGCCCAGGACGAGTACCCCCTTCAGTTCCTCGACGCCATCGAGCTCGGTGAGGAACTGGCTGAGGACGCGTTCGGCGACGTGGGCATCGGAGCCGCCGGCGTTGCGCGCCGGCACCAGGGCGTCGATCTCATCGAAGAAGATGATGCACGGCGCCGCCTGCTTGGCCTTGCGAAACATGTCGCGCATGCCCCGCTCCGATTCCCCCACGTACTTGGAGAGCAGCGCCGGACCTTTGACGGAAATGAAATTGACCCTGCTTTCATTGGCGATGGCCTTGGCGAGCAGCGTCTTGCCGCAGCCCGGCGGACCGGTGAGCAGAATTCCTTTGGGCGGACGGATGCCGGCGCTGGTGAAGAGGTCGGCATACTGGAGGGGCCACTCGACCGCCTCGACCAGCCGCTGCTTGATGTCGGAGAGGCCGCCCACATCCTCCCAACGGACGTCGGGCACCTCGACAAAGACCTCGCGCGTGGCGGAGGGTTCGACCTCGCGCAGGGCATCCAGGAAATCCTCCATCCGGACCTCGAGCTTGGCCAGGTGCTCGTAAGGAATGGTGGCCTGAGCGAAGTCGATGTCGGGCATGATGCGGCGCAGGCAGATCATGGCCGCCTCGCGGCACAGCGCTTCCAGATCCGCACCCACAAAGCCATGCGTGATCTCGGCCATATGGCTCATGTCGACGTCCCCGGCCAGCGGCATGCCGCGGCTGTGGATGGCGAGCGTCTCTTCGCGCCCATGGCGGTCGGGAATGGGGATGGCGATTTCGCGGTCGAAGCGCCCCGGCCGGCGCAAGGCCGGATCGAGCATGTTGGGCAGGTTGGTGGCGGCGATCACGATCAGTTGCCGCCGTTTGGCGAGCCCGTCCATGAGCGCCAGCAACTGCGCCACTACCCGTTTTTCGACTTCTCCCACGACGTTTTCGCGGCGCGGGGCAATGGCGTCGATCTCGTCCAGAAAAATGATACTGGGGCCCTTGCGCGTGGCCTCCTCGAAGATCTTCCGCAGATGGGCTTCGCTCTCGCCGTAGAACTTGTGGATGATTTCCGGACCGCTCACGGAATAGAAGTTGGCCTCGGTTTCATGCGCGATGGCGCGCGCAATCAGAGTCTTGCCGCAGCCGGGCGGACCATGCAGCAGCACGCCCTTGGGGGCGTCGATGCCCAGCCGCTCGAAGACCTCCGGATAGCGCAGCGGCAGTTCGATCATTTCCCGGATGCGCTGGAGCTGCGGCTTGAGCCCGCCGATGTCCTCGTAAGAGGTGGAGCGAGCGGCCCCTTCCTCGGCCTGCTGCGGGTTGCCGATGACCAGGCGGGTGGTGGGATTGATCAGGACCGGGCCTTTGGGCGTGGTGCTCTCGACCCGGAAGTCCGCCCACCGGCTGCCGAACAGCGTGGCGCGGATGCGGTTCCCCTCCTGCACCGGCAGGCCGTCGAGCAAACTGCCGATATAATCCAGGTCGCGCTCGGATGGGCGGACGCCGGCCGAGGCCAGCACCACGCGCTCGGCCGGGCGGCAAGTGGTCTTGCGCACCTGCACGAACTCGTCCAGCCCCACGCCGGCGTTTTCCCGCACCAGCCCGTCGATCTGGATGCGGGATTGCCCGCGCAGCTCCTTGTGCGCGGGCATCACCTTGCAGACCGTCCCGCGCTTCCCGGTGACTTCGACCGGGTCCCCGATGGCGACCTGGAGCTGGTCGAGGTCTTCCGGACCCATGCGGGCAATCCCCCGCCCCACATCCTTGCTCAACGCCTCGGTGACTTTGAGTTTGAGAACGGGCGCTTGGGTGCGCTCCGATGCCATGGCCGGACTTTTCATTTCTTACACTTCTTACACTTGATTTCCACTACGCCGTTATTGCAGACGACCTCGATCTTGGCCTTGTCGCAGCTTGCGGGAAGCAGCACCTCCTTGCGGTACTTCTTGTCGCCGCGCTCGGCGGTGAAGGTCAGCAGGTCGTCCTCCACGGTGATATGCACGTCTTCCTTGGCGACGCCGGGCATCTCGGCCACCACCAGGACATGATTGTCTTCCTCGAAGACATCCACCACGGGCTCGCGGACTTCCTGCACCACGGTGTGCCCGGATTCCTTATCCTGGCGGAGGTTTCCGAACGGCTGGATCACCGGCCGGTCGTCTCCCAGCCCCACCTTGACGGTGACCCCATAGATGCCCTTCAGCTCTTTATTCGCCCCGTGGATCTCGCCGGTTCGGGACAGTTGCTCGCCGTTTTTGGCCAGTTCCCCGAGCTTGTCGACCAGATCCCCAAAGCCCTTGAGAATCCCGCCCAGCCCCAGCTCGAAACCGCTTTCGGTAGCTTTCTCATTGTGTTTCTTGATCATGTAGTTGCGCTCCTTCGATCTGAATTCCATACTCTTTCACTTTCGAATACAGGGTCTTGTAATCGACCTGGAGAAGGCGTGCGGCCTTGGATTTGTTGCCGCCCGTTCTGCGCAGGGCGTGGGTGATCGCCACCCGCTCCACGTGGACCGTGCTGCTGCGGACGATTTCCCGCAGCGCCAGATCGCCCGACAGCCGGCCGCGGACGGAGGAATGCACCACCAGTTCGTCTTCCGGCAGGAGTTCGCACGCCTTGGGTCTCAGGCCGAGATGTTCTTCGGTCACAACGTCCTCCGCCATGAGAACGGCGCGGCGGACGGCCGACCGAAGCTGGCGCACATTGCCGGGCCAGCCGTAGGCCAACATCAGCTCGACCGCCGGCGGGGAAAACCCCTTGATGGACTTGGAAAGCTCGATGTTGGCAATATCGAGGAACTGCTTCGCCAGGTAGGATATGTCCTCTCTGCGCCCGCGCAGCGGCGGGACGAAGATGGTGTACTCGTTCAAGCGGAAGTACAGGTCGGGACGGAAGGAACCGCCATCGCAAAGTCCTTCGAGGTCGTGGCCACTGGCGGTCAGCATGCGGACGTCCACCTGGACGGGCTTGGCGCCGCCCAGCCGATACAGGGTCTTCTCCTGGAGCACGCGGAGCAGCTTGGCTTGCGAGGCCAGCGGCATGTTGGAAATCTCGTCCAGGAAGAGAGTGCCCCCGTGAGCCGCCTCGATCTTTCCGATGGTCTGGCGGTCCGCTCCGGTGAAGGCCCCGCGCTCATGTCCGAACAACTCGCTCTCGAACAGCATTTCGGGGATGGCTCCGCAATCCACGGGGATGAAGGAATGCCGGGCGCGCCCGCTGGCCTGGTGAATGGCCCGCGCCACCACCTCCTTTCCGGAACCGGTTTCGCCTACGATGAGCACGCTGAAATTCGAATTCGCGACCCGTTCAATGGCGGTAATCACCCGGCCGACCGCCTCGCTGGGACCGAACGTCTCGCGCGGCGAGAGGGCCTGGTGGACGTGATCCGCCAGGTGTTTCAACTGGAGCTTCAAGCGCCGCTCGTTGAGCGCGCGGAGCACGACGCGGATCACTTGTTGATGCTCAAACGGCTTGGCGAGATAGTCGTGGGCGCCGGCGCGCAAGGCCTCCACCGCTCCCCGCACCTCGGCAAATCCGGTGATCAGGATCACCGGCAGCTCGGGGTCGAGATCCTTGGCTTTGCGCATCAACTCCATGCCATCCATGCCCGGCATCCGGAGGTCCGCCAGCAGCACGTCGGGGTCTCCGGCGCGGACCAGTTGCAGCGCCTCGATTCCGTCTTTGGCCAGCAGCGGGGTGAGCCCCGCGCGGTGCAGGAGGCACCCCAGCAACTGGGCCATCTCGGGCTCGTCCTCGGCAATCAGGATTCTGCCTTGAACCGTACTCATGAACGTTTTCCCATCCGAGGCGGGCCCAGCGGGCAAATCACGTCGATATCGGAATCCAGGTACCGGGCGACCTGATGGAGCATCCCCATGAACAAAATGCCGCTTTCCCCGGCGCCCAAGGTCCCATTGATGCGCGCCGCGATGAAACGGTCTCGCTTCTCGAGCAGCGTGTCGTGCAGTTGTTTCTGGCGGACCTGGGTGCGGGGGGTGGCCCCGGCAGCGAACGCCGCGGCCGCAAGCTGGTATTCTTCAACGAGCAACTCGGGCGACTCGGTACCCATCAATGTGGCGCCCCGCGCCTGGAGTTTGAGGAGCAACCCGTGGTTCCGGTTCCCCGCCGAGGCCAACTCGGACACAATCTCCTGCTCGTGCCGGCAGACCGGCAATCCGTCCTGATAGACCCGCAGGGAGCCGGGGGCTACCGGCAGTTTGGCGACCACGCTCTCGATCCGGGCCCACATCTTGTCCACCACGGCCGCATTCTGCGACAGACCCTGCCGCCCCAGCGCCGACAGTTTCATGCCTCGCACCGCCGCCCCCAGGGTGCCCATGTCCGCCAGAGTGTGGATGATCGGGATGTAGACGAGTTTTCTTCCACTTGCACCGGATTGGCCGTTATTCATCTCGGCAAGACCTGGATACACCTCCTGGGGAACGGAGTGCATGAAAAGATAGAGTGTTGAAAATACCTTGAACTCTCACAAGTTTCTCGCGCGCCCTGGCGTGGGTTTTCGGCCGCCACTTAAACGTATCGGCTCTTGGCCGGTAATCTTTAGGGGCGCGGGAATTTCGCCCCCGGCCGCCGGGAGCACGCGGCGCCAGGGCGAGGCATGCCCGGCCCCTGGAGTTTCTACATTTGTGGTGGGGCAGGCGGTTCCGCC
>PLMF01000211.1 GCA_003142355.1 Bryobacterales bacterium
TGGCGCGGTCGATTACCTGACCAAACCCTTTGAGCCAGCCGAACTTCGCGCCCGGCTCCGGGCTGTCCTGCGGGCCAAACATCTGCAGGATGACTTGACGCAGGCCAATCGTGAGCTGTTGGCCGCCCGGGTGACCGCCGAAGCCGCAACGCGGGCCAAAGCGGAGTTCCTGGCCAACATGAGCCACGAGATCCGCACCCCCATGAACGGCGTCATCGGCATGACCGGTCTGCTGCTCGACACCGACCTGACACCCGAGCAGCGAGAGTTCACCGAAATGGTCCACAGCTCCGGCGAAGCCTTGCTCACGGTCATCAACGACATCCTGGATTTCTCCAAAATCGAGGCCGGCAAGCTGGCCATCGAACTTACTCACTTCGACCTCCGGATGGCGATTGAAGAAGTCGACGAAATGCTGGCTAACAAGGCCGAGGAGCGCAAGCTCGATCTGGTTCTGCAATATGCCGCGGCTGTCCCCCGCCACTTCATTGGCGATGCCGGCAGAATCCGCCAGGTGGTCACCAACCTCGTCGGCAATGCCGTCAAGTTCTCTTCCGACGGCTGCGTGCTGATCACCGTCGAGTGCCAGGGCCAGGACGCCCAAGAGGCCCGCATGCGCGTCTCCGTTCAGGACAACGGCCCCGGCATTCCCCAGGACAAGCTCGATCTGCTCTTCAGGAAGTTCAGTCAAGTGGACGCCTCCACCACCCGCAAATACGGCGGCACCGGACTGGGTTTGGCCATTTCCAAACAACTGGCCGAGTTGATGGGAGGCTCCATCGGCGTGGAGAGCCGGCCGGGCGAGGGTTCCACCTTCTGGATCACCCTCCCGTTGACCCTGGATGCCCAACCCCACCCGGCCCCCATTCCGGTGGTCGACCTGAAAGACTTGCGCGTGCTCATCGTGGACGACAACGAAGTCAACCGCCGGGTGCTGCATGAACAGATCACAAGCTGGGGCATGCGCAACGGAAGCTTCAACTCCGGCGAGGAGGCTCTGGAGGGTCTCGGTGCCGCCCGGCAAAGCGGCGATCCCTACCATTTCGCCATTCTCGACTATCAAATGCCGGGCATGGACGGAGCCACGCTGGCCAGGGCGATCAAATCGGACCCGGCCATTCGGGACACCGTGCTGGTGATGCTGACCTCGGTTGGATGCTGGGACACGGTGAGACACACAGAGAGCGCCAGTCTCGATGCGTGCCTGTCCAAGCCGGTGCGCCAATCGCAACTGTTGAACGCGCTCGCCACCGCCTGGTCCAGGAAACTGCACGTGGTGCCGGCCGCCCCCGCCAAGCCCGCCAGCCGGATGGAGGAGATGAAGTCCGCAGTGGCCGGAAGGTCGGCGGGCTGGCCGATTCGAGTGCTGGTGGCCGAGGACAATGTGGTCAACCAGAAGGTTGCCNNTACGGATGCTGGAGAGACTGGGGCTGCGCGCGGACGTGGCGGCCAACGGCCGCGAGGCGGTGAGCATGTTCGAACTGCTGCCCTACGATCTGGTTTTCATGGACTGCCAAATGCCCGAAATGGACGGGTATGAGGCCGCCCGGGAGATCCGGCGCGGGGAAGGGCCAGACCGGCACGTGGCCGTTATTGCCATGACGGCCGACGCCATGGCGGGCTGTCGGGAGCAATGCCTCGCGGCGGGCATGGACGACTTTATCGCCAAGCCCGTGTCCATGGAAGCTTTGTTTGAGGCCCTTCAGAGATGGGCACCCGCGAAAGAACCCGTGCCGGCCCGGTCAGAGCATCTCGGCATACCGCCGGGAGCAGCCGACGCAACACAATTCTCGACAACGCCAATGAGTTGACCAAGAATCGTATTGTTATCTCGCGATAGGCCTTGGGGGTCCGGGTGCGCGATCTTGTCGGAAAGCTCCGAACCGGTCTCGGGGCCTTCGCCGGCCTCGATGGCGTTCGCGCGATGGCTTCGGAAACGGCGGTCGAGTCCGCTATAATCTTCGCAGCTATGACCACCGTGCGTTCTTTTTGTTTCCTGGCCTCGGCGTTTGCGCTCGCTGCTGCCGCGCCCGCTCAGACCAGACCCGAAACCACTTCCAAACTCGGCACGAAGTTCTATTCGCTGGCCGAGGAAAAGGGCGCAGTCGCAGGCGCGCTAAAGAACCTTGCCGCCGACCCCAAGAACCTTGACTTGCTGCTCAAACTGGCGCAGGCGCAAATCTCCGTCTGGCAAGACAGGGAAGCGGTCGAAACCTTGACTCGCGCCCTGGCGATTTCGCCTCAGAATGGCGACCTCTACACCGAGCGCGGCCACCGCGAACTCCCGTTGCGGGAGTTTGCGCGAGCGCGCGCCGATCTGAGCCGTGCCGCGGCTCTCAATCCCAAGAACATGGCGGCGTACTACCACCTCGGTCTCGCTCACTATTTCCTGGGCGAGTTCACTCCGGCCGCCGACGCCTTTCGTCACGCGGTGGAAACTGCGCCCAACACGGATGAGCGCATCAACTCCACCAACTGGCTGTATGCCGCGTTGCGCCGCGCCAAGCGAACCGCCGAGGCGGCGAAGGCTCTGGAAGCCATCCCGCCGGAAATGACCAACCAGGAGCCTCACACAAGGTTCTATCTCAATCTGGTGCGCTTCTTTCAAGGCCGAATGAGCGAATCCGAGGCGCTGCCCCCCGAACCGCCGGCGGGCAACACCGATCCCGAAGTCGAACTGCCGTTCGATACGGTGGCATACGGCATCGGCAACTGGCACCTCTCCGGCGGCGATACCGCCAAAGCCCAGGAATACTTCCACCGCATCCTGAAAGGGCACGTGTGGGTCACCTGGGGGTTCGTAGGGGCCGAAACGGAGATCCAACGCTTGCCGCCAGATCTCAAATAATCAGTCCGGCAGCTCTCCGCCCGCTATATCGCTTCCGCGGCAGGTTGGCCGGCAGCCTGTTTGACGCGGGCGATGGCCAGCGCAATACCGCCCCACAGGCCGGCTTTCTCCTGGAGCGCCGAACTCTCGATGCGCACCTTGTCCACCGGAAACAGACGGACGCGCTCGCGAACTTCCCGTCTCACGGTGTCGATCAGCAACGGACCAACGTCATTGGCGACGTCGCCGCCCAGGACGACCAGCTCCGGGTAGAGCACCACGATGACATTGGAGACGCCGATTCCCAGCATGCGCGCGGCCCGTAACAACTCCTCGCGAACGGACGAGTCGCCGGCCGCGGCCGCCTGCGCCATGAGGCGCGGAGTCACCCGGTCGGCATTCCCCTCCACCATGTCATACAGGCGCGGGGCGTGTCCGCTCTTCATGAGCCGGACGCCAGCGCCGATGAGGGCCGGGCCTCCGGCAAGGGTTTCCAGGCAGCCCCTGTTGCCGCAGCCGCACAATGGGCCGTCCGGCAGGATAGTCTGGTGCCCGATCTCGCCGGCTGCTCCCAGGGGGCCAAGCCGCAGCTTCCGGTCGATTACCACCCCGCCACCGATCCCGGTACCCACGGTGAAGACGACCATGGTCTTCGCCCCACGGCCTTGGCCAAACCAAAGTTCTCCGAGGGCCGCCATGCGCGCGTCGTTGAGCAGGAAGACCGGGCAACCCACGGCGGCCGATAACCGGTCGGCCACTGGGTAGTCACGCCATCCAGTGGGCAGGTTAGGGAGAAACAAGGTGCGGCCGCGGTGGAAATCCGCGAGGCCGGGCACGCCCACGCCGAAGGCCGCCAACCGCTGACCTGTGCTGGCCGCCAACTCGTTAATGGTCGCGGCGATCCGGCTCAGGACGGCGTCCGGACCTTCGTGTGACAGTGTGGGGATAATCCGCTCAGCCAACATCTGCCCAGCGCCGCTGGCCACCGCGCAAGAGGTGATGGTTCCGCCAATATCTACGCTCGCAAACATTGCTGGCGCTACTATAGCGCACTGACGGGGGCTGAAACCACGCGGCGTTACAGGACGTCGGTGAAGATGAAGCCTTCCCGTTCCACCATCTCGCCCACCTGAACATGGATGGGGTCTGAAAACATCGGGGCGTCGTACACAAAGGTGTGAAATTCTCCGTTCTCGCCGCACGGATCTACAGTGGGCGGCAAATCGGAGATGAACGAGAAGTCGAAGTCGCGGCCGGCATAGCCACGGTCCAGTTTCCTGGGGTCGACGCAGGTCACCTTGGCTTTCAAACCGGAGCGGATCATGCGGGCGGCGAGCTCGCCTGTCGGAAGCTCCCAAAGCGGGAACAAAGGTTCGAGGCCCGAGCCCTGCAGTTGGCGCTCACGGTACTGGCGGACGTCGCGAAGAAAGAGGTCGCCGAAAGCGATGGCGCCGATGCCTTCCGCTACGGCGCGGCGGCAAACGTTCGCCATCAGATCTTCGTACACGCCGTTCGAGCACGGCCATGGAAGTTCCACGGGCCACAGGGGAAGGCCGACGCGCCCGGCCTGTTCCTCAACCAGCCGCCGCCGGACCGCGTGCATGGCAACGCGATCGGCCGCGCAGTTGAAGGTCGTGATCAGCGCTGCGACCTCAACGCCGGGTGTTTGCCGCAGAAGGTGCAGCGCCCAGGCGCTGTCCTTGCCGCTGCTCCACGACAGGGCGACGCGTTTCATGCCGGACGGACTCCCGAGGCCGGCAGATCGCGCGCGGCCAACAACGATTCTATCGAGATTCGTTGCGGAAAGAGAGGCCCATGACGGTAAACAGCGATTGCAGTATACTGGGCAGCACGTGGGTCGCTGAATCCGACCCCATCTCCGGAGGCTGCCGATGATGAGGAAGTGCCGAGGTTGTGGTTTCCTCTTAGCGCTGTTGTTTGCCGCGCCGCTGTTGGCCCAGACACCGGCACGGAGCAATGGTTTGACCCAAGCCCAGATCAACGCTCGGGCCAAGGCACAGAACGTGCCCGAAATCCCCTTTGAGTCGGTTCCGAACTTCCTGAAATTCCCCGCCAATCTTTACATGGGAGAGGGCATCGGCGTTGCCACCAACTCCAAAGGCCACGTTTTCGTCTACACCCGCAGCCAGGAGACCCGTCTGTTTGAATTCGATCCGAAAGGGAACTTCGTCCGCGAGATCGGCGAGGGTTTGTACGGGTTTGCGTTTGCGCACGCGGTAAGGGTCGATCCGCGGGACAATATCTGGGCGGTCGACGAGGGGAGCAACATGGTCATCAAGTTCAACCCCGAAGGACGGGTCGCGATGCTTCTCGGCAGGCGGCCGGAACCTGCCGATGCGGGCGCGGCGACTCCCGCCCCTGGCGTCTCCGCGTCGACACCCGGACCGTACAGCTTCGATCGGCCCACCGATGTGGCCTGGGATGCAGCCGGCAATATCTTCGTCGCCGATGGCTATGGCAACTCGCGGGTTGTGAAATACGACAAAGACGGAAGATTCATCGCCTCTGTGGGAACCCGGGGCGCCGAGCCCGGCCAGCTCAACACCCCGCACACAATCGCGGCGGACGCGAAGGGCGACATCTACGTCGGAGACCGCGGCAATAGCCGGATACAGGTCTTCGACAACGACCTGAAGCTCAAGGCGATCTATGACAAGGTCGGCGCCCCGTGGGCGGTCTGCATTACTCCCGGCCCGCACCAGTATCTCTACAGCTCAAACTCGAATCCGGACACGAACAATGCCGAGCTGGGCGCCGTGACCGGTGAGATTTACAAAATGGAGCTGGATGGGACCATCCTCGGGAAGTTCGGAACCGCCGGCAAGCAGCTCCGCCAGTTCAGCACGACCCACGAGATCGACTGCCGCAACGAAAACGAGCTCCTGGTCTCGGAAATCACGTCCTGGCGAGTGCAGAAGATCATTCTTCATCCGAGCGGAAAATAGGGGGAGCCACAGATGAGACGCTTGTGGATTGGAAACGCTTCCGCGGCCGCGCTGCTGCTGGCCGGTTCGCTGTGGGCCCAGATTCCGGAGATAGCCTACGATTCCGCCCCCAACTTCCTGAAGCTGCCGGAACACGTCTATCTGGGTGAAGCGGCCGGCGTGGCCACGAATTCCAGGGGAGACATTTTCGTCTACACGCGAACCGGCAGCGAGTTTGCGACCTTTGGTGCATCGCGAACCTTGACCCACGGCGGCTCGCGGCTCTTCGAGTTCGATTCGAACGGGAAGTACATCCGCGAGATCGGCCAGGGGGTGTACGGGTTTCTGTTCGGCCAGGCGGTGCGCGTCGACCCGCGGGACAACATCTGGGTCGTGGATCGGGGGTCGAACATGGTCATCAAGTTCGACTCCGGCGGGCGCGTGCTGATGACGATGGGCCGAAAGCCGGAGGCAGTGGCGCTCGCGGCCGGCCGTGGAGGGGGCCGAGGCGCAACCGGCGCAGGCATTCCCGGCGACAATTTCAATCGCCCGGCCGACGTGGCCTGGGACGCCGCGGGAAACATCTTCATCGCCGACGGCTATGGCAATGCGCGCATCGCGAAGTTCGACCAGAATGGCAAGTACATCGAATCCTGGGGCTCGAAAGGGAGCGAGCCGGGCCAGTTCGACGCGCCGCATTCGATCGCGGTAGATGCTCAGGGCAATGTTTACGTCGCCGATCCCGGGAACAAGCGAGTCGAAGTCTTCGACAACAACGGCGTCTTCAAGAGTCAGCTTTCCCAGGTGGGCGCGCCTTGGGCGATCTGCATCTCCCCGGGCGCTCACCAGTACCTCTACAGTTCGAATTCCAACGACCCCGGCTCGATGGACAACGGTGAAATCTACAAGATGGAGTTGGACGGGCGGGTGCTTGGCAAGTTCGGCAGAGCCGGCAAGCTCATCAAGGAGTTCGGCACGGTCAATGCGATGGATTGCCGCAACCCGAACCTGCTGTACGTCGGTGAGCTCACGAATTGGAGAGTGCAGAAACTCACCCTGCCTACCGCGGGTTCATCAGACGGCCGATGAAGAGGACGACTCCGGTGCGCGTGTCGCGGATCAGGAAGAGGAACGGGTGATCGGCGCGGAAGACAACGGCCTGTTCGGGCATGCGCATGGCGGTGGTCTGCATGGCGATACCGGTGGCGGCGGCGGCTTCGGTCCCCTGCTCTGAAACATCGACGAAAGCCTTGTGGACCACCTCGGAGATCTCGAGGCCGCGCTTGGGGTCGATGCCCGAGAAGTCGGCGTCGCCGGTGAAGCTTGTGGGCATGCCCATGGTCGAGAGCGCCCGGCGGAGAGAGAACTGCGATTCGGCGCGGAACTTCGGCAGGCTCACCTGCACGTTCCGAGTGGTGAGGTGGCCGAGCCAGCCGGTCAGGTTTCCAGGTGTCAGCGATTTCTCGAGGTTGGGAAGGCCGGTGAGAGTCGTCGGGAGCAGGACGTCGAAGGCGATTCCGGTGCCCTCGTAGCGCATTTCCAGGATCTGGGCGGACGGCGTTTGGGTGTAGCCGAAGTTCCAGGTCTGGTTCATGAAACTGGCCTGGGTGGTGGCGCCGGTTGGCAGGGTGAAAGGCGCGGGCTGGGTGCGCGAGGCAAGGAACGGGTCCTGCCACTTGCCGTAGAAGTAGATAGCGCTGGTGAGGACCAGGCGGGTTTGGGCACCGAGTGAGCCGGCCGGGAGCAGGTTCTGGATCTTCTGTTTGGTCTGCTCTTCGGTCCAGCGGTTGATCCGGGATCGCGCCGCCTCGGGATTCGCGATGAAATCGAGCGGCGTGAGTGGGGCGTGGTAGTTATTGGCGAGCGTGTTCTCGAAGGCCGGCTGGATGGCGAATCCTTTTTGCACCCAGAGCCCGTTCGCGGTGTGGAGTTCGTTGCCCGCGGTGTTGCCGGCCTTCATGAGGTCGGCGAGCAGGACTCCGAGGGCGGAATCGTAGGTGGGGTCGTAATGGAGGTGCAGGACGGATTGGATTTCCTCGGCGGTCTGGCCGCGGGCGCCGGCAAGGGCCATGGAGAGCGCAGTGGCGATGTTGAAGGGTGAGAGGATCAGGTTCGCGTCGCCTCCCATGAGTTGTTTGTAGGAAGCGGTGGTGAAGGCGTTCATCGCAGGCGCTATACGGGAGTCGGCGGCCGGCAGCGCGGCGGCGAGCAGGATCGGCAGAATAAAGCGTCTCATGAGGCCTCACATCTATAATGCCGCGATTGTCGAGAGTCAATAGACCCACGCCACCTGGAATGGCACCGAAGCGTCGAAGACCTTCGCGCCCATGGTGGTAAGCCAGCCTTCCGCGACATATTTGCCTGCCGGCAGAGGAGCCTTGTCAGAACCGTTCAGGCGAAGCTGAATGACAAAGTCCTTCTCTCCGGGGCCGAAAGTCTCGGTCCGGACGATCATCGGAAAAGCCTGCCCGTCCGACCAGCGGTACACAATCACGCCCTTGTCGTTTGTAATCGTGAAATCGAAACTCTGGCCGCTGGGGAAAATGAGAGTGATGGGCTGGGCGGTATCGCGGAGGCGCAGTCTCGCGGTCAAGAGCGGCGCCGCCGTCGCGAGGCTCACCGGGGGCATCATGTCGACGACGTACATGGAGTTGTCCAGCGCGATGGAAAAGCTCAGCTCGGGCGCCGAATCCACCGTCACACCCCCGACGCGGGCGTAGATCAGTTCCCACGATCCATAGGATGGACCTCCGGTGGCCTGCGTGCGGAACGCCAGTCCTATGCCCGGCAGGAAGGTCTCCTGGATGATGCCGACCTGAAACACACCGGGGTAGGAAATCTGGAGCGCTGAATCAAACGTACCCAGCGGACCCTGGTACTGGGCGCGGCGGGACGCGACCATCGCGACTCGGCAGCAGGTACCGGGGAGATCCGTGGAATATTGCTGTCCCAGCGGCGAATTGAAGGCCCACCAGAGTTTCTCCGCGGCCTGGCTCGGGTCGTATTGGAGTACGGATCCGGTGGCGTCCTCGCGCAGCCAGTAGTCCTGCTGCGGAAACCCGTTCAACAGGAAGTAGGCGGTTCCGTGGAATACTTGGGTTTTGGCGATCTCCAAGGTGAGGAATGTGCCGGAGTAGACTCCGCTTCCCTTGTAGATCCAAAGATTTCCGGTTGCCAGCGGGAAGTAGTCGGCAGGTTGCGCCCTGACGTTCCCGCCAATCGGCCGTAGCGGTACTGTGCGGACGTCCAGGATGCCTTCCCGTGCCGGATCCTGGGCGGCGCCCGCCGAAGCGATAGCCAGCCCTGAAACAAGCAGAATGCCTAACTTTCTCACAGTGGTTCCTCCAGCTCCTGGCCCGCTCCGGATTCTGGCGGGCCGGGCGAATGGCTTTGGACGTCAGTTCAAAGCTGCACTTGTCATACCAGAACAGCGGCGAGGCCTCGGCGTGGGTTACCGCTATCCGGACAGGGGGGACGCTCCGCGGGTGACACGCCCGCGGCGAAAAATGGGACAGCGATGGAGGAGCGCCGCGGCTACCGGCGAGTGCCGATGACGCGGCCGCCGCGAATCAGGCCGGAGGCTTCGTCGGCGGTCATTTCGAGCTGGTCCCCTTCGAAACGCAGACGCAGCGTGTAGTGATTGATGTTGGCGATCAAATTCAGGTCCAGCAGGAACTCGTTGGGGGAGGTCCATTTGCCCATGGCCCCGGCCAGCAGGTGGAACGGGCCGTACGGACCCCGGCGGTAGCGGCCGTCCAGGCCCACCGGGAAAGTGAGGTCCTCGCCCTGGTACTTCACCATGACGCGGGCTTCGCCTGGGGCGCGAAACTCCAGCGAGAGGGCGTCCAGGCGAGAGGCGTTGACCGGGAAGTCGTAGACCACTCCCGAGATCCCGGCGGCCAGGACCGGCATTTCGGGCGCCGGCTGCGGTTGGGGCTCGAGGGCTGCTTGGGCGGCGCGGGCCTGCATGCGGCGGCAGGCTTCGGGATTGGGAGCGAGAGGCCGGTCGGATTGGATGGCTTGGCGGATGGCGCCGGCAATCCGTCCCGGATTGCCACCAGCCAGGATCACCACCACGGTATCCAGATCGGGCCACACGATGAGGCTCTGGCCGCCGCGCCCGCTGCCGCCGTACTGGAGTCCCTCGGGTCCCCGGACTACGTGCCAGACGTAGCCTTGGCCTCCTGGGTCGCCGCTGCCACCGGGAGGAGGAACGAGGGAGGCAGCCACCCAGTCGCGGGGCACGATCTGACGGCCTTCCCATTGGCCACCGTGCAGGTAGAGATTGCCGATCTTGGCCACGTCTTCGGGGAAGAGGTGGCTGTCGCCCCAGCCGTGGGTGCGGCCCTGCGCGTCGGCGGCCCAGATCACGGTGCGGATTCCCAAGGGGGCAAGCAGGCTCCGGCGGGCAAAATCGAGTTCCGATTGATGGGCGGCCACGGCCACCAGGGAACCCAGCAGGTGGTATCCGGGGCTACAGTAGGAGGCGTGCGTGCCAGGGTCGTGGCGCATGGGGAGCGACAGGGCAAAGCGCACGAAGTCCGGCGACCGCTTCATCAGCTCGAGTTCCTGTTCGCCGGGCGCGTATCCGCAATCCAGGCCGGATTCCATGTGGACCACGTCGCCCACGGTGATCCGCCGCGCGCGCGGATCGGGGTTGGCGGGGCTTTCGGCGGGGAAGAAGAAGAGCAGCGGCTGGTCCATCCGGACGAGGCCCCGACCCACAGCGATGCCGGCCAGGGCCGAGGTAATGCTCTTGGTTACGGATGCCAGGTCGTGGGGCGTGTCCGAGCTGTACGGATAGAAATCAACATGGAGAACGGCATATCCGTGGCGAATCACGAGGAAGCTGTGAACTCCCAGCCGCTGCTCGATCACCTGGTCGATGGCGGAGGTGAGGAGCCGCGAATCCACCCCCTGCGATTCCGGCTGGGCGGTCCGCCAGTGGCGTGCCGGGTAATAGCCGGTCTGGGAGCTTGCGCCGGGGCTGCCGCCGGGGTACAGGAGGATGGCTCCGAGGAGCATGAGTTCTGCCACGTGAGGGTGTCGCACATCCATAGAATACGGCCATGAGGGACGGAGCACCACCCGGCGCGCGCTTCCTCGTGGCCGTTGGCGGGCGCGGGACGCTGCCCCCTGATCTTTTCCGTTTGAGCCTGGTGAATCCATCGCTCCCTATGCGATTCCCTGAGAGTGAATTGCCGCCAACCGGGCAGGGTCCCCGGCCTGTCGCCCCGTCGAGCCAGGCGGCCAACCCCAACCATAACACGCTGCTTTCCGTCGCCGGCCGCGAGGGCGGATGTGGCAAACTGGTGAGGGAAGGATGCCATGCGGACGGAGATTCCCATTCCGACAGAGCGGCTCGATGAGTTCTGCCGCCGGTGGAAGATCGCCGAACTGCGCGTGTTCGGGTCTGCGCTGCGCGAAGATTTCCGCCGGGACAGCGATCTGGACTTGCTGGTGACTTTCGCGCCGGATGCAGACCCGAGCCTGTTGGATCACGTTGCGATGGAAGAGGAACTCTCGGGCATCGTCGGGCGTAAGGTCGACCTGGTTTCCCAGCGCGCAATCGAGCGCAGCTCAAATTGGATTCGGCGCCAGGCCATCCTGGAGAGCGCGGAGCCGTACTTTGCCTCGCGATGAAGCACACGTTCTCGACATTCTGAAAGCTGCGCACCTGGCGATCGAGTTCAGGGGGCCCGCGGACAAGGAAGCATTCCTGGCAGACGCGAAAACTCAGTCTGCCGTGCTGCACCAGCTCCTGGTGATTGGCGAGGCGGTCAAGAGATTGTCGCCCGAATTCCGAGAAGTGCATCCGGGAGTGCCGTGGAAACTGATTGCCGGAACCCGCGACAAACTCATCCACTTTTATGAGGGCGTGGATCCGGAGGAGGTCTGGAAAATGGTGACCTCGGATTTGCCTGAGCTAATTCGGTTGATCGAGCCCTTGGCCCCGGATACGCGTTGAAGCGGTGAAGCGATGGCGGCGGAACGCACCACAGCTTCGAGAACCCCGGCGGCGGATGATCCGGCGTTCGCCGAGGCCGTGCGCCGTCTACTCGCAGCGTACCAGCCGGAACGCATCTTTCTGTTCGGTTCCGTGGCTCGCGGCGACGCCGACCCGGATAGCGATTAAAGTGATCTTGATCCCTTTCAAGAGGAGGAAGCGCATGAAGCTCCTGGCCATTTTCATCGCGGGCGTTCTTCCGCTCGCGGCCGCGATCGACGGCACCGTGCACGTCGACAGCGGAGATATTTCCGGTATCCCGACATCCACGCCCGGAATCTATGTGTTCCGCGGCATCCCCTATGCGGCGCCTCCGGCCGGCAACTTGCGCTGGAGAGCGCCGCGGCCGGCCGCGAAGTGGGCCGGCGTGCGCAAAATGGACCAGTTCCAGGCGCGGTGCGTGCAGCCGCTGCGCACCAATCCACGGGAGACCCAGGGCAGCGAGGACTGCCTCTACCTCAACGTGTGGACACCCGCGAAATCCGCCGCCGACAAGCTCCCGGTGATGGTATGGATTCACGGCGGGGGCTTCCGCGACGGCACCGGCGCCATGGTGCTACACGACGGAGAAGAACTGGCGCGGAAGGGCGTGGTGCTGGTCACTATCAATTACCGGCTGGGAGCACTCGGTTTTCTGGCGTATCCCGAGCTGACCAGGGAATCGGACCGCAATGCGTCGGGCAACTACGCGCTGATGGATGCCATCGCGTCGCTGCAGTGGGTGCAACGGAACATCGCGGCTTTGGGAGGCGACCCGGCCAAAGTGACGATCTTCGGCCAGTCCGCGGGGTCGATGGCGGTGAACTGCCTGCAAGCGTCGCCGCTGGCGAAAGGGCTGTTCCGGGCGGTGATTGGGGAGAGCGGCGCGTCCTTCAATGGCATGTTGAACAACGGGTCTCTGGCCGATGCCGAGGCCAAGGGCGTGAAGTTCGCCGAAGCGGTGGGGGCGAAATCGCTGGCGGAGTTGCGCGCCAAGCCGGCCGCGGAATTGATTACGGCGACATTCACCGCCGGCCCGAACACCGATGGCTACGTGCTGCCCGAGCCGCCGCTGGCCCTTTTTCAGGAGGGCAAACAGAACCGCGTGCCGGCGCTGGTGGGGTCGAACTCCGACGAAGGGAGCTTGTTCGCGCGCGGCCGCATGAACTCGCAGCAGTTCATCGAACAGGCGCATCGGAGGTTCGGCGACGCGGCCACGGAGTATCTGAAACTGTACCCGGCGGATACCGACGCCCAGGCGATGGAATCGCGGCAGAGGTCGGCCACCGAGGAGAGTATGGGGCTGAACGTGCGGCTCTGGGCGGAGGCGCAGGCGAAAGCCGGCTCCAAGGCCTACGTTTATTACTTCACGCGCATGACCCCGGGCGGACCCCCGGCCAACATTTCGGCCGATGCTCTTCACCTGGGAGCGCCCCATGGGGAAGACCTGGCTTACGTGTTCAACAACATCGGCAAGACCGAAGTGCTGCGTAACAGCGACACCTTCCGCAATGCGCAGCCGGAGGCGTACGATCTGAAGCTGGCCAGCGTCGTATCGTCCTATTGGGTGAACTTCGCCAAGAACCTCGACCCCAATGGCGACGGCCTGCCCCGCTGGCCGCCTTTTGGCCCGGCCAGCAGCGACCTGGTGATGGAGCTCGGCGACAAGGTTGGCATGCGGCCGCACCCGGACAATGCCGGCATCGTCTTCCTGGAGAAACATCCGTTCGCAGCCGCTGTGCTGCCGGCCCAGACCAACGTGGTGATGCTATGGCCCAACGGCGCCCCCGGCTCCGAGACCTGGACTCAGAAGGAGGCCGAGTACACGGTGGGCAATTCCGGTCTCAAAGCCGTGCGCAACGTGGTCAAGCCCAGCATCACGGTCTATCTTCCCCCGGCTGAGACCGCCACGGGAGCGTCGGTGGTGGTCGCGCCGGGAGGCGCGTTCCGCATGCTCTCCTGGGACTCCGAGGGCACGGAGGTGGCCGACTGGCTCCAGCGGCACGGCGTGGCCGGCTTGGTTCTGAAGTACCGCCTCACCGACACTGGAACCGATGAGGAGTTCGCCCAATCCCAGGCCCGCCGCGCCGCGGCCGGCCCAGGTGGAGCGGCCGGAGGCCGCGGAGCCACCGCGGGAGGTGGCGCCGGGCCCCAGACTCAGATTCGCGCCATGGCCGCCGCCGACGGGCTGCGTGCCATCGAAGTCGTGCGCCAGCACGCCGCTGAGTGGCGTCTCGATCCCGCCAAGGTCGGCATCATGGGCTTCTCCGCGGGCGGCTATGTAGCCGCCCAGGCCGCCCTCGATCACACCGCCGCCAACCGCCCGGCCTTCGTCGCCTCCATTTACGGCTGCTGCGAAAACGCCGCCGAAGTGAAGGTCCCCGACGACGCTCCGCCCATCTTCTTCCTGCACGCCTACAACGACCCGGTATCCGCCTCCAGCCCTTCGCTCTTCCTGGCCTGGAAAGCCGCTAGCAAGCCCGCCGAGTTGCACACCTACGCTGCCGGCGGCCATGGTTTCGGCATGCCCAAACACGATCAGCCCACGGACAATTGGATCGAGCGCTTCGGCGACTGGCTCCGCTACCAGAAACTCATGAAGTAGCTTTTCCCGGTGACGCTTGCCTCACCCTTGCAGCGGCGGAGGCGGTGGACAAGCTTCTGAAGCGGTGAGTTGCACGCCAACGTGCAGCCGCGCGCCCAATTTCTACTGCTTCACCAGCTCGACACGGCGGTTTTTGGCGCGGCCGTCCTCGCTGTCATTCGACGCCACCGGAACGTAGGGACCACTGCCGTAGGCCCGCAGCCGGCCGGCCGGAACCGCGTACTTCATCGTGAGCGCGGCGAGCACCGCCTCGGCGCGCCGGCGCGAAAGGTCCATGTTCAGGTCGAGCGTGCCCTGGTTGTCGGTGTGCCCGACGACATAGAGTTTCAGCTTGGCGTCGCCTTGAAGCAGCTTGGCAATCTCTTTCAGCGTCGCGTCGGACCCAGGCTTGACATCGGCCTTGCCGGTGTCGAAATAGATCCCATAAACCGAAGCGTGGCCGGTGCGGTTGATGTCGTTGGCCAGCGACGCGGCGTCCACCGTGATGAGCTCCGACTCCATGGGCTTCATTTCGATGACGTAGAGGCCGACGCCGGGTCCGCCAAGCCCGCCTTGATCGTCCACGAGCAAGCTCACATAAACGTCGCCCTCCGGCCGCGCGAGCTTCGCGGAAACGTATCGAATCCCGTGGTCGGGTCCCCAGTAATCGTCGTAATCGCCGCTACCGTACACCCTTGGAGTCGAACCCCCCGACGCGTAACAGTCCTGCGGGCCGCAAGTAAAGAGCGTCTCGAACGCGGCCTTCTTGAGCGCGCCTTGATAGTTGCGAAAGACCTCCAGCACCGAGCGTCCCTGGGGAGCTGCATAAACGATGCGGGTGACCTTCCCTTCCAGATGCTGGCTCTTGGCAAATTTCTGGTCAATGACTTTGCCGAGCGGAAGCGTGACCTCATCGAACTCTTTGGTGAGATAGTTCTTGATAACCGAGCCGGGATATCGCGAAATCAAGGGATGGTCCTTGCTTCCCTCCACGTCTTGGTCTTGTCCTGCCGCGAAGGGCGCCGATAGGCCGAGCGATAAACAGGCTGCGAATACCGTGCGAATGAAAGTTGTCATGGGCTCCTCCCAGACCGGTTTTCATTCTAGCTCCCAACTGTCCCAAAGCATACTCCTTTCGCGGGGTTCCAGCGCCCTAGATATTGTTGTCAGTGTCCAGCGGCTCGGGATTGGGCCGGGGCACTTTCGATTGGGGCGAAGGAGCGCGGCGCCGACATGGCAGACGTGCCGGGCGGCTCGACCGGCAAGCTCTGTTCCGGAGTCGCGGCCCTGTTGGCGGAGCGTGGAGCGGCAATATCGGTAGCGGCTTTGCCGAGCCTGGGTGGGAGGCTCCCCGAGGCGTTGGGGTTTCAAATCAGACTGCGCTATCCTGATTCCGAAAGGACGACACAGTCATGCATCGTAGGAACTTCTTGCGCGAGGCGGCTACGGCGGTCCCGGTGTTCGCGGCTCTAGCGGGACGGCCAAGGCGCGGGTCGGCTCAGGAACTGGCGGGCATGGCATTGCCCAAACCGCAGATGCAGGGCGGGCGGCCGCTGATGCAGGCGTTGAGCGATCGGAAAACCACCCGAAATATCAGCGAGGAAAAACTATCGCCGCAGATGCTCTCCAATTTGTTGTGGGCGGCTTGGGGCGTGAACCGCGCGGCAAACAACGGGAGGACGGCCCCTTCGGCCATGAATGCCCAGGAAATGAGCCTGTATGTGTTCCTGGAACAAGGCGTGTACCTGTTCGACGAAAAGGCGCACAGCCTGAAACCGGTGGTGGCCGGAGACCATCGCGCGAAGGCCGGGACACAAGCCGGGGTCGCCAAGGCTCCCTTGAGCCTGGTCTACGTCGCGGATCTCGACAAGTACCGGGGCGGACTGCCAGCGGAAACGAAGACGGCATGGTCGAACGCGCACGCAGGCTTTATCGGGCAGAACGTGTACTTGTTCGCGGCATCGGAAGGGCTGGCGAGCTGGTTCCGCGCGTTTGTGGACGGGCCGTCTGTGACTCAGTTGCTGAACTTACGACCTGGGCAGAAGGTGCTCTACGGGCAGACGGTGGGGTATCCGGCGAAGGGGTGAGAAGAGGTTCGCGCGGGCTGGCAGGCGGCGAGCTTCGCGCTCAGCAGGCAGAAGCTGCTGGGTTGAGGCAAGTCGCGTGGTCACCGGCAAGGTTGTGCGGACAAGGCCGCTGTGCGACTATCCGCTGGCCGCGCGGTACAGGGGCAGCGGTAGCGTCGAGAGAAAGGAAAGAGTCATGCAAATGAAACAGGTTTTACCAGTAGGATTTGCGGTGTGCTGCGCACTCACCATCGCGAGCTTGTTTGCCCAGCAAAACCCGGCAAGTACACCCGCGCCGCCGGCCCCGCCGGCAGCCCAGGTCAGCAAGTGGAAACTGGCGCTGGAGACCGATCCGGCCGACCTGAAGTACTACCGGGAGGCGAACGCCAAACTCGCTTCTCCGGCGCCGGGCGAGAATCGGGTGGTTTTCCTGGGAGATTCCATTACCGCCGGTTGGGGCAGAAGCTTCACCACGCTGTTCCCCGGGAAGCCTTATATCGGCCGTGGCATCAGTTCGGAAACCACGCAGCAGATGCTCATCCGCTTCCGGCCCGATGTGATCGCGCTACAGCCGAAGGTGGTCGTGATTTTGGCCGGTACCAATGACATTGCGGGGAACACAGGCCGCTCGACACAAAAGATGATCGAGGACAATATCGCTTCGATGNNGCATACGATTACTGGTGGCAGCCCGGAATGGAGCCCGCCGAGAAGATCGTCGCCCTGAACGCATGGATGAAAGAGTACGCCGCCAAGCGCGGGGTGGTGTACGTGGATTGTCACGCACCCATGTCCGATGAGAAACATGCCATGAAAAGGGAGTTGAGCCCCGACGGGGTCCATCCCAACGCGGCCGGCTACGCGCTCATAAGCCCGTTGGTCGAGACGGGAATCGCCGAGGCCTTAAAACAGGATTGAGAAGCGGACTAAAATGGAGGTCCCGAAGTTGGAAATAGGCCTAACCTCAAGAGAGCCTCGCAGTTGCCGCTACGATGCCGTTCTGTTTGACCTTCTGACCGCGCTCCTCGACAGTTGGTCGCTTTGGAATGCGATCGCGGGTGATGCCGGGAGCGGGCGGCGCTGGCGCGCTGAGTATCTGCGGATCACCTACCAAACCGGAGCCTATCGAGGCTACGAGGATCTCGTCGCCGACGCGGCTGAGGCCGTGGGCCTGCGGCGTGGTCTTGCGGCGGAACTCGGGGGGCACTACTCCGAGTTGCAACCCTGGCCGGGCGCGCAGGAGACCTTGGGTGCCATCGCGGCCGCTGGTGTCCCGCTCGGCGTAGTGACGAACTGCTCCGAGCGGCTTGGGCGCATAGCGGCGGAGCGCCTGGGAGTCGATCTCGCCGTGATGGTCACCGCGGAGCGGGCGGGCTTCTACAAACCCGATCCACGGCCCTATCGTTTGGGTTTGGAGGAACTGAAGGTCGATCCGGAGCACTGTCTCTTCGTGGCGGGTTCGGCCTACGACCTTGTCGGCACGGCGAAAGTCGGACTGGCCACATACTGGCACGACCGAATCGGCATGACGGCACCCGAAGGTGTGCCGACTCCGCTGGCGCACGAGTCCTCCCTGAGGCCGCTCCTGCCACTCGTTCTAAACTCGCGTCACTTCAGCGCATGATCGGCAAGTCCCGGTCAGTGCCGCGCCGCGGATAACCCGGGCTGTACATGGTCGGCAATCCAATCAGAACCCGGGCGAGTCGGCACTTCTCGGATGGGGCGCCAGGGCTTGAGCGCGCCTACTCGTGCCGCAGCGCCTGGTTGGGATCCACGGCCGCGGCGCGCAGCGCAGGGATGTAACTCGCCGCCAACGCCACCGGCACGATTGCCAGCGCTACGCCGGCGAACGTCATCGGGTCGGCCGCCTTGACGCCGTAAAGGAGACTCGCAAGGAATCGCGTCAGTCCAAAGGCGGCTGCCAAACCCGCGGCTACTCCAACGGCCGCCAGCAGCAGCGCAATCGCAGCGAACAGCGTCAGCAGCAGGGTGTTGAAGTTCTGCCGCGCCAGCGATTGGGAAACCATCTCATCCATGGAGCGCAGGCGTCCCACCGGGAGGGCGGCGTCGACGGCGCGCATCTCTCGCTCCACCACGGTGCGAAACGCCAGCGGATCGCCGGCCGTGCGCACTACCCACGCCAACGGAACAACGCCGGCGGAAAGCTCCGTGAGACCATCGGGCATCTGGGATTGCGGCACGTACATGACGCTCTGTCCGTGGCGGGCAAGTCCGGTTTCGGTCACGTTGCCGGCGATGCCGACGATTTCCCGCGGCCCTTCCTCAAACTGCGGACCGAGACCCCTGCCGATCACGACGATCCTGCCCAAAGCTTCTTCCTTGGGCCAGTACTTTTTCGCCATGGCATCGTTGATCACCACTACCAGCGGTGAACTGCCCGTATCGCGCTCCGTGACACCCCGGCCGCGCAGCAACGGCACCTGCAGGGTGCGGAAATAGTCGGGCGACACCGTGCGCCACTCCTCGGCGCCGTTGTAGTCGCCCTTGGCGGGTGGGCGGCCGCGTTCCGGCAAGATTGAATTGCGGGGCGGCCTTCCGAAAATCGGCCAGCGTGCCCAGCACGATGGCGCCTTCCTTGGGTACGGCGGACTCAACCCGCAGCGTTCTGCCGAGCATACCGCGGATTCCCCGGATGCATTCCTGCTCGGCGCTGCCGAGCACGGCCGAGTCGCTCAGAGCCGTCACCACGGCGGGCACGGCCTGCCGGTACGGGGCGGCCGCGGTTGCATCCAGCGCGGCGTACCTGAGCCACGCGTCGTATCCGGTTTCCGCATGGAGAGCGGCGGTCGCCAGCACTCCTGAAATCACACACAACTTCCGGAACAGTTCTCCTCCCGTGAAACGTGAATTGCAATTTCGCGGATATTTAGGCGCGCGTTCCCCCGTGTCTCGCTCCCGCGCCTGAGTTGGCGACCCTTGGGGGTCATCGCTATGTCAGCTTGCGGAGGTCGATGCCGGACTCCCAGTGTTGGTTGGAGTGCAGCAGGCCCTCCCACGTCACCTCACGGCCGGTGTAGGCCGCTTGCCGGCCAAGCATGGCCGTCAGCGCCGACTCCACCCCGATGGCCGCCTGGTTATGGAACTGGCCGCCGGTGATGCTGCCAATAAACGCCTTCTGTTTTTCCGAATCTGCCTGGGCGAGATTGTCCGAGAACGACCCACTTGCCGAGAACGCGGTATCGTGCGATTTCTCGCTTCCCGCCCAGGTCCAGGGCTGGTCGCCCACGATTCCCAACAGCCCGCTGTAGGGCGATTGCGAGGCGCCGCGAGTGCCGAAGAAACGCTCGCTGACTTCGACCGACCCCTTTCCGAACTGCGTCGAGCTGAAGCTGGCGTGCACGTCGTTGGGATACTGGAACACAACGTCGAAGTGCGAAAAGCAATCGTCACCCGGCGCTCCGGCGCGGCCCCTCCGTCCCCCTCTTCCGATGGCCTTCAGCGGGTGGCCCTTCAACACCCAGTTGCAGATGTCGAGAGCGTGGATGTTCTGCTCGACAATGATGTCGCCGGAGAGCACGCGGTCCTCGATCCAGTTGCGCAGCCGCAGCGCATTTCCGGAGGCATTCGGCCAGTTGCGCTGTTCCGGCTGCAAGGCATAATAGTGCGCCTCCGCGGCCGCGATCTCACCCAGCGCGCCATCGTGGATGCGCTTCACCAGCTCCACGAAGGGCGGCGCCATGCGGATCTGAAAACCGACATCGAGGCTGAGCCGCCCCTCCGCCTTTTTGCCGGTTTCGAGGACGCGCTTGGCCCCAGCCACGTCCACCGCCACGGGTTTCTCGAGATAGACGTGCTTGCCCGCCGCCACCGCCGCCGCCAGGTGTTCCGGGTGGAAATACGCCGGGGTGGCTATAACCACTGCGTCCACTTCCTTCGACCCCACGATCTCGTCGAACGCCTTCGGTCCCACAAAGGTCTGCGACACCCCGGCGTAGCCTTTAGATTCGGCGAGCTTGTCGAAGCGTTGCCTGGCCTTGTCGATCTGATCCTGGAACATGTCTCCCAGCGCGACGACGCGCGCATCCGTATTCTGGGCGATGTTCGTGGCATCCGTGCTGCCGCGCCGGCCGCAGCCGAGCAAGCCCACGCGCACCGCCGAATTCGCCGCGCTGCCGCGCGCCACGCGGGGCTTCAAGATGGTAAACGCGCCGGCAATTCCCGCCGCCTGGAGGAATGTGCGCCGGCCCGTGGTTTCGTTGTTCATCGACTCGCTCCTTATCCGATCAACTTTTCCAGATACGCCTTGGCGGCGAGGATGTCCGCCGTCTGCTTCTCACCCGCGATCTCGCGCTCGATGGTGAGCGGATTCTGGTACCCAATCTTTTTCAGCTTCCCGATCAACTCCGGGAAGTTCACCATCCCCTCGCCGATGGGGACCTCGCGCCCGAGCTTTTTGGGATCGGTGGGGTAGAACCCGTCCTTGGCGTGCACTCCCTGGATGAACGTCCCGAAGACTTCCACCGCGTCCACCGGGTTCGCCTTGCCGTACAGAATCAGGTTGCCCGCGTCGAAGTTCACGCCGATGTTGTCCAGACCGGCGTCTCGAATGGCCCGGACCAGCGTGATGGGGGTCTCTTGCCCGGTCTCGCAGCGGAAGTTCTGCCCGTTCTTCTTGCAGAACTCCGCCACGGCGCGGATTGCCTCAACCGCCTCCGTGTACAGCGGGTCGTTGGGGTTCTCGGGAATGAACCCACAATGGCTCTGAACGGCGGGGATCCCGGCCTTGCTGGCGAAATCCGAAACCTCTTTCATGCGCGCGATGCGCGCCTGACGGTACTGACGCGGCACGAGACCGATGGTCAGCGGCCCCTGGTAGAAGTCGTAGACCTCCGGACCCGGGCCGGTGGATACGGCCGAAGTGGCCGCGACACGGTACTTGTCGAGCGCGCCGCGCAACTTCGCGGCCGTCGCGTTGTCCGTCTCGCGCACGCTCACCTGGCAGGTTGGAAACCCCAGTTCATGCACGCGCCGGATAGCCGCTTCGGGGTCCGGGGAAATGCTGAGGATGACACCCAGCCGCATCTTGCCCCGTGGTGCGGTCTGCGCGGCCGCCCGAAGCGCGGCGCCTGCCACCGCCGCCTGGAATAGTCGTCGCCGGTTATAAGTTGCCATTTGTGATGCCATTTTATCCCTTTGCACAGGGGTCGGCATACGGCACCATGAATTCCGTGGAGCAACGGGGTAGACGGAGGCGATGGGCGGAGCAAGACCAGGCGACCAGGGAGGCGAGGGCCGAAGAGGTGTTCCGTCCTGCGGGGGCGAAGACGGCTCCCGGAGGAAAAGTGCAGCTCGCATTTGGACTCCAGTGGCGACGTTCTTGGCTGGCGGGGGACCCTAAGTGTTTGAAACGTTTTGGTGGACCTGGTGAGATTCGAACTCACGACCTCTTCCATGCCATGGAAGCGCGCTCCCAACTGCGCCACAGGCCCATCGTGCTCAAGGCTATTTTCTACTTTATCATACCCGTGCGGGCACTGAATTGACACATCCGTCAACCGGCTGCCTACAATGAAACTATGCTCTTCAGGCGCGCCCCCGCCGCCATTCTCCTGCTCTGCCTGATCCCGCTTGGGCTTTCTTCCTGCCTGGCGCGGCGCCGTGCCTTCGCCCGCAACGGCGGAAAGCCGACCCAGCCGCTGCTCGTCGCGGACCGGTCCACACTGGTCGACATCATTGCCAGACAATACGAAGCCATTCACGATTTCAACGCTACCGTGGACATGGTGCCGGCGCTCGGCAGCGCGGAGAAGAGCAAGATCACCGAGTACAAGGACGTTCGCGCGTTCATTCTCTTTCGAAAACCCGGCGATATCCGCCTCATCGGCCTCTACCCCGTGGTGCGGAACAAGGCTTTCGACATGGCATCGGACGGCACGAACTTCAAACTTTACGTCCCGGCCCGAAACCGTTTCCTGGTAGGCCGCAACGAAATCGATCAGCCCTCCGAGAACAAGCTGGAAAACCTGCGCCCCCAACACTTTCTGGAGGCACTGCTAGTGCGGCCGATCGATGCCAATCGCGACCAGCTCCTGCTGGAGAACTTCACCGACGAGGACAATGCATTCTATGTCCTGCACGTGGTCCACGTGAACGGCGGGGGACAGTTGCAGCTCGATCGGACCGTCTGGTTCAATCGCTACAACCTCACCATGGCGCGCCAGTTGATTTTCGACGCGGCCGGCAACATTCTCACCGACGCGCGCTACACGGAGTGGCGGCCCGAGGATAACCTAGCCTTCCCCAAGCACATCGAAATCAACCGCCCGCACGACGAGTACGCCGTGGTGATCGATATCGTGAAGATGGACATCAACAAGGGCGTATCGGATGATAAGTTTGTGCTCGACCAGCCGGAAGGGACTACNNCAAGCTCGTTCTGGAAAACCTCAAGCACAAACCCATGCGCAGCCTGCTCAGCATCCTGCTCATCGGCGTGCCCGTGACCCTCATCCTCTGTCTAGTGGGCCTGAGCCACGGCTTCCTGGAAGACAGCCAGCGCCGCACGCGCGGCATCGGCGCCGACGTGATCGTTCGTCCGCCGGGGTCCACTCTCTTGACTCTGAGTGGCGGGATCTCCGACAAGATTGTGGATTGGCTGGGGAAACAGCCGCACGTCCAGATGGCCGTGGGCGCCGTCAATCAACCCGTCCAGGGCATCACGCTGGGAGCGACCGGCATCGACCTGAAGCAATTCGACCGGATGAGCGGGGGCTTCACCTACCTTCACGGAGGTCCCTTTCAAGGTCCGGCCGACGTCATCATCGACCAGTTCTACGCGGACCAGCAACGCGCGCATGTAGGGGACCGGATCGTCATTCTCAACACCCCGTGGCGGGTGAGCGGCATCATTGAAGGCGGCAAGCTGGCCCATATCGTGTTTCCGCTGGGCGTGCTGCAGGAGAAGACCAGCCACATCGGCCAGGTCAGCCAGATTTATCTGAAGCTCGACAACGCGGCCAACACCGCCTCCGTGGTTCAGGGCCTGAAGGAAAAGCTGCCAGATTACCCGATCTACTCGATGGCCGAGTTCACGTCCCTCTATAACGTGAACAACATCCCGGCCCTGAGGGAATTCATCATCGTCATCATGGCGATCGGGGTCATCATCGGATTCGCCGTGGTACTGCTCTCGATGTACATGGCGGTGCTGCAGCGGACGCGCGAGATCGGCATTCTGAAATCGCTCGGTGCGTCGCAGGTTTTCATTCTGCGGATCATCCTGACCGAAGCCGTGATCTTGGGGATGGGGGGCACCATTCTCGGAATTGCGATGAGTTACGGCGCGTGCTGGCTCATCCGGACGCTTGAGCCGGCCTCCATCCCGATGGTGATCGTGCCTTTGTGGTGGCTCATCGCCGGTGTGGTCACCCTGATCGGAACCGCCTTGGGCGCGCTCTACCCCGGCCTCAGCGCCGCCCGGCACGACACCATCGAGGCGCTGGCATATGAATAGCGGCCCTATCATCGAGATCCGCGACCTGCGCAAGACTTACCAGGTGGGGAAGGTGGATGTGGCGGCGCTGCGCGGAGTGGATCTCACCGTGAAGCCGGGCGAGTTCGTGGCCATCGTGGGACCCTCGGGCTCGGGGAAGTCCACGCTTTTTCACATTATTGGCGGCCTGACACCGCCGACCTCGGGAGACGTGCGCGTAGCCGGCCAGGATCTGGCGGCCATGACCGAGGCCGGCCGCACTCGCCTGCGCAAGCGCAGCGTGGCGTTCGTGTTCCAGAAGTTCAACCTGCTGCCGAACCTGACGGCGCGCGACAACATCGCCATCGCGCGCTATATCGGAGGCGCGGATTCGAAGCCGGAGGCGTCGTTCGAGGAGGCCCTCCGGCTGCTCGGCATCGCCAACCGGCTGGACCACAAACCGAGCGAGTTGTCCGGCGGCGAGCAACAGCGCGTGGCNNCCCGCCATTCTGCTGGCCGACGAGCCCACCGGCAATCTCGATAGTGAAAGCTCTAAGGCCGTGCTCGAAGTCCTGCGCGGACTGAACGAGCGCCTCGGCCAGACCATCCTCATGATCACGCACAACCCCGAAGCCGCGGCCTACGGGCACTACATCGTGCACATGAGAGATGGAAGGATTATCGAGAGGGCGTAACTCTTCGCTCCAATTCCTGCTGCCGCCAGCCGTGGGCGTCCAGATCCACATCGTTCAGCCGCACCCTGGCGTAATCGCGAACATTCTCGCACTCCAGGAACACGGGACCTTTCGCGGGCGGCGGTGAAGTGATTACAACTGCCGGGCCAGCTCCAGGTTCCGCTGCTTGAGCCAGCGCAACCGGCCCTGGTATTCCTGGTACAGGGTGCCGAAGCCCGCCCAGTAGTAGCCCACGACGAAGAGCAGAAGGAAGGGAATCGCGAAGAAATTGTAGGTTTGGATGGCGAACACGTTCATCGCCACAAAGTACGTGCCCACCAGAATCTCCGCGTAGGGGAGCCAGCCGCTGCGGCGGCGGTACTTCTTGTATTCCAGGTTGACCTGCCGCTCGCCGATCGCGAATTTGGGCGTCCGGACAAAGCCGCTCTGAATGCCGAACAGCGCTTCCAGCACGGCCCGCGTGTTGACGATGGTCAGCCCCACCCCCACCGCGATCAGCATAGGGAGCATCAGGATCGACCGCTTCCAGTGCTTGGGGTACAGCTCGCGTTGCGCAATCACGTAGAACAGCGAGATCGACCAGAACGACGCCACGATGAGCGGCAGGTCGATGAACACCATCTGCCACACGCCCATGTAAAAGCGCACGATCATCACGGGCAGCATCAGCGCCGAAAGCACGATCATCAGCGGGAAGGAAATGTTGGGTGTCAGGTGGAGGAAAGCCTCGGCCTTTACGCGTTTCGGCACGTCGGCGCGGAGAATCGCGGGCAGCAGTTTCTTGGCGACCTGCGTAAGCCCCTTGGCCCAGCGCGATTGTTGCACCTGGAAGCCATGCATTTCCACAGGCAGCTCGGAAGGGCAGTGCAGGCCGGGCAGGTAAACGAAACGCCAGCCCTTGAGCTGGGCGCGGTAGCTCAGATCCGAATCTTCCGTGAGCGTGTCGTGCTGCCAGCCTCCCGCGTCGTCGATCATCTTCTTGCGCAGGATGCCGGCCGTCCCGTTGAAGTTGAAGAAGTACCCCGCGCGCGACCGGGCCCCGTGCTCGAGGATGAAGTGGCCGTCCAGCATCATGGCTTCCACTTCCGTCAGGAAGTTGTAATCGCGGTTGATGTAGCTCCAGCGGGTTTGCACCACCCCGACCGACGGATCCACAAAGAAATCGACGGTGCGCTCGAGGAAATCGGACGGCGGGCAAAAATCGGCGTCGAACACCGCCACCAGCTCTCCGGTCGCGGTTTCGAGCCCTTCCTGAAGCGCGCCGGCCTTGAAACCGTGGCGGTTCGCGCGGTGGTGATATTCGATGGGGTGGCCCAGCGCCTGGTAGCGCTCCACCAGCGCCTCGGCGAAGGGAGCGGTGTCGTCCGTGGAATCATCCAAAACCTGAATCTGGAGCAAGTCCTTCGGATATTCGATCTTGACCACCTCGTCGATGAGCCGCTCCACCACGTAGCGCTCGTTGTAGAGNNCCAGAATCGTGAAGTAAGGAATCAGCATGGCCCAATCGAACCACGCCATCTGATGAATTCCCGCGAAGGTGTCGTCGAACAAGCTCCGCACCAAACGGTCGGTAGCGGAATGAGCGGCCAGAAACGCCAGCGGCAAACTTGACGGCATGCGGGAGAGCCTTTCGGCTATTCAATATTAGCAGATCTGATGGTGGGGGCGGGGTTCGAGTCCTACCCGGGGAGCCAAAAACAACTCTCGGAAACAGCCTTACCCCATCGTGGATTCGAATTCGCGGGAGAGTCACCCCGATGGCAAAGCCAAGCCCGTCCGTTCCGGCTCGGTGTTTCGACTATTCGACCCCCGCTTCGATCAAACGCACGAACGTCCCGATTTCGGCTTCTGTTTGCTTGTAGGTTTGATCCACCCTCGCAAGCAGCGGCATGAGCTTCTCCCAGCGCATCAGCACAATCGACGCTCCGCGAAATAGATGCCGGAACGCAAGAAACTCACCCAGCACTTCGACCAGAGGCGGAGATAGCACAGCCGGCCGGGTCGCCGTGGAAACCGCCATCTGATTCAACAGTTGCCTGTGCCACGCCTCCGAAGACGGCGCTTGTCCGTCCCACTCGCGGGCAATGAGCTTCAGGAGCTTCTCGATCTCTGTGTAGAAGGAATGCAGCATCGCGCAGGCAGCAGCCCGCTCGATCACGCCCGCGGACGCGGCCGGCAAGGATACCAATGGTGTCAACTGTTCCCGAATTGTGGCAAGCTCTTCAAGCCCCAGCCGGAGCTTGTTCGCGAGGTCACTCGACACAAACGAGTTCTCCACTGTGGAGCAGATAATCGACAAGGGGCGTCGGATCATCCAAGTCCACGAGGTCGACTGGTCTGCCGAGGAGTGTCGATGCCTTACTGACGGCCGAGAAGTAGACCTCTGGTGGCAGTCCCTTGACTGCCACGTCGACGTCGGAATCCGGCCGCAATCCACCCTTCGCCGCCGAGCCGAAAAGATATACTTGCGTGGCGCCCATACTGCGCAACAGGTTTGCCGCTGCTGTAAGGGGGTCTTTTTCGATGAAGACAGTGGCCACCTTCGATCCTCAACCGGTCGTGCTAACTGCGACGTTTTCTCGCTCCGACTATATCACTTTACGCCTATCTTGATCGCAGCGGCCGGAACGGGGCCCTGCTCCGCGCTTTTCGCGACCCGTTTGGAGCGTACTGTGGACAGGCTGGTGAGGCCCGTCTATCCGGGTGCTACACTGATCCATAACATGTCGAGAGTCTTCGAAGGGCAGCTTTCGGCCGGCGACCTGCGATTCGCCATCNNGCGCCCATACTGCGCAACAGGTTCGCAGTCGCCAGGACCGCGTTCTTTTCGATTAGGGGAGTCGCCATATTCACCCTTGGACGTCCCACACTGGGCACGGCCCTTCTCGGTCCGACTATACCATTCTTGACACCGCGTCCTACTCCTCGTCGTGCTGCGCCGCCAGCCGCGTCACCACCGGTGGGGCCGGGCTGACCGCTGTTTACCTGGGGAGCCAAACCCGTGTGGCCCGGCTCTGCCCTATCCGAGTTGCATGATCTGCCGGAGGCCATCCTCCAGTACCGCCATCTCTTCCGTTGTGACTACGCCCAGTCGGCCACGCAGGCGTTCCTTTGCCACCGCTCGGATTTGGTCGCTCACCGCCACCGCAGGGTGCCCATCACAGGAGATCGGGATCAGGATCGGCGGGCTGGCCTTCGGCGAACTCGACAGCGGGACAACGATCACCGTCCTTCGCCTTTCATTTAGCACCTTCACCGAAACCACAACGCAGGGTCGTGTCTTGCGAATCTCCGAACCGAGCGTCGGATCGAGCGCTACCCACCAGATATCGCCGCGCTCCGGAATCACTTCCATGGTTCCGCCATTTCGTCGCCGATTCCGTCAAATTCCTTCTCGATTTCGGCCACATCCAGGTCCTGATTCGCAATCTCGCAGGCACGGATCAACGCTGCGTCGCGCTCTTCCAGTCGTGCAGCCACGGCCTCACTTACGAAACGCGAACGGTCGCGTGAGGCAACCCTGCGCAGAAGTTGCACAGCTAGCGGCTCGGGTACGCTGAAAGTCATTTTCCTCGTCGCCATAATGCCATAATACCAGATAACCAGAATGTGGGGTTGGAGGAATTTTGTGTGTTTGTGCTACTATGTGTTTGTGCGAACCACGCTCGACATTTCAGATGAGGCCTACTACATCGCCAAGGCCATCGCGCGGGACCAGAACCGCAGCCTCGGACGAGTGGTTGGCGACCTCATTCTGCAATCGTCGAAGGGGGCGAAAGGCGCATCCATAGAAATGAGCGATTACGGTTTCCCCATTTTCCGTTGCACCCGGCCCGTGACCACCGAGGACGTCAAGGCTCTCGATGACGAAGAGTAAGGTCTATCTGCTCGACTCCAATATCCTCATCGCACTGGCAACGCCCGAACACAGTCTGAACGCGCGCGCGGCGGCGTGGTTCCGCGAGGGGCACCGGTTTGCAACATGCCCCATCACGCAGGGCGCGCTTTTCCGGTTCCACCTGCGCGCCGGTGTGGAGGCGACGGCGGAATCCGCAAAGCTTCTGCTCGAATCCATTTCCTCCCTCCCGCGGCACGAATTCTGGCCCGACGATGTTTCTTATCTCGACATGCCGGCCACGGGAATCGTCGGGCATAGGCAGGTCACTGACGCCTACCTCGTGGCGTTGGCGCGGAAACACGGCGGCTCGGTAGCCACTATGGACCAGGCGCTGGCTGCCGTTCACGCAGGAACCACACTGCTCAAGTAGCGCCCTACTCCTCGTCGTGCTGCGCCGCCAGGCGCGTCACCACCGACAAATCCTCCAGGGTGGTCACGTCGCCTGTCACCGAATTAGACGTCACGATTTCGCGGAGAAGGCGGCGCATGATCTTGCCGCTGCGCGTTTTGGGGAGCGAGTCGGTGAAGCGGATCTGCTCCGGCTTGGCGAAGCTGCCAATCTCGTGCGCTACCCACTTGCGCAGGTCTTCCGCCAGCTCGTGGTGATTCCAAGTGCCCTTCTTCAGCGTGACGAAGCAGGCCACCGCCTGGCCGGTGATCTCGTGGGGCTTGCCCACCACCGCGGCTTCCGCCACCGCGGGGTGACGCACCAGGGCCGATTCGATTTCCATGGTGCTGAGCCGGTGCCCGCTGACGTTCATGACATCGTCCACGCGGCCCAGAATCCAGTAGTAGCCGTCCTCGTCGCGGCGCGCGGCGTCGCCCGTCATGTACACGCCGTCGATGCGCTCCCAGTACTGCTGCCGGTAGCGCTCCGGATCGCGCCACAAGGTGCGCGCCATGGCCGGCCAGGGCCGGCGCACGATGAGAAACCCTTCCTGGCCGGCCTCGACCGGCTTCCCGAACAGGTCCACCACGTCCGCCAGAACCCCCGGCAGGGGCAGGGTTCCCGACCCCGGCTTCAGCGCCACGGCGCCGGGCATGGGCGCGATCATGATGGCGCCGGTCTCGGTCTGCCACCACGTGTCCACAATCGGGCAACGCTCCTTGCCGATGGTCTTGTAGTACCACTCCCACGCCGCCGGGTTGATGGGCTCGCCCACCGAACCAAGCAGGCGCAGGCTCGACATATCATGCTGGTTGGGCCACTGGTCGCCCTGCCGGATAAACGCGCGGATGGCCGTCGGCGAAGTATAAAAAACGTTGACCCGGTACTTCTCGATCAGCCGCCAGAACCGGTCGGGCTGCGGGAAATCGGGCGCACCTTCGTACATCACGGTGGTGGCGCCGGCCGAAAGCGGCCCGTACACGATGTAGCTGTGGCCGGTCACCCAGCCAATGTCGGCCGTGCACCAGTAGGTGTCTTCGTCGCGCAGGTCGAAGACCCATTGCATGGTCATGTGCGCCTGCAACAGGTAGCCGGCGGTGGTGTGGACAATACCCTTCGGTTTCCCGGTGGTGCCCGAGGTATAGAGCACGTAGAGCGGATGTTCGCTATCGAGCGGCTCGGCGGGGCAGTCTTCGCCCGCGCCCTCGTCGAGCGCGTGCCACCAGTGATCCCGGCCCTCTTGCATGACGATGGCGCTGCCGGTGCGTTTCAGCACGATCACGTCGCGCACGCTGGGGCATCCGGCCAGCGATTCGTCCACCGCGTCCTTGAGCCGCACCTCTTTGCCACGCCGCCAGGCGCCGTCGGCCGTGATCACCACCTGGGCTTCGAGGTCCTGGATGCGCGCCTTCAAGGCTTCCGCCGAGAATCCGCCGAACACCACGCTGTGCGTGATCCCCAGCCGCGCGCAGGCCAGCAGCGCCACCGGCAGCTCCGGAACCATCCCCATGTAGATGATGGCGCGGTCACCGGCTTTGAGGCCGCGGCCCTTGAGCACGTTGGCGAAGCGGCACACCAGCCGGTGCAGTTCCTGGTAGGAGATCTGCCGCTGGTCCCCCGGCTCGCCTTCCCACAGGATGGCCACTTTGTTCTTGCGATGCGTCGCGAGGTGCCGGTCCAGGCAGTTATAGGAGACGTTGGTCTTCCCGTCCACGAACCATTTCGCGAACGGCGGATGCCATTCGAAGACGTGCGACCACCTCTCGAACCAGAACAGTTCCTTTTCGGCTAACTCGCCCCAAAACTCCTCCGGTTTGTCCGCGGCCCTCTGGTACAGGTCGCGGTAACCCTCGATTCCTTTCACGTGCGCGCGCTTCACGAATTCGGGGCTGGGCGGATAGACGTTGGGATCGGACATAGGGAAGATCTTATCAGTAGATGCTGCGGCGTCACATTCGTTGCAGGAAGTAGTTGAACTGCTTTTCGTGCCCGATGGTGGTGTTGTCTCCATGCCCTGGGATGACCACGGTGTCGTCCGGCAGGGGCAGCAGCTTGTCGTGAATGGATTGGAGAATCTGGCGCCCGTCTCCGCCTGGCAGGTCGGTGCGCCCGATGCTGTCGCGGAACAGCGTATCGCCGGCGATCAACTTCCGCTCCGAGGGAATCCACAGGCTTATGCTGCCCTGCGTGTGACCGGGCGTGTGCAGCACATGAAACTCGGTGGCGCCCACCACCAGCTTGTCTCCATCCTTGGCCGGTGCGTCGATTTCGACCTGCTCCGGCGGACGCATCCCCAGCCAGCCCGCCTGCACGTCCANNTTTTGCGCGCCGCCGATATGATCGATGTGGGCGTGCGTGATCACGATGGCCTTCACCGTGAGACCGTGCCGCTTGACGACCTCCAGGATGCGCGCAATATCGTCGCCCGGGTCCACCACCAGCGCTTCCCGGCTATGTTCATCGCCGAAGATCGAGCAGTTGCATTGCAACATTCCCACCGGAAGGATTTCATGGATCATACGCCGATTGTATACTCACGGTATGGGTGACATGCTGGGCGCGATCATGCGGTGGTTGCACTACTCTTCCCTGACGACGCTGATTGGCGGAATTCTGTACGGGCGGCTGGTGATGGTGCCTGCGAGCGCGGTGCTCGCGCCGGACGAGCGCAAAGCGCTGGCCGATAGAGCCGCCGCGGCTTTTCGTCCATTCGTTCTCGCCGCCATCTGCGGGTTAGTCTTTTCGGGCTTGTACAACATCCTTACACATCCCGGCCATAGGCCGACCTACCAGATGCTGCTCGGCGTCAAGCTGCTGCTGGCGTTGCACGTGTTCGCCGTCGCGCTGCTGATCGCGCAGCCCGGCCACCCACGCCGCGCCCGGATGATGACCGGCGCGGCGATCTCCGGCCTGGCCATCATCGCCATCGCGGCTTACTTGCAGCACATCTTTTAGGTGGCGCAGACTTCAGGCTGCCGGGCCCGGAGGGCACCTCCCACTCTTGGGGACGCATGGTTCGCGGCCCAAAAAGAGTCTCCGCAGGAGTGCGGAGACGGCAGCCTGAGAGGCTGCGCCACGGCTAAACTGAAAGCATGAGCGAAGGTTATGAAGCACTGCGCGGCGCCGCTGCGTGGCTCGATCTCTGCGCGCGCGGCCGGATAACAGCCCGCGGCCGCGACCGGGCGCGCCTGCTGCACAACATCACCAGCAACGAAGTCAAGAAGATGAGGCCGGGCGCCGGCTGCTATGCGTTTCTGCTGAACCCGCAGGGCCGCATCCAGGCCGACTTGTGCCTGTTCAGTTGCGAAGACCACTTCCTGATCGATACCGAGCCCGAGCTCCGCGAAAAGGTCCAGCAGCTCATCCGCCGCTACATGATCTCCGACCAGGTGGAGCTGGAAGACGTCACCAGCCAGACCGCGGCCATTGGCGTGGAAGGCCCCCTGGCGGAGTCCCTCCGGCCACCGGACGACTGCACCAAAGCTCCCTTCAGCCTGACCGGACAGCCCGGCTACCGCATCTACTGCGCGGCCCGGGAGATGGCGAAAATCGTGGGGCAACTCGAAGCCGCTGGCGCCCGGCCCGCAACCCCTGACGACGCCCGCTTGGTCCGCATCGAAAACGGCAAGCCGCGCTATGGAGAGGACATTCGCGAGACGTCCCTGCCGCAGGAAACGCAGCAGATGCACGCGGTGAGTTTTACGAAAGGCTGTTACCTGGGACAGGAGATCGTGGAACGCATCCGCGCGCAGGGCCACGTGAACAAGAAACTGGTGCGCCTGGAAATCGACGGCTCGGAACCCGTGTCGGCCGGCGCCAAGCTGACGGTGGACGGCCAGGAGGCCGAGATCACGTCGTCGGTCTATTCCCCGCACTTCGGCAAAGTAATCGCGCTGGCCTACGTCCGAGGAGCGTGAGGCTTACCTTCCCTCAACCTCTGCAGCAGATCGTCGGGAAGATGCAAATTCCCCGCGCACCCCGTGCCTAACAGCACTTCGGGTTTGGGCGCGCCGTGGAAATCCGAGCCTCCCGTGACCATCAGCCCGTACCGCTTCGCCAGCCCGAGATATAGCTCCGTTTCCTCGGCCCCATGGTCGCTATGGTAGGCCTCGATGGCGTTCAACCCGGCGTCGCACAACTCCGGCATCATGGCCGCCACATCGCCCTTCACGCGCACCGGATGCGCCAGCGAGGCAATCCCCCCGGCCTTCAGAATCCGCGCCACGGCCTCGGCGAACTGCGGCTCGCGCCGGTACACGTATCCCGTGGCGGATTCGTCCAGGTAATCGTCAAACGCCTGCCGGTAATTGGCGGCGTATCCCTTCTCCACCATGATCTCGGCAAAGTGCGGCCGCCCGGTCATGCCGCGGCCGCGAGCCTGCGCTTCCTCCACCGTGATATCGAACCCCAGTTCCCGCAGCCGCGCGGCCAGCCGCACGTTGCGCTCGCGCCGCGAGGCCTGCATCTCCAACACCCAATCGCGGAACCCGCGCAGCCCGCCATCCCCCAGAAAATACCCCAGCAGGTGGACCGAGTGGTCGTGCAGCTTGGTGGAAAGCTCGATGCCGCACACCAACTCGACGCCCCGGGCACGGGCCTCGGGCAGCGCCTGGTCGTAACCGGCGAAGGTATCGTGATCGGTAATACCGAGGACATCAACCCCCGCCCGGACCGCCTCTTCGACTAGCCGAGCGGGCGAACAGGAGCCGTCGGATTCGTTGGTGTGCGAGTGCAGATCGATCAAAGTAAACCCCAACCCAAACGTTCCAGTGTAGCCCAGATTTTGCCCGCGTCCGATTTTGGGGGCCGAGGCTCCAGGATGTATAATATGCGTTGCCAATCGAGGACGGCGACATGGGAGCATCTAAATGAAAACCGTACGCCTGATTTTCGGCATATGCTTGGTGGTCGGCCTGGGGCTGCTGGTCGGCGGCTTTTACTCCATCCAGCATACGCGCCAGTTCCTGCGGACGGCCGTCGAGGCGCCGGGGGTGGTGACCGAAAACCTCCGGCAGGATAGCTCGAGCAGCGACCGGAGCGGCTCCTGGTCGTTCTATCCGCGAATCCGCTTCCGCACCAGCGACGGCCAGGAGATCGTTTTCATCTCGAACAACGGCACAAACTCGCCTGTCTATCGCGTGAATGAGCCGGTCACCGTTCTTTACGATCCGCGCCAGCCGCACCACGCGTTTATCAAGTCTTTCGCGCAAGTGTGGATGCTTTCCATGATCTTGTGCGGCGTGGGCGCGGTTCTTTCGTTGTCGGGAATTGGGGCAGTGGTGTGGAAGGGCGTCGGCAATCGCAAGAACGCATGGCTGCGGCAGAACGGGCGCCGCATCCAGGCGGAGATCACGCGCGTGGAGTTGGACACCTCCCTGGAGGTCACTGGCAAGCATCCCTATCGCATCGTGTGCCAATGGCTCGATCCGGCCAGGAACGAGGTGCATACTTTCCACAGCGCCAGCATCTGGTTCGATCCCACCAACTACATTCCGGGAAAGACAATTGAAGTCCTGGTGGATCCGGACAATCCGCGCCGTTACGCCGTTGAGACCGCGTTCCTGCCAAAGGTGGTTTGAACCACATGCCGCTGCCACTTTCCAGAGGAGACGCCTCACGGCTTCTCGCCGCCGCGCTGGTTCTCATTGCGCCCCGCTGGCCCTGGCCCAGGGCGCGGGTGTGGCGGCCAGTGAGGCGCAAGAAGGCCGCAAGGTTCATTATTTCTCCTCTCCCCCCACGAACCCAATGGGCCTCCGGGAAGGTTCTGGCAGCTCCGGCCTCATAAGCTGGCGAATGGCCTCAAACACCACTTTGAAGCGGGCGTCATATTTCCTTTCCAACTCTTCGAGCTTGCGGGCCAGCTCTTTGTGCGCCGCAAGAATCGTTCGTATCCGGATAAAAGCCCGCACCACCTGAATACTCGCCTCAACTGCCACCGTGCTGTTCAAGACGCTTGCCAACATCACCGCGCCGTGCTCCGTGAAGGCGTAGGGCGGAAAGCGAGGGTCGCGGTGCTTCTGGGAACCGGTCGCAATTTGCGACCGGTTCAACTCCCCCACTTCCTGGGCCGTAAGGCGAAACATGAAATCCTCCGGAAAGCGGGAATGGTTGCGTTTAACCTGCTCGTTGAGCCGTTTCGTCGTTACCCGATAGATCTCAGCGAGGTCTGCGTCGAGCATGACCCGATGGCCGCGAATGAAGAGAATCTTTCCCTCCACGGCCAACGACCGGGCACAAGACCTTGATGCTGAGCGAAGACGCCTTCAAAACTCCACTCGAGCCGCGCCCCCTGGTTTTGGGCGTGGGCGCTAAGCTAATGTAGTGTCCTTGAATCGCCGATCGTTTCTCATGGCCACCAGCGCCGCTGCCGCGCTGGGCCGCGCCCAGAATGCCGCGCCCGCCATTCCGCTGCGCCGTGTTTATTCGCTGAATCGCAACTGGCTCTTCGGCGGCAAGATGACGACTGGAGCCGATGCGCCCGCATTCGACGACTCGAAGTTCCAGCGCGTCACGTTGCCGCATAGCAACATCGAACTGCCCTGGCACAGCTTCGATGACAAAGCTTATGAGTTCGTCTCCGTCTATCGCCGCCACTTCCGCGCGCCGGCGGCCTGGAAGGGGAAGCGCGTGTTCGCCGATTTCGGCGGCGTCATGACCGCGAGCAAGGTCACCGTCAACGGCCACCACTTCGAGGAATATCGCGGCGGGTATACGCCTTTTTCTTTCGAGTTGACGCCATATCTCAAACTTGGCGCCGACAACCTGCTGGCGGTGGAGGTGGACTCAAGCGAGCGGCCCGACGTTCCACCGTTCGGCGGCAGCATCGACTATCTCACGTTCGGCGGCATCTATCGCGACGTCGAGCTGCGGGTGGTGCCGCAGACTCACCTGGCCGGCGTGTTCGCCAAGCCGGTGCGCGTGCTTTCGGGCGACCGCGCCGTGGTGGTGCGCTGTTATCTCGACGGCCCGGCAGATAAACCGATCGTCATCACGGCCGAGCTTCGCGACGGGGACCGGGTTGTGAAGACCGCCTCGGCGACGGTGAATTCGGCCGCCGAGTACCACGATGTCACCATCGAGAACATCGGCGACGTCCAACTGTGGGACTTGCAGCGGCCCAAGCTCTACCAGGTGGCGGCGCGGCTCGACAACGGCGATGCCTACAGCGCGCAGATCGGATTCCGGGAAGCGCGCTTCACCGAGAAGGGCTTTTATCTCAATGGCCAGCACGTGAAGCTGCGCGGCCTCAACCGGCACCAGACGTTTCCTTACACCGGCGGGGCCATGCCGGCGCGGGTGCAGGCACGCGACGCGAGCGTGCTTCGCAAGGAACTGAAGGTCAACATCGTGCGCACCTCGCACTATCCGCAATCGCCGGACTTTCTGGACGCCTGCGACGAGACGGGGCTGCTGGTGCTCGAAGAGATCCCGGGGTGGCAGCACATCGGCGACCAGGCGTGGCAGTCGCTCGCCGTGGACAATGTCGCCCGCATGATCCGGCGCGACTGGAACCACCCCTCGATCGTGCTTTGGGGCGTGCGCATCAACGAATCCGCCGACAATCACGACTTCTACACGCGGACCAACGCGGTGGCGCACTCGCTCGACGATTCGCGCCAGACCGGCGGCATCCGCAACGGATACGGCTCCGAACTGCTCGAAGACGTCTTCACCATGAACGATTTCGGCTTTCCGTTGCGGCCGCCCAATCACCCGGCCTATCTGAACACGGAATTCAACGGCCACATGTTCTCCACCAAGCGGTTCGACAACGTGAGCCATGTGGCCGAGCATGTGATTCGCCATGTGCGCGTGCACGACCAGCTCGCGGGCGACGACCGTTACGCCGGCGGCATCGCCTGGTGCGCCTTCGACTACGCCACGCACCGCTGTTTCGGTTCCGGCGACCGCATCTGCTACCACGGCGTGAGCGACATCTTCCGGCTGCCCAAGCCCGCGGCCGGGTTCTACCGCTCCCAGTGCGATCCGCAAGAGGAGGTCGTCATTGAACCCGGCTTCTTTTACTCCTGTGGCGACCGGCCAACCGCCAGTGGTCCGGGCATGGTGCCCATCTGTTCCAACTGCGATCACCTCAAGCTCTACTACAACGGCCGGCTGCTGCTGGAAGCCGACGCCGACCGCAAGACCTACCCGAACTTGAAGTACCCGCCCTTTATGGTGAGCCTGGACAGCCTCGCGTTCGATCAATGGGGCGATCTGAAGATCGAGGGCTATATCCAAGGCAAACTGGTGGCCACCAAGACGCTATCCGGCAGCGGCCGAGACGATCGCCTGGTGGTGAAACCCGACGATCTGGAGCTCGATGGCGATGGCCGCGACGCTACCCGCGTGGTGCTGGCGGTGACGGATGAGTACGGCAACCTGCGCCCCTTCGCCACCGGCGCGATTCAATTGAGCCTCACCGGCCCGGGCGAAATCGTGGGAGAGAACCCATTCTCGTTGAGCGGCGGGGCAGGCGCCGTGTGGGTGAAGACCAAGGAGGCCGCCGGCACAATTCGGTTGGAAGCGCGGCATCAGTATTTGGGCAAGCAGACGGTGGAGATTCGCGTGCGGCGCGCCGAACCGGAGTACGCCTGAGGGCTTCCGGCAGGCGGCACCGCCTGCCCCACCATCGCCCTCCGCTGCTAAGATGTGAGAAGTGGAACCCGAGGCACAACCGGAATCTCCGGTCGAAATCGCGGCCGAAGCGCATCCCGCCTGGCGCCGGGTCTTGCTGGCGCGGCATGCCAAGCGTCCCCACTCGCTCGATTACATCGAGCGGCTTTTCACCGATTTTCAAGAGATCCACGGTGACCGCAATTTTGGCGACGATGCCGCCATCGTCGCCGGCCTCGCCCAGTTCGAGGGCCGGCCGGTCATGGTGGTAGCCGAGCAGAAGGGAAGAGACACCAAGCAGAAGCTGTACCGCAATTTCGGAATGCCCAAACCCGAAGGTTATCGTAAGGCCCTTCGCATCATGCAGCTTGCCGGGAAGTTCGGCCGCCCCATCGTCACCTTCCTGGATACTCCCGGCGCCTACCCCGGCATCGACGCCGAAGAACGGGGCCAAGCCGAGGCCATCGCCCGCAATCTACGGGAAATGGCGCGCCTTCCGGTGCCCGTGCTGGTGGTCTGCATCGGCGAGGGCGGCAGCGGCGGGGCGCTCGCGCTGGGCGTCGGCAACATCGTGCTGATGCTTGAAAATGCTGTGTATAGCGTGATCTCACCGGAAAGCTGCGCAGCCATCATCTACCGCGATTCGGGCAAGGCCGAGCAGGCCGCCGCCGCCCTACGGTTGACCGCCCAAGACCTGCTCTCCTTTGGGCTGATCGACGACATTGTGCCGGAACCCGCCGAGGGGGCCCAAACGGACCCAGCCGCGGCGGCGGAAAACCTGCGCCAATATATTCGCCGCTATCTCGACGAACTCTCCGCGCTCGACGCCGACCAGTTGGTGGATCACCGCTACATGAAGTTCCGCAAAATGGGCAACTTCTTTGCCTGACGAGGGCTGGCGGCGTTAACGTCCGCGGCCTTCGCGCGTCATCCATGTAGCGCCGGCGCCGGTTGTCGAAGCCGGTGGGGTGTAAAATAGAAATGAACTCCCGGCCGACAATTTGCGTCTAAAACGGGTGATAGGAAAAAAGGGAGACTTTGCGTCGTGAAGCGTAAGTGGAAGATTATCATAACGGTTGCGGCCCTCCTGATAGCCGCGATTGGTGTTTATGCCAGCACGGTTTACAGCAAGCGGGGCGTGGTGGCCGTGCAGACTGGAAAGGTCGTGCGCCAGGATCTCACCAGCTTGGTGACCGCGTCCGGCGAAGTTAAACCAAAGAATTACATCAACATCGGCGCCAATGCCATGGGTGAGATTACCGCCCTTCTGGTCAAGGAGGGCGACCGCGTCCGTAAGGGCCAGTTGCTGGCCAAAATCGAGAACACCCAGCCTGCTGCCACCGTCGAATCGCAGAAGGCCAACCTCAGCTCCGCCGAAGCCGATTCCAGCGCTTCCGAAGCCGGCCTGAAGGCCGCCGATGACAACCTGTCCACCCTGCGGGCGGCCGTCACCCAGAGCAAAGCCGATCTGGACCGCATGAAGGCGGATTACCAGCGCTCCGAGTCGCTCGTCAAAGAAGGGCTGGGCGCCAAACAGGACTACGAGGTAAAGAAATACACCTACGACGCCCAGGTGGCGGCCGTCCAGCAGGCGGAGGCGCGCCTCGTCCAGGCGCAGGCGCAACGCGAGCAAACCGCGGCACAGGTTACCGCCACTCAGCGGCGGATCGCAGTGGCCCGCGCCGACTTGGCCAGGATCAACGATATTCTCCATAAGTACGACTCCTACGCGCCCCTCGATGGCGTCGTGACCAATCTCCCGGTGCGCGCCGGGGAGACGGTCGTGCCCGGTCTTCAGAACCAGACTGGCACCATCATCATGACCATTGCCGACATGTCCCTGATCACCGCCGAAGTGAAGGTGGATGAGACCGATATCGTCAACGTCAAGCTGGACCAGACGGCCGAAGTCACCATCGACGCCATCCCCAACAAGACTTTCAAGGGGCACGTGACCGAGATGGGCAATACGGCGATTCTCCGGTCGACTGGAGTGGCGGCTTCGCAAAGTGCCATTTCCAGCCAGGAAGCCAAAGATTTTAAAGTAGTTATCGCATTGGACAACCCTCCTGACGAAATCCGGCCCGGACTTTCTTGCACCGCCAAGATAACCACAGCCACCCGTCAGAACGTCCTTACTATTCCGATCCAGGCGTTGACCGTCCGGCAGAAGGGCGACCTGGAGTCGAAACCCGCCACTGGCGCCACCGGGACCCAGGCGGCTACCAAGCCCGATCCGGCGGCGGAAAAGGCGCGTAAGGAAGAGCTTCAAGGCGTATTCGTGGTTAGCGGCGGTAAAGCCGTCTTCCGCAAGGTGACCACCGGAATTACCGGAGCCACCGATATTGAGGTGCTGGAAGGCCTCAAGGATGGGGACGAGATCGTCACCGGAACCTACCAGGTGATCCGGACCATCCGCAACGAAGCCCAGGTTAAAGTGGATAATAAGAATCCAACGCAGCAAAAGACTTAAGAAACGAGAATCATCCGATGGCAGCGGTGGCAGAAAAGGAAGCGATCAGACTCGGCGAGCAACTCAAGCGGGACGGCATCGTCATCCGCACGTACAATCTCTGGAAAACCTATGTGATGGGCGACACGGAGATCAACGCCGTTTCAGGAGTCGATGTCGAGATCAAGCGCGGCGAGTACGTCGCCATTATGGGTCCCTCGGGGTCGGGCAAGTCGACGCTGATGAACCTGATTGGCTGTCTGGATACGCCGACCAGCGGGCAATACTACATCAACGGGAACCTGGTCAGCGACATGACCGACGACGAGCTCGCTCGAATCCGCAATCGGGAAATCGGGTTCGTGTTCCAGACGTTCAACCTGTTGCCGCGCGCCACATCGCTGCACAACGTCGAGCTGCCNNCACAAGCCCAACGAGCTCTCCGGCGGACAGCGCCAGCGCGTGGCCGTGGCGCGCGCCCTGGTCAACAATCCCTCGATTCTGCTGGCCGACGAGCCCACCGGAAACCTGGATACCGCCACCGGCAACGAAATCATGGCCCTGTTCGAGCGGCTTCACCAGCAGGGCAACACGATTATTCTGGTCACTCACGAGCACGACATCGCGTTGCACGCCCATCGCGTGATCCACATCCGCGACGGCAAAATCGAAAAAGACGAGCGCATCCGGTAGTTCAGTTCACCACCTGAGCGGTGAGCACCAGGAACAGGGCCGATTCCCCCACGCTCACGCGCCCGATCACCACCTTCTGTCCCTGCTTGATGTCCACATCCGCCTGCAGGCCCACATTGTTGACGCTAAACTGCCCGCTGGAGCCTGTCTGCACGGGAATACGGCTGTCCAGGTTCAACCTGTCAATGCGAATAGTGGTTTCATCACTCCCTATGCCGGCCGAGCGAATCCCGAATTGCGTGGTCACGGCCGGGGTATTGGTTCCTATCTGCATTCCGCGGCCCGAACTGCTGGTTGATGCGCTCTGCCCGACCCGCGTCCGCAGCGCCAGCGTGTCCAGCAAGCGGTAGTTCTTGAACGCGAACGCGTTCTTGAGTTGCGTGACCACGCTATCCAGCTCTTTCGGCATCGCGCCCGGCTCCGTGCCGGCGCTCTCGCTCCCGATCAACAGGTAGGCGGTCATCTCGATGTTCTTCGATGCGGCCGAGGGTACATCCAGCCGCTGGATGGCCTCTTCGATGGCCGCCATCGATGGCTTGGTCGCTTCCACCGCCAGCGCGTGCATATCGGAGTCCGGCCGAACCGAGGCGTTAAACACACCTAGCAGGTTGGCCACATGGTTGGGGTCGGCGTATTTCAGGAGGAACAGTTTCTGTACGCGCGGCGCCGCGGGTTGCACAACGCTCTTCTCGTCCTCCTTCTTGGGTTCCTGCGCCGCCAGAGGCAGCGCAATCAACAACAGCGCAAACAATAATCGCTTCATGGATCAATCTCCTCTCTTTCTGTCTGCAATCCAATAAATGACGACGTTGGGATCGTCGGTCTGCAGTTTGACGATCAAGGGCTCTCTGTCGGGCACAACCTGTGACGCGGGTGCCCGACTTGCCTTGCGCCGCGCCACGCTTCGCTGGGGCGGAGTCGCAGGCTCGCGAACAGCGACCACCGGCGGATGGCTCGCCGCCGCGACGGGCGTCCGCCGTTCCGGTGTCCGCCCCGGCCGCAGCGCCAGCATTACCAGCAACGCCACCGCGGCGGCAACCAGTCCATAACTCCAGGCTCGCCGCCACAACGGCCGCCGCTCTTGCGCCAGTTCCGCCACCACCCGGGCGCGCACGGCCGAGAAGTGCGCCGCCGCCAAAGGCTCATGGTGAGCTTCCCTCAGCAACGCCAGGCTCTGCTTCAGCCCGGACGCAAGCACCTGGCATCCGGCACACTCCCGGAGGTGCCGTCCCACTTTCACTGCCTCCGCGGGCGGCAGGTCCCCTCCCGCATGGAGGGCGATCCGTTCTTCCCAATCGCCGCAATTCATGTACGCCTCCGGAAGTAGCGCTCCAGGAAATCCTTTACTTTCAACCGCGCCTTGCTGGCCTGTGAACGCACCGTTGCGTCGGTGGTTCCCAACACCCGCGCCACCTCTTCGGTCGAAAGCCCTTCCAGGTCCCGCAACACCAGCACGGCGCGCTCTTTTTCGGAGAGCATGCGGAGACTCATCTCCAGCGCGCGGCGGCGTTCCGTCGCTATGGCGGTTCGCTGCGGATCGGCGCTGAGGGCCGGAAGCCCGGCGGCGTCCTCCACGGGGGTCGAGACCCGCCGCTTGCGGTGCGCGTCGTGGCAGACGTTGACCGTCACCCGATACAGCCATCCCGAAAGGTCGCCCGACGCTCCCACCTTGTTCAGGTTCCGGTACAGCCTGAGAAATACTTCCTGCGAAGCATCCTGCGCGTCTTCCAGGACCCCGAGCAAACGAAGCGCCGTCATCAGCACCAGCCGCTCGTGCTGCCGCATGAGCAACTCAAAGGCGGCCAGGTCGCCCGTCTTGGCGGCCTCCAGGGGGCGCGCGGCGGGCTCGGAGCGGTCTTGGGGGCCGTCCATCGGACCAACCGTCGCCAGCAGGGCCAGGGCTTTCATCCTTTCCATAAGATAAAACTGTCGCTACCCGGAAAACGTGTATGTGAATTTCCTCACTTGAATTCCGCACCCGTTTGGTCTACTACTGTGACTAGGGGATTCCTTCATGCCCACGCCAGTAAGCGAGTTGGGCAGGCGGAACTACCGCCCAGGCCCGGTCCTTCCGGCTGCGCCCGCCTGGCGCGCCGTTTTCCGCGATGGAACCGTCCGCCAATCCGGCGACGGCCCTCCCGCCTTTACATTCCGCCTGCCCTCGGAAAGCGCGCTGGAGCGCCTTCTTGACACGGACGCCTATTCCGCCGCCATGGCATTCGTTCGCGGCGAGTTCGACGTGGAAGGCGACCTGGCCGTCGCCATCCGCTTCGAAGGCTGGCAGCCGCGGAGCAGTCTCCGCAACCGACTGGTGGCGGCGGTCGCCCGTTCGGCCACCGCCCTGGAGAGCGTCTTCCAGAGCAAGGCGCAAACCGCGCGTCGCATCCGCTTTCATTACGACCGCTCGAACGACTTCTACCGCCTTTTCCTCGACCCGCGCATGGTCTACTCCTGCGCCTATTTCCGTACGCCGGAGACCACTCTCGAGGAAGCCCAGCTCGCCAAGTTGGACCACATCTGCCGCAAGCTCGATCTTCAGCCTGGCGAACGTTTCCTGGACATTGGCTGCGGATGGGGCGCGCTGCTGGCTCACGCCGCCGGCCGGTACGGCGCCGCCGCCACCGGCTGCACCATCAGCCAGGCGCAATACGAATTCGCCCGCGCGCGGTTGGAGGGCCGCGCACGCGTCCTGGAGTTGGACTATCGCAACCTCACGGGCCACTACGACAAGATCGCCTCGGTGGGCATGTTCGAGCACGTGGGGCGGGCGCAACTCGAACGGTATATGCGCAAGATCTACAGCTTGCTGGCGCCGAGCGGCCTATTTCTCAACCACGGCATCACCCGGCCCTCATCGGTTCCTGTGGGCGCAGAAACCATGTTCCTGGCCCGCAAGGTCTTCCCCGGCAGTCAAATCGTGCGTCTGGACGAGGTGATCCGAGCGGCAGAAGCCGCCGGCTTTGAGGTTCTGGACGTCGAAAACCTTTACCGGCACTACGCCCGCACTACCCGTATATGGGGAGAGCGTCTCAACGCCAATCGTGAGGAATGTTTGAGGGTGGTGGACCAAGAGACCTGGAGAACCTGGCGGCTCTATCTTGCCGGCTGCTCAATCGCTTTCGAAAACGGGGAGATGGGGCTCCACCAGGTCCTCTTGGCTAAGCGCGGTGCATCCCACGCCGTGCCCATGACCCGCGAATACATGTATTCGTAAGGTGTTGGTTCGACCGGCTGCAACAGAAGCAGAAGGCGCCGAATGACGTGCGTTTTCGGGAACTCCGTCTGGTGCCGGGTGAGAAACGCCTTCAAGTACTTCTCGACGGCTTGCTGAGCGTGGAAAACGACGATGTCCCGGAATTTCGGTTCCGCCGAAAGCCGGACGCTGGTGCTGAAGTCGAGGTTCGCCTTCTTGATCCATTCGGCTACCAGCCGGCGGATCTCCTCTTCAGGCGGCCTCATAGAGAACCCTGCCGTACTTGTGCGCCGGATAGGCGATCCCGCCGATGATGTCCTTGGTGGCCTCGAACCGTTCCGAAGCGATGATAATCACGTCCACCGGATAATCGATGTCCCCAATGGCATCTGCGAGCTTGAGCCGCTCTTCATGCCGGTTCGTCGGGGTCGGAGCGACGACGAGCAGATCGATGTCGCTGTCCTTTGTCATCTCACCGGTCGCGGCGGAGCCGAACAAGATGATCCTGTCCGGGCGCGCTACGCTTAACACCCGCCGGACAATCTCACGCAACAGGCTTTCATCGACGCCCATTCGGTTCCATCATAGTCTGCCGGAGGCCGGGTTGGAAAGTGTCGTGTCCGTGCCGCGTTGATCGATTTGCCACTCGCCAACGAGTCTTGCCGCCGGAACTTCCTTGCTATTGGCTGCGTTTGCGCAACGCCAGAATGCCCAGCCCAGAAAGCAACAAGGCAATGCTGGCAGGTTCCTCTGGCCGGCCTTACACGTCCAGGTTCTTCACATCCAGCGCGTTGTCTTCGATGAATTTGCGGCGGGCCTCGACGTCCTCGCCCATGAGCGTCGAGAAAATCTCTTCGCTCTTGACGGCGTCCTCGAGGCGCACACAGAGCAGCGTGCGCTTGAGGGGGTTCATGGTGGTCTCGGCAAGCTGCTCGGCGTTCATTTCGCCCAGCCCTTTGTAGCGCTGCACGGAGGCGTCCTTCTTGCCTTCGTTCTTGACGTAGTTCAGCAGCTCCAACCAGTTCGGCTGCGTCTCGCGGTGTTCGTTCTTCACCACCACGAAGGGCGGCGCATTGAAGCGCGCAACGGCGCGGGCCAGCGCGCGGAAGCGTCGGAATTCCGGCTGCGCCACCAGCGCCAAGCCGATCGACCGCTCCGCGTTGGTGGAATCGTGGAACACCACGGCGTACGACGAGTGCTCTTCGTCCCGCCGCATCTCGGCATCGAGGCCCCGTTGCTTCAGCGCTTCCAGGACCGGCTTCATGTTGGCCTCTTCCTGGAACTCCGCCTTGTAGTCCACCTTCAGCTCGACGTTGGCCAGCGCCTCGACCGCGCGCGCATCCCTCAGCCTTCGTTCCACTTTGTGGAACATCTGCTCATACTCGTCCAGGTTCAGCAGGAACGTCCGCAGCTCCACCCCTTCCAGCACTGTCTTGGCGCTCGTCCCGTTGCCTTGCGGCTGGATTTCCAGCTTCAGGTTCTCCGTGGCGCGGCGCATGATCTCCCGCGTGAATTCCTTCTCGTCCTTGATATACTTTTCGCTCTTGCCCTTCTTGATGCGGTAAAGCGGCGGCTGCGCGATGAACACGTTGCCATGCGTGATCAGCTCGTTCATGTGCCGGAAGAAAAACGTCAGCAGCAGCGTGCGGATATGCGAGCCGTCCACGTCCGCGTCCGTCATGATGATGATCTTGCCGTAGCGCAGCTTGGCCAGGTTGAAATCGTCCTTGCCGATGCCCGTGCCCAGGGCCGTGATCATGCAGCGGATTTCCTCGTGGGCCAGCATCTTGTCGTAGCGCGCCTTCTCCACGTTCAGGATCTTGCCCTTGAGCGGCAGGATGGCCTGAAACTTTCGTTCGCGCCCCTGCTTGGCCGTGCCGCCGGCCGATTCGCCCTCCACCAGGAACAACTCGCACAGGTCCGGATCCTTCTCCTGGCAATCCGCCAGCTTGCCGGGCAGGCCGCCGGAATCGAGCGCGCCCTTCCGGCGCGTCAGGTCGCGGGCATGGCGGGCCGCCTCGCGGGCCCGCGCCGCTTCGATCGCCTTGCCGACGATCTTGCGCCCCACGGTGGAGTTCTTGTCGAAGTACTCGCCCAGCTTGTCGTTGACGAACTGCGTCATGAAGCCGGCAATGTCGCTATTCAGCTTGCCCTTGGTCTGGCCTTCAAACTGCGGCTGGGGAACCTTCACGCTGACCACCGCGGTCAGGCCCTCGCGAACGTCGTCGCCGGTGAGGTTTTCCTTAACGTCTTTGAACAGTCCAGCCTGCTGGCCGAAAGCGTTGATGGTGCGGGTGAGCGCGGAGCGGAATCCACTCAGGTGCGTTCCGCCATCCACGGTGTTGATATTGTTGGCGAAGCTGAAGACGTTTTCCGAGTACCCATCGTTGTACTGGAGGGCCACTTCCATGGTGAGCGTCCCGCTAGGCATCTCCCGGTCCGCCTCGAAGTGAATGGGCTTGTCGTGCAGCACGGTCTTGCCGCGATTCAGGTGCTTGATGAACTCGGAGATGCCGCCCGTGTAGAGAAACTCCGTCTTCTTCTCCGGATCGACGCGTTCGTCGGTCAGCGTGATTTTGAGGCCCTTGTTCAAGAACGCCAACTCGCGCAGCCGTTGCGCCAGGGTATCGTAGTTGAATTCCGTGGCTTCCATGATGGTGACATCGGGCTTGAAGGTTACGCGTGTTCCGGTCTTCCTTCCCGCTCTGCCAGCCTTGGCCAGCGGCGCCTTGGGCGCGCCGCAGGCGTACTCCTGCTGCCAGGTGTAGCCTTCCCGCCAGATTTCCAGCTCCAGCCGCTCCGAGAGCGCATTTACGACGCTCACCCCGACGCCGTGCAAACCACCCGAGACCTTGTAGCTCTTGGAATCGAACTTGCCGCCGGCATGCAGTTTGGTCATCACCACCTGCGCGGCTGAGACTCCCTCTTCTTCATGAAGATCCACCGGGATGCCGCGGCCGTTGTCGATCACCGTGACCGAGTTGTCGTCGTGGATCGTGACCGATATTTCTGTGCAATACCCCCCTAGCGCCTCGTCCACTGAATTGTCCACCACTTCGTACACCAGGTGGTGCAGCCCCATCTCACCCGTCGATCCGATGTACATGGCCGGACGGAGGCGCACTGCTTCCAAGCCCTCCAGCACCTTGATACTAGTGGAATCGTAAACGTCGGCTGTAGCGGTATTCACTTCGTTGGCCATATTTCCTTGCTTTGGTGGGGCATGCTTTTACCTTGCCCTCTTTTGGTGCAAAACAGCTTCTCAAATTCTCATGGGCATGACGACATAGCGGTACTGGTCCGTTACGCCTTCACCCGCTGGCCGCATTTCGCCGGCACTCTTCTGGTCCTTCAATTCGAATGCCATATGGTCCTGAGGAATCACGCGGAGAAAATCGAGGAGGTACTGCGCATTGAAGCCAATCTCGAGGTCGGGACCCTGGTATTCACCAGNNACGAACTGGTGGTCTTTGGGCAGAACGCGTTCGTAATCCGGGAAATTGCCGGTAAGTTTGCGTGTGATCAAAAGCCGGTGACCCACCTGGAAGAACAAGTGATTGTCGTCCCCGGCAAAAATTGCCTTGGCATCGGGTCCCGCCTCATCGGCAAGCTTAATCAACTCAACCAGCGCTTTCTTTGGAACCAGCGCCCGAAACTGCTTGTTCACTTGACCACTATCGGCAGACGCCGCTTGCACATATGCCAGCCGGTGCCCATCGGTCGCAACCATGGTGAGACCTTCCGGGCGCAGGAACAATAGGGCTCCGTTCAATGTAAACCGCGACTCCTCCATTGAGATTGCAAACGACGTGCGGGCAATCATGGATGCCAGCAGTTTTATGGGAATCTCCGCAATCTGCTCGGGCATCTGCGGCAGTTCGGGAAAGCTTTCACGAGACATGCCCGCGATTCGTGTTCGGGAGCGCCCACAGGTAATACTAGCCCAATGGTTCTCCAGGAACTTCATATTTACATCGCCTTCCGGCAGCAGTCGCGCATACTCCAGCAACTTCCGGGCGGGCACCGTACCGGCCCCTTCCTTCTTCACGCGCGCCGGACACGAGCAGCGTATCCCCAGTTCGAGATCCGTCGCCGTCAAGATTACCCGCTCGCCCTCGGCCTCCAGCAGCACATTCGAGAGAATCGGAATGGTCGTCTTCTTCTCTACAACGCCCTGCGACAGACTCAGTTCTCGGACCAGATCGGACTTGGAAACTGTAAATTCCATGGGACCAGAGCTCCTATTCTTCTCAGGCTATATGAACGAGTACTTTAAAGAACCGTATTCATCGGGCCTGTGCAAGCTGTTGAAGACTACCTAAAGTATACTAAAATCAGCTACTTTTCTCTACTGGAACTTGAGGAACGCCAGCTTGAAGAAGTCGGAAAAACAGGCCGTGCGGCGCTTTTACACATTTTTCCTACAGCTGCTTTAGGGACCGGTGTGGAAAAAACAAGTAAGTTCATTGTAATGAGTCCATTAGGCTGTGGAGTAGCCTGTTTAATTCTGGATCGATATGACGTGCCTGCTCAATCTTGTTTACGGAATGAATCACGGTGGTGTGATGCTTTCCCCCGAAGGCCCGGCCGATTTCCGGTAGCGAAGCATCCGTCAGTTCCTTTACCAGGTACATCGCTACTTGCCGCGGGTAGACCACCTTCTTGGTGTTGCTCTTCTCCTTGAGCTGCGACTGCTTGATTTGGAATCGTTCCGCTACTGCTTTCTGAATGGAATCAATCGTCACTTTTCGGTCCTGCACATGCACCAGATGCTTCAATACCTGCTGTGCCATCTGCAAGTGAATCGGTGTTCCGGTTAAGGAGGAGTATGCAATGAGCTTGATGAGCGTGCCTTCCAACTCACGCACATTGGATTTTGTTTTTGCGGCCATGAACGACCGCACGTCATCCGGTAATTTTACCCCTTCGGCCTCGGCCTTCTTGTCGAGAATAGCCATTTTGGTTTCGAGATCGGGCGGCTGGATGTCGGCCATCAACCCCCACTCAAACCTGGACCGCAATCGCTCCAGCAAACCCGGAATGTCCTTCGGTGTGGCGTCGCTGGAGATCACGATCTGCTTCTGGTGATCGTGCAACTCATTGAAGGTGTGGAAAAACTCTTCCTGTGTACGCTCCTTATTTCCAAGCAGTTGGATGTCATCAACCAGCAGGACATCCGCCTCGCGATAGCGCTGGTGGAACTGCGGCATNNGGGTTGTAGCTGCGTGAGGGGTTGGTAGCCACCGACCGCGCGGCGGCGTGCGCAAACTGGTTGCAGGCCCCCACCACGAAGGTATCGAAGGTGAATTTTGGGTTCAGGTTTAAAGCAGAATCCAACTCGCCGCCCTCAACCGCCGCCATCGCCTGATTCTTCGCGCCACGTATCGGTTGTACTTCGTAGCAGACGTGTTCAATGGGCAGCCCAAGCTCCTGAATCGCAGCCCGCACCAGGCCGGCGTACTCCTTCTCCAGCCACATACAGGTTTCTCGGTCAGGCACCGAGACGAAGAGAGTGGTTTCTTCCGTGCGAACGTATACAGCGCCCTTCAGCCAGTTGTCGTAGCTCTCGGCGCTCACATTCTGCTGCAAGTAACTGCGGATTCGATCCCAAGAATTCATCAACTTTTACACGCTACAAACACACAATTTCCACAACGTTTTCCACAACAGTGTGGGGTTAGCCCGTGCTCAATTCAGAAGAATTGCCAGCGAGGCTCGCTCCGGCCGCGCCGGAGTCGCCAGTCCGCACCTTTTGGCCAGCCGAGAAGTAGTCTACCATAGCGTCAGAGCTTTCCGGCAGATTTATAAACGGTTTAATTTCAATGACTTTCCCGCAACGTTTGACAGTTCTAATGTTTCTGAAGGACAATGGAAGTTTCTGGCGGGCGGGAGTAACTCAGTTGGTAGAGTGCGACCTTGCCAAGGTCGATGTCGCGGGTTCGAATCCCGTCTCCCGCTCCAAGGTTCTAGCCTCCGGATTGGCCATGATCAAGCGCTTTTTCTTACTGTTCGGTGGCGCCCTTCTGGCGGCGTCGACGGTCCTCGCCCAAGATTATAAACTGGAGCCCATTGCCACGGCAGCTCCCGGACTGACGGCGGCGTATGCGGCTCTGATCGAGACCGGGGGATACCGTATTACCGGCCCCAGCGGCCCCTGGTGCGAAATCTGGTTCCGCAAGTCCATGCCGGCCGGCGCCAAGCCCGCCGATAACGCCATCGCTTTCCCGATTGCGCAGGGCACTCTGGTCGGCATCGTCCGTTTCCCGGCAACCGGAGCGGACCGCCGGGGCCAGACCATCCAGCCTGGCGTCTATACACTTCGCTACAGCGACTACCCCGTAGACGGTTCTCATCAGGGCGTCGCTCCGCAGCGCGACTTTGTGCTGCTCACACCCATCGCCATCGATGCCGACCCCAATGCCACGCCGGCCTTCGACGCTTTGGTNNCACGATTGGGTGCTCAACGTGAAGATCGGCAATCTGCCGTTTGCCGTGATTGTGGCCGGCAAGGTTGAAGGGTAGCGCCGGCAGCGCTTCGGGCGCGCTCGAAGGAGTGATGCAGTATGTCCGACTTGTACGATGCGATTCTGAACGGCAACGCCCCCGCAGCGGCCGAGGCTGCGCGCAAGGCGCTGGAGAGCGGCACCGCCGCGACTGAGCTGGTGCAAGGCCACATGGTGCCCGCCATGGATGAAGTGGGCCGCCGCTTCGAATGCGAGGACTACTTCGTGCCGGAGCTTCTACTCGCCGCCCGTGCCATGAAGGCCGCGCTGGCACTGATCCGGCCGCTTCTGGCCTCGAGTGGCGCACAGCCAACCGGCCGAGTGGTCATCGGCACGGTGAAGGGCGACCTCCACGATATCGGGAAGAACATCGTCGCCTCCATGCTGGAGGGCGGCGGGTTCGAGATCACCGACCTGGGCGCCGACGTTGCGCCGGAGAAGTTCGTGGACGCCGTCCGGGCCAACCATGCCAATCTGGTGTGCCTGTCGGCGCTGCTCACCGTGACCATGCCCTCCATGAAGACCACGATTGAAGCGCTCTCCGCCGCCGGCTTGCGCGGGCAGGCGAAGATCATGGTGGGAGGCGCTCCGGTGACGCAACGTTACGCCGATGAGATTGGAGCCGACGGCTATGGCGAAAATGCCGCGGTTGCCGTGGCCCTGGCTCGCAAGCTGGCGGCGGCCAGCGCACCTGCCTGACTTGGCGGATTTGTGCGGCTGAAGCTGATTTCCTGTGAGGTGCTGTACCGCGAGTTGTGCGCCGCGGTGGCCCGCTCGCCGCACCAGGTGGACATCGAGTTTCTGCCCAAGGGTCTCCACGACCTGGGCGGGGAGTCCATGCGCGCCCGGCTTCAGGAGGCCGCCGATCGCGTGGACGCCACCCAGTACGACGCCGTGCTCCTGGGCTACGCCCTGTGCGGCAATGGCGTTGCCGGACTGGTGAGTCGCACTGTGCCCCTGGTGATCCCCCGCGCTCACGATTGCATCGCGCTCCTGATGGGCGGGCACGACCTGTACCGGAGTTATTTCGAGAACCACCCGGGCGTCTATTTTCGCTCGACTGGCTGGTTGGAGCGCGGCCAGGACCTGGACCAGGCGACGCTGCGCGTGGTACGGGGCAAAACCGGCGCGGGCTACACGCTCGCCGATCTCATCGCGCGCTACGGCGAAGACAACGGCCGCTACCTGTTCGAGCAGTTCAATGGATACCAGCGGAACTACCGGCAATTGGCATACATCGCCACCGGATTGGAGCCGGACGGGAGTTTCGAGCAGCGGGCGCGCGAAGAAGCCGCACGCCGCGGATGGCAGTTCGAAACCGTCCGCGGCGATTTACGCCTGTTCGAGAGGCTGGTGGCCGGCGACTGGGACGAAAACGATTTCCTGGTGGTACCGCCTGGCTGGCGCGTGAGGCCTACCTACGACGACGGCATCATCGACAAGGAACAACTGGCGTGAGAACCCGTCCGGCGCGCCCTATTTCTCTAACGGCAGCCCCGATTCCTTCAGCGCCCGCCAGCCGCCGTCGAGCGAAACGACGTTGGTGTATCCCATCTTCTGGAGACTGTCGGCCGCCAGCGCCGAGCGGAAGCCGCCGCCGCAATACAGCACCAACCCGGTGGTCTTGTCCGGATAGCCGGTTTCGATATCGCGCTCGATGATCCCCCGGCTCAGGTGCACCGCGCCCGCCACGTGGCCGTCGGCCCACTCGCGGTCTTCACGCGTGTCTACCAGCATGTGCGGCGCCTTGGCGGCCACCATCTTCTTATAGCCTTCGATATCGATTTGCCTGACGCGAGACTTGGCGTCATCCACCAGTTTTAGAAATCCCGGAGTATGTGTCATGGTTTGATCGTTCTCCTTCGGGCTCGCCACGAAATAAGCGTACCAACCGCTCTCTTACGTTCGCGGCTCTGTCCCGATTCCGAGCCGCGACCGTCAGGGAGCGGTCACCCGCCGAATCCTGGCGCCTACGGCCGCCAGTTTCGTTTCGATTCTCTCATAGCCTCGGTCGATGTGGTACACGCGGTCGATCACGGTCTCGCCCCTGGCCGCCAGCGCCGCCAGCACCAGCGAGGCGCTCGCCCGCAGGTCCGACGCGATCACCCCGGCGCCGGTCAACTCGCGCGGCCCGGCCACGATGGCCTGCTTGCCCTCGAGCCGGATGTTAGCCCCCATGCGCGCCAACTCCTGGGCGTGCATGAAGCGGTTCTCGAAAATCGTCTCGATGACAATTGCAATGCCCTCGGCCTGCGTCATCAGCGCCATGTACTGCGCCTGAAGATCGGTTGCGAAACCGGGATACTCTTCGGTGGTCATGTCCACCGAGCGCAACTTGCCGCCGGCGCGGACCCGCAGCGTGGTGGCATCCGGCTGTGTCACCTCCGCCCCGGCCTGTTGCAGCTTGGCGACGAGCGCGCCCACGTGCTCCGGGTTGCAGCCCGTCACGGCGACGTCGCCGCCAGTGATAGCCCCGGCAATCAGGAACGTCCCCGTCTCGATGCGGTCCGGAATGATGGTGTGCTCGGCGCCGTGCAGCCGCTCGACGCCCTGAATCCGAATGGTCGAAGTGCCTACGCCTGCGATCTTGGCCCCCATCTTGCCGAGCAGATCGGCCAGGTCGGCCACCTCCGGCTCGCGCGCCGCGTTGCGCAGCGTGGTCTCGCCCTTGGCCAGCACGGCCGCCATCATGAGGTCCTCGGTGCCCGTGACGGTGATCCGGTCGAAGTGCACCATCGCACCGCGAAGGCCTTCCGGGGCGGCGGCTTCGATGTAGCCATGAGCCTGGTGGATGCGCGCGCCAAGCTGTTCCAGCCCGAAAATGTGGAGGTTGATGGGCCGGTCCCCGATGGCGCAGCCGCCCGGGAGGGAAACGCGTGCGCGCCCGCAACGGGCCACCAGCGGCCCCAGCACCAGGCTCGAGGCGCGCATGGTCTTCACCAATTCGTACGGCGCTTCGGGACAAACGATCTGGGGCGTATGGAGCCGCACGGTGTCACCCTGCGCCTCCACCTTCGACCCGATATCCACCAGCAGCCGCTCGATAGTCCGGATATCCCGCACGCGCGGAATGCGCTTCAGGATGACCGGCTCTTCGGTCAGCAGCGCCGCGGCCAGCGCGGGCAGAGCCGAGTTCTTCGACCCGCTGGCGGGGATCTCCCCTTTGAGCGCGGTCCCGCCGGTAATCGCGAACTTATCCATTTAGAACCCTCGAAATACTTCCGCCGGCCGCGGCCAGCCTTCGCTCGGCCTCTTCGCGCGCGGCGCCGGTCTTGCCCATCAGAATGGCCGCGCGCACGCTGTCGCCGGCTGCGTCCAGCAGTTCGCCCGCACGCTCGTAGGTAACGCCGGCCGCCTGCGCGACAATGCGGCGGGCGCGGTCCGCCAATTTCGCATTCTTCGGCTGGACGTTGACCATCAGGTTGCCGTAAACGTATCCCAAACGGATGAACGCTCCTGTAGTGAGCATATTGAGTACCAGTTTTTGCGCCGTCCCCGCCTTCATGCGGGTAGAGCCGGCGATCACCTCCGGCCCCACCAGCGGCGTGATGGCAATGGCCGCTGCGCGCGCCAGCTCCGAATCGGGCGTGCAACTGATTCCCACGGTAACGGCGCCCAGACGCCTGGCTTCCTCGACGGCTCCCAGCACGTACGGCGTCCGGCCGCTGGCGGCGATCCCCACCAGCACATCGCGCGCCGTAAATCCGCGCTCCGTCAGATCGCGCGCGCCGATGGCCGGGTCATCCTCGGTGGTTTCAGTCGCGCAGCTCAAGGCCGCCGGTCCGCCGGCGATGATTCCCTGCACCATCTCCGGCGGCACGCTAAACGTGGGCGGGCACTCCGAAGCGTCCAGCACACCCAACCGCCCGCTGGTCCCCGCGCCGATGTAGAACAGCCGCCCGCCGCGCTGGAACGCCTCGACAATGGCATCCACGGCGCGCGCGATGGCTGGAATCTCGCGCCCCACCGCGTCCGCCACCTTGTGGTCCTCGGCGTTGACGATACGCAACACCTCTTCGGCCGGCAGCGTGTCAATCGCCGCCGAAGCCGGATTCCGCTGTTCGGTGAGAAGTTCCTCGAGCCAGGGCATGGCTCTATCTTAACAACCCGCGTTTCCGCGGCTATGCGATCATGGTCCTCATGCCCGACAAAGGACAAGTAGCGGTTGATAAGTTTGCGGAGGGGTACAACTGCGCCCAATCCATAGTGTTCGCTTTCTGCGACGAATGCGGTCTCAGCCAGGATGCCGCGCTCAAAGTATCATGCGGTTTCGGCGCAGGCATGGGCCGGAAGCAGGAGGTGTGCGGCGCTGTGGCGGGAGGCGTCATGGTCCTCGGGCTGCGGCACGGCCGCGGCACGGCGGACGGCCGCTCGGTCACGGAGGCTCTCTACCCCATGACACGCGAGTTCATGGATGCCTTCGCCGTCCGCAACGGCAGCTATCTTTGCCGCGAGCTGCTTTCCGGCTGCGATCTGACTTCAGAAGAAGGCCAGCGCCACTTCAAAGAGCACGGCCTGTTTGAGAAGGTCTGCAAGCCGTGCGTGCGAAGCGCCGCGGAGCTCCTCACGCTATATTCAGATTAGTGCGCTACTTCTTCACCGGCCGGCAGATTCCCGTCAACGCCATCCTTCTGGTCGAAAGCGGATCGCGCGGGCTTCTGGAAGGGCTCATCCCCAGTCTCCGCCAAACCTGGGGCAGCGATGTCCCGATCGACCTGGTCACTTGCTATTCCAGCCTCCCGAGGGGTTTTCTCCCGGAAACCACGAGCGTCTATCGCGTCGCCGACTATCGCGGCCGCCAAGGCCGCCGCAAACTCTACCGCAAACTCGCCCAGACCCGCTATTCCTTGCTGGGGATCATCTGCTCCGAAGAGCCCGTCATGACCAAGTGGAAATGGGTACTGGCCCTTCGTATCCCCGCCAAGGTTTTTGTGGTCAATGAGAACGGCGATTACTTCTGGCTCGACCGCCAGCACCTGGGCGTCATCCGCCGGTTTGTGTTGCTCCGCTCCGGCCTGGCGGGCGCCGGAGCCGTCCGCACCCTGGCCCGCCTGTTTTCGTTTCCGTTCACTTTGCTCTATCTGCTGCTGTATGCCGCGGCCGTTCATGCGCGGAGGGCTCTGCGCCGTGAACTCAAACCCACCGCTCTCTAACGTTCGCGGCTCCGATCCGAGCCGCGAACGTTAGAGAGCGGTAGGTCACAGCCAAAGGAGATTCATTGATGAAGTCCATTCAAGTGAAAGTGCCCGGTGGTCCCGAGAAGATGGAATTGGTGGAAGTCCCCAAGCCCACGCCGGGTCCCAAGCAGGCGCTGGTGCGCATTGCCGCTAGCGGCGTCAACTTCATCGACGTCTATTTCCGCACTGGCCTCTATAAAGCGGATATCCCCGTCACCCTCGGCAGCGAAGGCGCGGGCACGGTGGAGGCCGTCGGCGCGGGTGTCGGCGAAGTCGCCGCCGGCGACCGCGTAGCTTACGCCATGGCGCGCGGCTCCTACGCCGAATATGCCCTGGTTCCAGCCGCGCTGTTGGTCAAGATCCCCGATAGTCTGGACTTCCAGACCGCCGCGGCCGCCATGCTTCAGGGCATGACCGCTCACTACCTTACGCACTCCACCTATGCGCTCAAGAGCGGCGATACCTGCCTGGTTCATGCGGCGGCGGGCGGCGCCGGCGGCCTGACGGTCCAAATGGCCAAGATGTTGGGCGCGCGCGTGTTCGGCACCGTTTCCACCGAAGAGAAAGCCCGCATCGCGCGCCAAGCCGGCGCGGACGAAGTCATCCTTTACACGGAGCGGGATTTTGAAGCCGAAGTGAAGCGGCTCACCGGCGGCCGCGGGGTCGACGTGGTGTACGACTCGGTGGGCAAGACCACCTTCGAGAAAAGTCTGAATTGTCTGCGCCCGCGCGGCCTGCTGGCGCTCTTCGGACAATCCAGCGGATCGGTTCCGCCGTTCGACCCCAACATTCTCAACGGCAAAGGGTCGCTCTACCTCACGCGCCCCAGCCTGGGGCACTACGTGCTCACGCGCGAGGAACTGCTCTGGCGCGCGGGCGACGTGCTGAGCTGGGTGGCCTCCGGCAAGCTCAAATTGCGCATCGACCGCACCTACCCGCTCGAGGATGCGGCCGCGGCCCATCGCGATCTCGAAAGCCGCAAGACCGCCGGCAAACTGGTGCTGCTTGTCCAGTAGCAACCCATTCGACCAGCGCAGGCAGGTCGTGGCCTCCGGCCTCGTGGAACGCAAGCTGGACGGCCTGTTGGTTGCGTTCAGCCCCAACCTCCGATACCTCACCGGCTTCACCGGCAGCAATGGCAGCCTGCTGGTGCTGGGCGGCAAATCCATCCTCTTCACCGACCCGCGCTACCGGATCCAGGCCGCCCAGGAAGTCACGTGCCGGGTGAAGATCGCCAGGGGCCCATTGCTGGCGGAGGTCGCCGCCGCCATCGCCAGGCTGGGGCTGAAGCGCATCGGGTACGAACCCGCCCGCATGACGTGCGATTCCTACGAGTCGCTGAAATTGCGTCTCCCCATGCGGGCCTCGCTCGAACCGGTGAAGGGCTGGATCGAGGAACTGCGGATGGTGAAGTCGCCCGCCGAGCTCGCGCGCATCCGCAAGTCGGTCGAGACCAATTCCCGCGCTTTCGAGCAGGCCGTGGCGCGCGTCCGCCCCGGCATGACGGAGCAGGACCTGGCGGCCGAACTGGAATACCGCATGCGCCGCCTGGGCGCCGAAAAACCGGCGTTCGAAACCATCGTGGCGGCGGGCGTCCGCTCCGCGCTGCCGCATGCCCAACCGACCGCCGCGCGCCTCAAGCCGCGCGACCTCGTATTGGTGGACATGGGCGCGCAGCAGGACGGTTACTCGAGCGATATGACGCGCATGTTGTTCCTCGGCGATCCCACCGCCAAGGTAAAGCGCGTCTACCGCGCGGTGCTCGAAGCGCAGCTTGCGGCCATCGCGACGGTGCACCCCGGCGTTTCCACTGCGGCCGTGGACCGCTCCGCGCGCCGTGTGTTACGAGGCTACGGCCTGGACCGCGCCTTTGTGCACTCCACCGGCCACGGCCTNNCCGGCATGGCGATCACCATCGAGCCCGGCGTCTACCTGGAGGGTTTCGGCGGCATCCGCATCGAAGACACGGTGGTGGTAACCGAGAACGGATGCGAGATCCTGACGCCGACAGGGAAAGAGCTGAGGGTAGTGTAGTCAGTTGACCGAGCGCAGTGAACATGCGTGCCCCGGCCAGACCGTCGCCTTCAGACAGAACCAATCAGCGCTGCCAGCGTGTCTGCATTCGGCGCCGTCGCCACCGTCGCGTGTTGGACAAGCGTACGCCAGAGGCGTAGGATGGAGTCGTGTTCGTGTTTATCGAGTCGGCTGCTTTCGATCGCGCGCTGGTCTGCTACCTCGATGACGATGAATACAGTGAGTTGCAGCAGTTCATGATGCAAGACCCGGAAGTGGGAGCGATCGTTCGCGGCTCGGGCGGAGTAAGGAAACTCCGCTGGCGGCGCGAAGGCGCAGGCAAGCGTGGCGGGCTGCGGGTGATCTATTTCGTGCGCTACCACCCGAACGAGTTCTGGATGCTGGCATTGTATGCCAAGGCGAAGCAGGAGAACGCGCCGGCCCATGTTCTGAAACGACTGAAGGAGGAGTTCGAACGTGACTAAGAAACTCACCGGCCGCGCGCTCGCCCGGTTCGAGGCGAACCGCGATATCTGGCAGGAAGTCCTGGACGGCGTCCGCGAAATCAAGGCTGGCCGTGGCAAACGGACTTCGGTTGAGCCTCGTTCACCCATCGTGCGCGCGCGCTTGGAATCCGGCCTGACACAGGCGCAGTTCGCCGCTCTGCTCGGAGTTTCGAAGCGCACCCTGGAGCAATGGGAGCAAGGACGGCGCGTACCGAGCGGAGCGGCGAAGACGTTGATTAGGGTCGCGGAACTGCATCCCGAGGTGCTCCGCGAGATTGCTGCGTGAAGCGCGGAATCCATTCATCAATCGAGATCCATCGCGGCCTTCAGCCCCTCCTCGACTTCACGCAGGGACTCGGACGGCAACGCGCCGAGCCTCTTGGTCAGCTTAACGCGGTCCAGCGTGGTCACCTGGTGGCACACGGCAAAGCTCGTCTTCGGCAGACCGGCAGCCCCGCCCGAAAGTTCAATGACGGTAGGTCCGCGCTTGCCCTGCGCCGGGGAGGTTGAGATCGGGACCACGATGATGGACCTCCATCCGGGAGTCTGGTTGAAACCATCATGCGACACCACGATGACGGGACGCCGGCCCGCCTGCTCCGATCCCGATCGCGGGATAAGATCGGCCCAGTAAACCTCGCCTCGTTTCATCTGGTTGCCTTGCCGGTTTTCACGAGGTGCTCGATCGCAGCCGCCTCCAAATCGGCGTCGAGATCGAGATGGGTTCCCGCCATTTCCGTCGCGTAAGCCGCGATCGCGTCGTGCCTTGCCTTTCGGAATTGTTGTCGCAGCCACCAATCGACGGCCTCGCGCGCCAGGGCCGTCGCGGGCACCTGTGTCCGTTCGGCCTCCGCCCTGAGGCGGTTGTAGGTCTGCTCCGGCAGCGGCAGGTGGAAGTTCTTCATCGCTTCACTCCTTTCCTTATGATGCCATCAATTGATGGCAGTGGCGATGGCAACAATGCAGTGGCAGGAGTCAAATCTGACCGAACACTCGCTCGCGGGCGCATAATTGGATCATGCCTGCAACTCTTCGGCTTCTTGTCGCATGTTCGCTGATTTCGGTCTGCATCTTCGCCGCGGGACCTTCGACAACGCTGGCACACCTGCCGAACACCACCATCAACGCCGTCAAGGTGGACGCTTCGGGGAACATCTATGTCGCTGGCTTCCAGGGAACCGTCGGCACGCCCGACTCCTACGATGCCTTCGTGGCCAAGCTGAGTCCGGACGGCTCGAAGATCCTCTATTCGACCAAGTTTGCCGGAAGCAAGTCCGACTACGTCGCCGCACTGGATATCGACTCCACCGGCGCGGCGTATGTCTTCGGCCAGACGCAATCGCCCGACTTTCCGGTTACGGCCGGCGCGCTCCAGACCACCATGCTCGGCAGCTCAGCGCTAGGGTTTGTGGCTAAAGTGGACGCGCAGGGAAAGGTGATTTACGCGACTCTGATCGGTGGCGGTTCGGAGGCTTATCCCAGTCCCGGCGGGCTTCTGGTGGATGCCGCTGGCGAGGCCGTCGTGTCGGGCCAGACGATCGGAGGGAATTTCCCGAACACGCCTGGAGCGCCATTCACGAGTACCGATATCAATACGTACTTCGTGCTGAAGCTCGACGCCACTGGCGGAAAGCTTCTCGCGGCCATTCGCGGTGTCGGGGGCCGGATCGCGGCCGACGACCAGGGCAGTATCTACGTTGCCGGCTCGCAGTATGGGGGTGCGATTCCAATCACTTCGGGAGCGTTCCAATCGACGCATACGGAGAATGCGTGTGCCGGTACGGGTCAAGTGGGCATGAGCTGCTTCTATCAGTACGTGACCAAGCTCAACGCGAACCTCAGCCAGATCGTGTATTCCACCTACGTCACGGGATCGTGGGGCGCGGCGCCGGCGGCAATCTCGGTGGACGCTCAGAGAAACTTAATGCTTGCGGGTACCACGAATTCGCCGGATTATCCCACGACTACCAACGCGTTCCAGCCGGTCTACATCGCCAACGCTCCCCCGCCGCACAACACCTGTCTGTTCGGTTGTAATGTCCCGCCCCCAGCCAGCGGGTACGTAACGAAATTGAATGCCACCGGCACGGGCTTGGTCTATTCGACCTTCCTGAGCGGAACGCAGGCCGACACCATCGCATTCGCGGCATTCACGGCCGCGGGAATCTACTTATCGGGCCAAGCCCAATCCACCGATTTTCCGGGTCTGGAGGGATTCCCTTCGCAGTGCCTGCCCGAAACCTACGCGACACGCATCAGCCTCGACGGCTCGTCCATTACGGCAGCCCACCTGGTACCCGGCAGCGTGCTGGCGTACGATTCGGCAACGGGCACGCTGCTGGCGTGGGCTGGCGCCGATCTCATCAGCTTCGACCCGGCGGCTTCGCCGACTCCTATAGCCTGCATCTTGGATGCGGCCGATTTGCAGCCCGTGACCTCGATTGCGCCCGGCGAGTTGCTGTCCATCTTTAGCGAGCGCTTTTCATCCTGGGGCGGCTTCGTTTATGGGACATTTCCCACCTCTATTGGCGGCATCACCATTACCTTTAATGGAATCGCAGGCCCCTTGCTGTACGTCTCAACGCAGCAGATCAACGTTCAGGTGCCGTATGAAATCGCTGGCGGAGCGCAGACAACCCTGACGCTCAATACACAGCAAACGAACACCTCCGATTCCAGGACCCTACCCGTGATCGCCAGGAATCCGGTCGCATTCCTGACTACTCCGGCCTACGCCGATCTCGAGAAGTGCGACCTAGTTCTCCTGGGGTTTCCACCGGGGCCTTTCCCACTGGCTTTCAATAGCGATGGTTCCACTAACACATGCTTGAATCCGGCCGTCGCCGGCTCGGTCGTCAGGATCTTTCTCGCGGGCCTCGGAGTGACTGTGCCCGCGCCTGTCACCGGTTCGGTTAATCCGAATCCAGGCATTCCCTTGAACCTGCCAATCACATTCGGCGGCGGTTTGGCTGCCACGGTTGTCTCAGCCGTTGCGTTGCCCGGATCGATTTCCGGCGTCTGGCAGGTAGACCTGCGCACGCCCGCGAACCGCGGACCGGTCCCTGTTTCGCTCTTCGTCGACTCGGTTCCCGTCCGCGATACGAATCTCGCCGTTTGGCTGCGTGCGACTGGCCCTTGACAGATCCCTCCTTCGGGCGCATAGTGTAACTGGGGACGGTTTGACGCCGTTCTCCAGACCCCTCGTCTCTGAGAGGGCTGATCGCGATCCCCTTCACGGGGGAGCCACTGATAAGGAGGAAGTGCATAGAACCAGTCCACTACAAGGGCGGCTTCCGGCTTCCTCGGCTGACCGGCTGCAAACCCTGACGCGCCGTACGACTCAAGACTTGGCGCCGCGGTTTATGCACCGCTGTCTTAGCGGTTTGCAGGCATGGCGATGACAGGAGGTGTCGGCGGCCGCCCTTTCTGTCGCTTCCCACACATCCCACCCCCCGCAGGCTTTCCGTTACACTGGTCTTTCCTTCTGCAACCGTGAACGCCGTCGAGTTTCAGGGTGTTTCCAAGAGCTACGCGATCTACGACGCTCCGGGCGACCGGTTCAGGGAATTGGTGTCCCTGAATCGCGTCAAACGTCATAGAGACTTCTGGGCGCTGTACGATGTCAGCTTCGAGGTGCACCGCGGCGAAACCTTCTGCATCATTGGAGAGAACGGTTCCGGCAAGAGCACGCTGCTCCAGATGGTGGCCGGGATACTCCAGCCCAGCTCGGGAACGGTGGCGGTGGACGGGCGCGTCTCGGCGCTGCTCGAATTGGGCGCGGGATTCAACCCGGAATTCACCGGACGCGACAACGTCTACCTCAACGGCTCCATTCTTGGCCTGACCACCCGGCAGATCGACGAGCGCTACAAGGACATCGAAACCTTCGCCGAGATTGGCGACTTCATCAACCAGCCGGTCAAGACTTATTCGAGCGGCATGGTGGTGCGGCTGGCCTTCGCTGTGGCTATCAATGTGGACCCTGAAATTCTGCTGGTGGACGAGGCCCTGGCCGTCGGCGACATCTATTTTCGCCAGCGCTGCATGCGCAAGGTTCACGAGATGCGCACGCGCGGCATCACCATCCTGTTCGTTTCGCACGCGGTGGCCGACGTGAAAGCCATCGGCGACCGGGCTCTCTGGCTGGACCGCGGCCGCGTGGTCGAGTTGGGCGACCCGGACCGCGTGGTGGCCCGGTACCTCGCCGCCATGGTCGAGAAGGACTCCACCTACCTTCATATCAAGGCTGGAACCGAGGTGAAGCGCCAGAGTGCCGGGCCAGTGCACGCGCCGGAAGTGGTGGAGACCATTCCCAACGTCGACCACCGTTACGGCGATGGCCGCGCCGAGGTGCTGGGCATCGCGGTCCTCGACGAGCAGGGCCGGCCGCTCCACATGCTCGACCCCGGGTCCAACATCCTGGTGCGCATCAGCGTGCGCGCCAAGGAAGAAGTGCCCCTGCCGATGGTTGGGTTCATGCTGCGCAACCAGTTGGGCATGGACTTTTCAGGCACCAATACCGCGCGCGAGGGTCACGAGTTAGAGCCCATGCAACCCGGCGACATCTATACGGTGGATTTCTATCTCGACCTGCCGGAGCTGTACCCGGCATCGTTCTCCTTTTCGCCGGCGATTGCCGACGGCACGCTGCTCGGCTACCAGATGTGCGACTGGATCGACAACGCCGTGGTGCTGCAGATGGGCCGCTCCGAGGCCCAGATCTACGGTTACATCCATCTCCCCTGCCGCGTGGAAGTCAACTCCCGCGTGAAGCGGGAACCGCTCCTGGAGAAACGCATTGGCTGAGTTCACAGGCGAACGGATTATCCCCGGGAAGGTGGACGTCGATCTCCTGAACGAACACGTGGCGCGCTACACCTTCGCGGCGCGCCTGGCCCGCGGCAAACGCGTGCTGGACGCCGGCTGCGGCGCCGGTTACGGCTCGGCGGAACTGGCGCAGACGGCCGATTCCGTGGTCGGCGTGGACCGCGCTCCGGAAGCCATAGACTTCGCGCGAGCCGCCTATGGCCTCCCCAATCTGCGGTTCGAGCAGGCATCCTGCGAGGCCCTGCCCCATCCCGGCGGCAGCTTCGACCTGGTGGTGGCCTTCGAAGTCATCGAGCACCTCGAAAACTGGCGCGAATTCCTGCTGGAAGCGCGGCGCGTGCTGGCGCCCGCCGGACAGCTCATCATCTCGACGCCCAACAGGCTCTATTACACCGAATCGCGCGGGCCCACCGGGGCCAACCCGTTCCACGTGCACGAGTTCGATTTCGAGGAGTTCCAAAGCGAGCTGCACGGCGTCTTTCCGCACGTTTCCATGTACCTGGAGAATCACATCGAAGGCGTTACGTTTCAGCCGTACGAAGCCGGCCAAACGGTGGAAGTGCGGGTGGACGCGGGAGACCCCGCGCCGGACGAGTCGCACTTCTTCGTGGCGGTCTGCGCTCATCGACGCCAGCTCGGCAACCCCACTTACGTTTACGTGCCGCGGGCCGCCAACGTGCTTCGCGAGCGGGAGCGCCACATCGCGCTGCTCGAGGGGGAACTGGCCACCAAGGACGAATGGCTCGACAAGGCCCAGCAGGATCTCGCCGAATTCGACCGCCTGTCTCGCCAGCAGAAGGCCGAGCTGGAACGCAGCAACCAGTGGGCCGATACGCTGAACCAGGAACTCGAAGAGCGGCGCGCGCGCATCGTCGAGCTCCAGGAGGAATTTGCGCGCGAGCAGGAAAGCGCGCGGAAGGTGGCCGAAGGTTACGCCGCCAGGTTTCGCGAGCAGGAGGAGGAACGGGAGCGCAGCAACCAGTGGGCCGATACGCTGAACCAGGAACTCGAGGAGCGGCGCGCGCGCATCGTCGAGCTGCAGGAGGAATTCGCGCGTGAGCAGGAGAACGCCCGCCAGGTGGCGGAAGGCTACGCCGCCAAAGTGGCCGACCTGGAGCGGGACATTCAAGACAAAACACGGTGGGCTATCGACACCGAGACCAGCCTGACCGCCGTGATACGCGACCAGACGGAACGGCTCTCTCGCGCGGTGGCCGATCTGAGCACTGCGGTGGAGGCGCTGCACCACACGGAGAAGGAACTCGAGGAGCGCACCGCTTGGGCGCTTCGTTTGCAGGACGAGGCGCACCGGCTCGAAGAGCAGGTCGACTTGTTCCGCGCTTCCCGTTGGGTGAAGCTGGGCCGCACGGTCGGTTTAGGCCCCGTTTGACATGGCTTTTCTCAAACGCTTCGTCCGAACGCTGCCGCTGCTGTTGCTGTCGCCCTTTCTGATGGCCGTCAGTTTTGTGACGCTGCTGCTGACGGATATTCCTCCGCGCCGCAGGCGCGCACCTTCCCCCGGCCCCCGGCCCCTGGCCCCCGGCCCCCGCTCAGCTTCCGTCGTAATCCCCAACTGGAACGGAAAAGACCTGCTGGAGAAATACCTCCCCTCGGTGGTCGAAGCCCTTGCCGGCAATTCCGACAACGAAATCGTGGTAGTCGACAACGGGTCCACCGACGGCAGCGCCGATTTCATCCGAGCCGGGTTCCCGCACGTCAAGCTCATCGCGCTTCCGCGCAATCTGGGCTTCGGCGGTGGTTCCAATGCGGGTATTCGCGCCGCCAGGAACCGCATCGTGGTGCTGCTCAACAGCGACATGCGCGTGGCCCCCGGCTTTCTCGCTCCATTGCTCGAAGGCTTCCGCGATCCCCTGGTCTTCGCCGTCGCCTGNNTCGACCCCGCCATCGACGATCTCTTCCCCTGTTTCTACGGCGGCGGCGGGTCCTGCGCCTTCGATCGCGGGAAGTTTCTCGAGCTGGGCGGCTTCGATCCGCTGCTCCATCCGTTCTATCTGGAAGACACGGACCTCGGCTATCTTGCCTGGAAGCGCGGCTGGAAGGTGTTGTACCAGCCTCGCAGCGCGGTCTACCACCAGCACCGGGGCACGATTGGCAAGGTATTCGGCGAAGAACGGATCGAGGCCGTGCTCAAGAAGAACTACGTGCTGTTCTGCTGGAAGAACATTCACGAGTGGCCGCGGCTGACATCGCATTTCTTCTTCGCCTGGACGGGCGCGCTTCTCAGCGTCATCTTTGGCGACGCCGCTGGCCGGCCCAATTTCCATGCGCTGTGGCGCTCGTTCCTCCAATTGCCGCAAGCGGCGCGCTCGCGATGGCGCGCCCGTGGCCTCGCCAGGGTGAGCGACAGCGAAGCCTTCCTGCGCCCGCTTGGCGGCTATTTCCGCGACCGTTTCGAGCCTATGCCCCCCGCTCCGGAGAGATTGCGCGTGCTCTTCGTTTCTCCGTACCCCATCTGCCCCCCGGTTCACGGCGGCGGTGTGTTCATGTACCAGACNNCGCCAGTTCTGCGCCTCCGCCGAGTGGATTGTTCACCGGGGTGGAAGGCCCAAGGGCATAGGGTCCCTCGAGCCGCACGCCGTCCGGGAATTTGCCAACGGCGATCTGGACTGGCTCATCCACCGCCAACTCTATTGCCGGCGGATCGATGTCCTCCAGCTCGAATACACGCCCATGGCGCAGTATCGCGGCGCGTATCGCCGCATCGCCAGCGCGCTGTTCGAACACGATGTGCACTTTCAATCCATCGCCCGCGCCCTGGGCCACATGGCCAGCCTGCTGGGCGAGGTGAGGGCGCGCATCGAGTATCTCCGCGTGCTGCGCTTTGAGCTGCGCGCGCTTCCTGCATGCGACCAGGTGCAAGTCTGCACGCCGGCCAACCGGGACTACCTGCTTTCCTTTCTTCCCAAGCTCGAGCCCAAGCTGCGGTGCGGTCTGCGCGCCGGCATCGACGTTTCGCGTTACCAGTTCCGCGCCGGCGGCCGCGAACCCTTTACCATGCTGTTTTTGGGAGGCTTCCGGCACGAACCGAACCGGGTCGCGCTGGACTGGTTCGTCCAGTGCGTCCTGCCGCTCATTCTGGCGGGGCAGCCGAAAGCCAGGCTGGTGGTTGCCGGATCCGATCCCCCGCCGGCCCACACCTACGCCGATCACTCGGCGTCTCTCGATATGCTGGGATACGTGGAGGACGTGCGCGAGCCGCTGGCGCGGTATGCCGTATTCGTTTGCCCCATCCTGAGCGGCTCCGGCGTGCGGGTGAAGCTGCTGGAGGCGTTCGCGGCGGGCATCCCGGTGGTTTCCACCACGTTGGGGGCCGAAGGATTGGCGCGCGCGGACGGCCAGGTTTGCGCGCTGGCGGACCAGCCGGCGGCCTTCGCGGAGCGGGTGTTGGCGCTATTCGAAGATCCCGAGACTGCCGCCGGCAGGGCGGCCCGCGCACGGGCCGAAGTGGAGGCCAACTGGGACATGGCGGCCATTACCCGCAAGCTGGTAGAGAGCTACCGGGAGATGGTGAGGGAGAAGCGGTCTACTTCCCTTTCAGGTCCCGCTTGATACGGCTTACAATGTCGGAGGCGGTGCGATCCAGTTCTTTGGCGCTCGAACCCTTGGGGAGCTCGTATACCGACCAGACCACCTGGCGCGACTTGGCGTCCACCAGGAACACCGTGCCTTTGGCGCGGCTGAACGAGGAGTTTGCCCCGGGGGTGGCCAGCTTGTTCACCGTATCGGTGAGCAGTGGATTGCTGGGAGGCTCCTTGTCTTTATCCTTTTTCGCCGCTTTCTCTTCCTTCTCGTCCGGAGCCGGTTTCTCGGGTACGGGCGGAGGGAAAATCTCCTCGAGTTTGGCTTGCAGACTTTCTCCCACGCGGTCCGTGAGGAAGGTGTCGGCCAGCTTGGGGTCGGTCACCACCTGGAACACGTGGCCATTGGTCAGCCGGTTCACCAGGTACTGGTCGAGACCTTTAGACATCGACAGCACGTACACCGTATGTACGCCAGAAAGTTCCGCGCCGCCGAGCAACGCGCCGGAACAAGATAGGAGGAGCACAAGCCGCTTCATTACATCCATGATATCCAGACGCTGGGGAAATCCAAAAAGACGGAAGGTGGGGCATGCTTTAGCTTGCCAGGGGTTTGCTTTCCATGTATAAAGGCCAATCTATCGCCGTCATCATCCCCTGCCTCAACGAGGAGCAGGGGGTCGAGAAAATCCTTCGCGGGATGCCGGACTTCGTCGACGAAGTCATCGTCGTCGACAACAACTCCACCGATCGCACTTCCGACGTCGCCGCCTCTCTCGGCGCCAAGGTGATTCGCGAGGACGTCCGCGGCTACGGCCGCAGCTACAAGCGCGGGTTCGCCGGCGCCACCAGCGACCTCATCGTCACGCTCGATGGCGACCACAGCTATCCCGTGGACGCGCTCTCCTATCTGCTGGAGGCCTTTCTGCACCTGAATGTCGATTTCCTGAACGCCTCGCGCTTCCCCGTGCGCGACCAGCGCGCCATGAGTTTCAAGCACAAATTCGGGAATCTGGTGCAATCGCTCGCCATGTCGATCCTGTTCTTCCGCTGGGTGCGCGATTCGCAATCCGGAATGTGGGTGTTTCGGCGGTCGATTCTGAAAGAAATGAAGCTGGAGTCCGACGGCATGGCCTTCTCCGAAGAGATCAAGATGGAAGCCGTGCGCAACCCGCGGATCCGTTTTGGCGAGATCTCGATCCTGTATTCGTCCCGCCTGGGTGAGACCAAACTGAACCCGTGGCGCGATGGTTTTCACAACCTCGCTTTTCTGGTGAAGAAACGCTTCTTCCGATGAGCATTACCGCCATCGTGCCGGTGTGGAACGGCCGCGAGCTTCTCGAGCGGTTGCTGACCAGCGTGGAGGCCCAGACCGAGCCCGCCGCGGAGTTGCTGGTGGTGGACAACGGCTCGACCGACGGCGCGCCCGAGTTGGCCCGCACGCGTGGAGCGCGCGTGATTCCGATGGGCCGCAACGCCGGTTTCGCCGCGGCTGTGAACCGCGGCATTCGCGAGAGCCGCGGCGAATGGATTGCGGTGCTGAACAGCGACGTCGAGCTGGCGCCGGATTATTTCGCCAGACTTCTCGCGGCGGGTAGCGCCCACGCCTGGTTCGCCACAGGCAAGATCCTGGCCGCGGGATCGGGCCATCGCATCGATGCTACTTTCGACGTTCTCTGCCGCGGCGGC
>PLMF01000004.1 GCA_003142355.1 Bryobacterales bacterium
GAACGAACTTCGCATGCATTACCGGAAGCAGAAGCGGATGTCGGCTGCGAACGCCGGCCTGGTTGACCCCGAGTTCCCGGCAGCGGTCCCCTCCGCGGATACAGTAGCGGCCGGGCTGGATGATTACCGGCTGTTGCAGCGGGCGCTGCTTGATCTGGGGCAGAAGTATCGCACTGTCATCGTCCTGCGCTATTTCGAGGGCAAGTCTCTTTCCGAAATCTGCGAAATTACCAATCAACGAGAAGGCACCGTCAAGTCCCAACTGCACCGGGCGCTGGCCCAGTTGAAGGACGCCCCTGTGCTGGCGGACCTGACATTGCCATAAACCCAAGCCGATTATGAAAAGCGACAACGAACGGATCGAAGAGTTTCTCAAAGGCATTGTGCTGCCGGAATACAAGTCCGATGGGCACGCGCGGCAATTGCGCGCTCAGATACTGTCCGGGCTCCAGGCCAGGCGCGCCGGCAGAGGGACCGGCCACTGGTGGAAAACTGCCGCGCTTCTGCTGGGCCTGCTGGGGGCCGGAGCCGTGGCGACGGAAGTCATTATTCAAGTACACCATTATTACTTCGAGGGCAAAATCAATGACGGCCCATACATCTTCACCACAAGACCGGAAAACGCGGGGACCAACAACGCGCCCTTCGAGATGACTATGATTGGCGTCTGGGGCGATTTGGACGCCGCAGGTATCAAGCGAGAACGCAAGGACATCGAGGAAGTTGACGCCTTGAAACAACGGAACGCCCGCGAACTCATTAGAGTGACGGACACTGAGGTGAAGGGCAATCCGCCCGTCAGGATGTTCATTTATAAGTATGTGCTTGCGGACGGGCGCCCGTGGATGGGCAATGGGAGTGAACTGGAAGGCAACTCGCAGCAAATCGCCAGCCTGCGCCAACGAGGTCAGAGAGACATTTTGAAGGTCAGCGAAGTGGAGTTCGGGGGTCAGAGGGAACGCACGCTCATTTGCCGCTATGTTCTTAGCGACGGCAGAGCAGTCACACGGTGGGAAACCGACCCGAAGCAGCCTGGTCCAGTGCCTCTGACAGATAAGCAACGTACAGAATTGGCATGGCTCGCGGCGCTGGAAAAGGGCGAGTTCCTTGGCAGCGCACAAGTTCAGATGCTTGGAAGAACCGTCACCCTCCGGAGGTACTCCTTCAAACTTTCAGACGGAACGGTCGTGACCCGGTCGGAAGCCCAACTCGACGCCTCAAAGCGCGACTTGAGCGGTGTCCAATGGCAGGAGTTGAACCGGCTGTCCGCCGCGCAGAAAGGTGAGACACTGGGGACTTACGAAGAAGATGTGAGGGGCAAGCCGTTCAAGTTCACACGGGTGAAGTACGTGTTGAGCGACGGCACGGAAGTCATACAGTCGATCGGAAAGCCTGGCGGCGGGCGGTAGTTCGAAACTTGGTCAGCGAAAGGCAACGGCTTATAGGCAACGATGGTGCGCGTTGCTTTTGGGGCCAGCTTCACCAAAGGCTACTTCACGGGTGGTTCAGGCGTTTCAATCACTGCCGGTTGTGGTGGGGAATTGGTGGACGCACCGGGCTTCACTGCCGGCACGGTGTCGGCTCCGGCGAGTTCATCCGGCAGAATGGTGATGGCAATGCGGCGGTTCCTGGCTCTTCCCTCGGCGGTCGCATTGTCGGCGAGGGGGCGATACTCACCGTAACCGACGGCCCCGACGCGGCGCGGGTCCACGCCCGCCTTTTCGGTGAGGAAATGCACGGCCGCCAGGGCGCGAGCGGTGGAAAGTTCCCAGTTGCTGGCGAACCGATTGCGGGCTTCGGGCCGGATGGGCACGTTGTCCGTGTGACCGATGACGTGAATCTTCAGTCGAGGATGCCCGGCGAGAATGGCGGCAATCTTGCGCATCACGGATTCTCCGGCCGGTTTCAAGATCGCCTCGCCGGAATCAAACATGACGTGGTCGAGGATGTTCACGGTGAGTTTGCCTTGCAGATTGGAGATGGTGACATCCTTGGATTCGAGGTCGGCGCGCATCTCATTTTCGAGTCCTTTTGCCATCTGGGCGGCGGTGTCCTTTTCCTGTTCCAGATCGGCGACCTTGGATTGCAGGGCCGCAATCTGGTCTTTGTCCTTCTGGTTTTCGGCCTGTGCGCTGGCGAGACTGGCATTGGCATCATCCAGCCTGGTCCGGAGCGATTCCAGTCCACGCAGTCTGCCCATGGCCGAGGCCCAGAGCAGCAATGACACAACCAACAGCACGGCAAGGATGCCGGCGGCAATCCAGCCCCACCGGGAGGCATCCGGGCCGCGCCTGGCCTTGGTCACATATTCAGTAAATGGTTGTTTGCCTTCGCTCATGTTGTGTCGGGTGGATTTAATCAGACCGCTCAGGACCGTCCAAGCGAAGAATCTTCCTTTCCGATTCTTGCCTTTCAACTCACACCTAACAGCCCGTTCAAGACGTAACAGCCGACGCCTGCCGGGTCGTAGCACTGGTGAGGAGCCTCTGACTTTTCATAACTCTCAACCCTCAACCCTCAACCCGATCAGAGCCTC
>PLMF01000193.1 GCA_003142355.1 Bryobacterales bacterium
TTTCAGCAGCTCGGGATGGGCTACGAAACGGCCAAGGCCGTGACCAATCTCGCGATCGCTTCCAGCCATCACGGCGATACCGAGTTTGCGCTGGACCTGTTCCTGAAGGCTCGGGCCCTGTTCACCCGCGAGCAGAACGAGGCCTTGACTGCGACCATCGATTTGTACCAGGCCCTGGTGTTCTACCAGGAAGGGCGCCTGGCGGAGGCCCGCACACTTTCTGAAAACGCGTTTCGGTTCTTCTCCCCATCGCCGCTGGACGGAAAGGCAGTGTTGTGCCAGCTCCTGCTGGCTCGCATCCACTTGGATACGGGGCACGGCGAGGAAGCCAAGCGCGTCTGCCTGGCGGCGCTCCACAAACTGGAGCAGGCGGAAACGCCCGCGCTAAGCTGCCAGGCATACTTCGTCCTGGGGTTGATCGAAGAGGCGCTGGGTGCGCCGGAGGCCGCCTACGAGGCGTACCTCAAAGCGCATGAACGGTTGGAGAATCTGAGGAGCCATCTCAAAGCGGACGAGATGAAGATCGCTTTTCTCAAAGACAAACTGGCGGTCTACGAATCCCTGGTCCGGATGTGCCTCGGCCGCGGGCCGTCCGCGGCCAACCTGGAAGCCGCCTTGGCTTACATCGAACAGGCCAAGTCCCGCAGCCTGGCCGATCTCATTGCCTTCCGCGCGCACCGGCTCCCGGCTTCCCGGAAGGCGCGCCGCGCGCTGGAGGAGCAGGTAGAGAGTCTCCGCGGAGAACTCAATTGGTACAGCCGCACGATTCAGCATCTGGAAGGCCGATCCGCCAACCTCGAGGGTCCGCGTCTGGAGAAGCTCCGGCGCGCCGGGCGCGATTGCGAGCAGCGCCTGGTGGAATCCCTGGCGAACCTGCGGGTGGAAGATCAGGAGTTCGCCAACCTGGAAGCCGCCGGTTCGATCAACCTCGAAACCATCCGCTCCGCCCTGCCCGAGGATGCGATGCTGGTGGAATACTATCGCGCCGGCGACGCCTTCTACGTGTGCCTGCTCTCTCGCGGCGACTTGAAGATCGTCGAGCTGGGACCGGCGCCGGCGCTGCGCCGCGTCCTCCAGTTGCTGCGCTTCCAACTATCGAAATTCCGTCTCGGGCCGGAATACGTGCGCACCTTCCAGCAGCAACTGCTGGAAGCAGCCAACGAGCACCTGCGCGAGTTCTACCNNTGTTCGATGGGGAGCGCTACCTGGGCGACCGCTTTTCGATTTCCTATACGCCCAGCGCCAGCGTCTACTACCTGTGTTCGACCAAGAACGCGCCGCCGACGGCGGGCGCCCTGGTCCTGGGGGTTCCCGATCCGTCGGCGCCGCACATCCTGGATGAAGTCAAGGCGGTGTCTTCCGTGCTTTCGAACGCGGAAGTATTTACAGGCGCCGAAGCCACTCTGGAAGTGCTGCGCGAGAAAGGCTCGCAGTGCCGGTTTGTCCACATCGCCACTCACGGCTGGTTCCGCCAGGACAGTCCCATGTTCTCCTCCATCAGCCTGGGGGACTCGCAACTGAGCCTGTTTGACCTCTACCAGCTCGACCTTCCCGCCGAGCTGGTGACGCTGAGCGGTTGTGGAACCGGTCTGAACGTGGTGGTGGGGGGCGATGAGCTGTTGGGGCTGGTGCGCGGATTACTGTACGCGGGCGCCCAAGGAGTGCTGGTGACGCTTTGGGATGTCAACGACCAGAGCACCGCCGAGTTCATGAAGCTGTTCTACGAGCATCTCAAGACCAACCCCAACAAGGCGCAAGCGGTGCAGCATGCCACGTCCGAGATCCGCAAAAAGTACGCGCACCCATTCTATTGGGCGCCGTTCGTGCTGGTGGGGAAGTACGCGTAGGGGGGCCTAAACGTGGCGGTAGTCGTTTTGCCGCCGCCCAACATTACCGTCTCGCTGTTCAGATTTCGAGGCCTACCCCTTCAAGCCTGGCACCTCCGCTATCTGGCCTAAACGCCCACCCGGACCCCACGCTGACTCGGTCGACCTCAAAGGAGCGCTCGCCTCGGTCTCGGAATTAAGTGCCGGCGGTTCGCTCCTGTCTGCTTGACGCAGTGTTTCTCCCACACCGCTTCGGATGTCTCCGCAGACGTCCGGCGTCCGAGCAGCGAACTAGGCGCGCCGCCTAGAGTCACGTGGCCCTGAAAACCCTTTTCGGATTGTGGCTCGTGTTCGACGATGAGACGCGAAATGCAAACACCCGGATCTAAGCTCGCTGACGACACCCGTATTCCCTTGTTGATTACTGAACCATCGCCGGTTGAGGAACCGCAGCAGCCTGCTGCCGTCGCTCGGCTTCCGCCTTGCGCTTCTCGTCGGCCGCGTTGGCGCACTGCAATCTCGTCGAGGGCGCGCCGCTTTGCCTCCATTCAATCGCAAACTTCGTCGTTTCCGGCAATACCGGTTCTGGGCGCCTGCAATCTCACCCCGGTAGGAGACTCAGGGACTACTCTCACTGGGTGCTAAGTTCTGTTCGCGCGAGAGGAATACCCACGCCCGGCCGACATAGCTGCGATGTCGGACGGCACTGCGGCCCTTACCTGAAGCTTCAAGGTGTTACTTTGCATTTCTTGAGGGCAAATTGTGGAGCGAATGGACTCTTGCCGAACTGAAGCACGATATCCTGCCATCGCTTGGCCGCAGGCAGGGTCGTGCTCAGTCCCCAACTGGTAGACGAGGTCAAGACAACAGACGTGAGCGCGATGTCCTTGTCGAGCGCGACCGGAGTGGCAGCGGCATTAAAATACCGGCCGGCGATCGTGAAATCCGCGGTAGTGATGTCCTTGTCGGTCTTTACCGTCGCCGTGCAAGCATCATCGCTGATGACCGGGGGGCCATCGTCGTCGTATGTGATGGATGTGTCAATGGTTTGTTCGGCGTGCGTCATGTAGTCGAAGTGCCAGTGTGGATAGGCAGGTTTGCGGGTAAAGCGCGCCTGAATGACGCCGGCGTTGAGCACTCGGTACTCGCCGGGAGCGAGCGGAGGCGGGGGTTCAACGGCAGCTTGTTCCTTCAGCGCGTCGCTGTTGAACAAAAAGGAATGCGGAATGTCCTTCCGGAATCCTTGTCCGAAGAGGTCGACTAGCACCGAAACTCCGGTGTCGTCGGCATTGTAGTTGGGTGCGGCTCGGGTGAGGGTCGGGTTCTGATAAAACATTGGGGCTATGTCCTTGCTGTCGAGGGGCGTTTCTTCGTGAGGCCGTGTGCCATCCCATATGTGCAGATTGAAGCCGTTGATGACGGCTTCCCGTGCCGGGGTGATGATCGCGATGCGTGGCGTCCCGACGAAGGTTGATGGCATGACGAAGGAGAGGATGACTTGTTTGGAGCCGACCATTTCGAAGACGCCGGCAACGCCAGCGTCCCCCGCGCTCGCCGGAACAGTAAATGCGGTCTGTTCCAGCATCGGCTGTCCGAGCGAAACAACCTTTTGCAGTGGTGTACCGTTGACGAGAATACCAACTTGGGTGCCGAACGTGCCCTCCAGTTCGAGCGTGATCCGGTTGCCTGCGGGCACGGGTTTGTAGGATGCACGGTCGATGTAGAAGTTGTCGATACGGTCTGGTATTTCCACGTCGTAGTGGACGGTGGTGCCACACTCCTCGCCATTGTTGGGTCGACCAAGTGCGTCCTTGAGAGATGGGGCGACTGGCACTTCTCGACGGCGGTAGCCGCAACCAACGGCAGCCAGCCGGACGTATCGGGCGTTCTTAGGGACGACAATGATGGCGTAAGTGGTCCGAATCCCCGGCTCCATCCGCTTGGTGCCGGGTAGCGGTCCAAACGTCCAGCCGAAGATGTCTTGACCCTTGCCGAATGCCGACGCATATGCTTCCTGCTGGGCAAATTGGTCGTACTGGTCCCGCTGCCGCTCGTAACGGGCCTTGGCGCCAATACCGCTCAAGAGCCCAAATAGCCCGGCGAACCCATACCCACGGGAGACGCTTCGTGCCTCGGCGACGTTGAGCGCGCTGCGGCGCGGAATGAGGTCGAGTGCATAGAATGGCTGCGTCCTCGTGGCGACCTGTGCGGGAGGTTCTCCTGGCTTGCTCTTCGACCTCGGAGACGTTGATGTCTGGGGCCTTGCTCCCTCTTGATCGTTAGCTGTTACCTCTACGTACCGGTATTGAAACGGTTTCGCGGGTGGTTTCGCGGCTGGTTTCGCGGCTGGTTCCGCGGTTGGTTCCGCAGGTGGTTTCGCGGCTAATTTCCCGAAGAACCTCGCCAGGGCTTCCTTCGACGCTGGGTCGATTGCAGACCTACCGGTTGTGAGGTCGTCTTGCATTTGGTTCCGGGCGGGCAGACGTGACTGTTCGCCTTCACTGTCGTATGGGTTTGGTCGCTGAGCAGTGAGGACACCTTCGATCTGCCACCACGTTTGGACGAGGTGCGATCCCCAGAATGCCGCAAGGTCCGGATAGATTTTGAGTTTTTGGGTCACGTAGATGCTCTGGGGGAGTTCCAGGAAGATGACTCGGTTATCCGGGCCTGCTTCGTCGCGCAGGAGCGTGAGTTGCTTGGCGACAATCTCGTACTGCAGATTGATGTAGTTATCGAGCTTGATGGAGGCCTGCAGTTTACTGTTGTTGAGCCCTTGGGGGAGTCCTGTCATCATGGTTGCGAACGTCGAGTTCGCGCCAAGGACGGTCGCGGTGGTAGCGTCGGAGGGCGTCGTGCTTGTCAGGCCCGAGAGACTAGGCGAGGTCGCACTGATGGTCGTTTTCAAGGTTGCGAGGCGGGTGTCAACGGCCGCCTTGAGTGCGGTGGCGCGTGCCACTTCGGCCGCTTGTAGTTGGATCTTCTGTTGATCGGGAGGCGCTTGTGCTTGCAGCACGGTCAGTTGGTACTGCGCGGTAGCGAGATCGCCGGCGGCCGCCGCCTGTTGGCCAACAAGCTGGTCTTGCTGCGCAGTCAGTTCGTTCACTCTGGTGAGATCGTGCTGGTACTGGGAGATCGAGCTCGCGTTCTTTTTTCCAGTGGCCTGATCATACTGCGCTTGCACACTCAGCAGTGATTTGATGGCGTCGAGCCGATACCCGACGATTTCGTTCGCATCCAGTGGTCCCAGATCCTGTGCGGCTATGCCCAGATCGTGGGAGCGGTTACGTTCCAATAGGTAGTGTGCCTGGTCCATCGTCCACGCATTCGGCTGGCCGACTGTAACGATTACGGTCGGTTTGCCGGCGGAGTGCTCCACTGCCTGGGCGAAAACGAGCGTCGCGAGGGTAACGAGCAGGACGACAGAGAAACTGAACTGGTGGCGTCTGATCATGTCCGAGTCTCCAAGGAAATCGGCGAACGCTTGTGCCGTACGCCTCCATACTTTCCAAGCGCAAAACGACGCTGGAAGGGGACAGGAAACCCGCGGAACTGTCCTGGCGGGCATCACCCAGGATTCCGTTATTACTGCCTGGGTTTCGCAATTATACACTAAATTGCCCACTGTTGGGCCAAACAGTCACCACATGTCGCGGCAAAGTGATAATGTCCTATTTGGGCAAAGTAGAAATGTCCTATTGACAGGGTCCAGCTTGGAGGGTGGACAAAGAACAACTACTGATGACCCAAGCCGAGCGAGATCGGCTGGTGGCCTTGAAGAGGGCCAAGAAGAAACTGATCACGCAGAAGCAGGCAGCCGAGGAGATCGGCGTCACGGAGCGGCAGGTGCGGCGACTCCTGCGCAAGCTGCGGCGAAAAGGCGACCGGGCGGTAATCCATGAGTTGCGTGGACGGGCGTCGAATCGGAAACTGCCGGCCGAGATGGAACAGCGAGCGATCACGGTCCTTTCCGATCCGGTGTACCGGGGATTTGGGCCGACGCTGGCGGCAGAGTACCTGTACAATCTGCACGAGATTACGGTGAGCAAGGAAACGCTGCGGCGATGGATGGTGGAGGCGGGACTGTGGAAAGCCGGCCGTCGGCGGGTGGTGGAGGTGCACCAGTGGCGGCCGCGGCGGAGCCGCTGTGGCGAGCTGGTGCAGTGGGATACCAGCACCCACGACTGGCTGGAGGGCCGTGGGGAGCAGATCTATCTGATTTCGATGATCGACGATGCCACCAGTCGGCTGTTCGCGCGGTTCGTGCATCACGACACCAGCGAAGAGAACATGCGGCTGCTGTGGGCATATCTGGAGCGGTTCGGTCGGCCGCTGGCGTTTTACACGGATAAGGCGGGCATGTTCCAGGTGGCGGTCAAGACCAAACGGCAGGAGCAGTGCGAAGACCGGGACCGGCCCCAGATGTTGCCCACGCAGATCGAAGGGGCCTTGCGCGAGCTGCACGTGGTCTGGATTCCGGCGCACTCGCCGCAGGCCAAAGGGCGCGTCGAGCGCCAGTTTTTGACGGCGCAGGACCGCCTGATGAAAGGGATGCGTGTGGCCGGGGTGCACACCATCGAAGAGGCCAATGCGTACCTGGAGGAGGAGTTTTTACCCTGGTGGAACCGGACCTTGACGGTGGAGCCGGCCCATGCTGCGGACGCCCACCGGCCGTTGGGCAAAGAGCACAACCTGGCGGCGATCCTGAGCCACGTCGAACAGCGGCAGGTGACCAATGACTACACCGTGAGTTCATGAAGCTGTTCTACGAGCATCTCAAGACCAACCCCAACAAGGCCCAGGCGACGCAGTATGCCACGGCCGAGATCCGCAAGAAGTACGCGCACCCATTCTATTGGGCGCCGTTCGTGCTGGTGGGGAAATACGCGTAGGGGTGCGGGGTTCAGGCGGATTTACAGCGCGGCGCTGCTGGCGGTGATCGCCAACTGGGCGTGTTTGACACCTTTGGTGGCGGCCAGCAAGCTGGCGAAGCGCTGAACGTCGGCCGACGTGCCGCGCAGCGCAATCAACTCCATGCAGTTGTCATGATCCAAATGGATATGCAGTACGGATAGAATCAGGCGGTGATGGTTGTGCTGCATTTCGGTNNACCACGCGCCCGGCGGGCCGGCTCGAGGATTCGCGCACCAGTTCCGCCCGGATCAGATCGCGGAATGCCTCGGACCGGTTGGTGTATCCGCGTTTGTTGATGAGAGCGTCAAACTCGCTCAGAAGGTCGGCGGAGATGGCTACTCCGATGCGACTTAGATCGGACATTCGAATACAAGGTAGCATACGCACTCGCGGCATGGCGCAGATTCGGGGACAGGCAGCGAATTTCGCAAAGGCGGCGAAATTCGTAGCCTGTCCCCCCGCTACTCCCGCTACTGGTGATCGTGGTGGTGTGGGTGGGAGTGGACTTCTCCTGGGGCGTGAGCATGAGCGTGGGCGTGAAGCAGGCCCGTCCGCCGGAGTAGATGGGCGTCTCCGAGCACGGCCGCGGGCGCCCCCTGCGCGACGAGGCGGCCGGCCTGAAACACGAAGCAATAGTCGGCGATTTCCTCGACGCTATCCAGATCGTGCGTGGCGGTGACGACCGTCCGGCCGGTGTCCTTCCAGCCGGCCAGCAGGTCAATCGTCTGGCTTTGGCTGCGGGGGTCGAGCGCCGCCGTTGGCTCATCGAGCAGGAGCACTTGCGGATCGAGGATCAGGACGGAAGCGATGGCCACGCGCTTCTTCTCGCCTCCCGAGAGCCGGTGCGGCGGCCGGTCCTTCAGATGCGCGATGTTCAAATGGTCCAACGTTTGGGCTACGCGCTGGCGAATGAGGTCCGGCGGCCAGCGCAGTTGCAACGGTCCAAACGCGAGCTCGTCGAAAACCGTCGGATTGAACAACTGCGCATCGGGATTCTGGAACACCAGGCCGACACGGCGGCGGAAGTCGAATGAGAACGTCTCATTCCGGAAACGCTCTTCGGTCAGGGGCTCCCCGCAGAAGCGAACCGTGCCGGACCCGGCAAAGCAGAGGCCGTCGAGAAGGCGCAGCAGGGTCGATTTTCCCGACCCATTGGCCCCCAGCAATGCGACCCTCTGCCCGGCGGGAACTGCCAGGCTTACAGCGTCCAATGCGACCACGTGTTCGTAACTGTAGGCGACGTTCTCGATCTCAAACACCATTTCTAATGCCCTATCCATATGGCTGCCGCTCCGAGCGCGAAGAAGAGTGCCAGCCAACTCCAGTCGCGGCGCCGCATCGCGAACTCGTCGAGCACGTATACCTCTCCGCGGAAGCCACGCGATTGCATGGCCAGGTAGACGTCGGCGGAGAGCTGCATGGTCTTGCTCAGCAGCACTCCGGCGGTTCGAACAGCCAGGCGCCGGGCCTCCTTCGGCTCGAGCCTTCCGACCATCCGGCTGCGCCGCGATTCGAACATCTCCTCAGCCGTTCCAATCATGAGAAGAATATAGCGGTAAGTCATGCCGAGGATCACCACCAGGACGACCGGAACGCGCAGTACGCGCAGGGCCTTCAGGACGTGGGTCCAGGGCGTACAGAGAACCAATAACATGGATAGTGTGGCGGTGGTCTCGACGCGCGAAATCAAATAGAGGGCGCCCCGAAGGCCTTGCGCGGTCACCGCCCACCCAACGGGACGGCCCGGGGTGAGAAAAAGAGCCGGCAGTGCAATCAGGCCGGTAAAAGCGAACGCGCCAGCCCATACGCGGATCGCCAGAGTGCGAAGCGGCACCCGTGAGCAGACTGCCAAAACGAATGCCAGGGCGAACATAGCCCCAATGACTTCCAGCCGGCGGGAAGCGGCTGTGGCGACGATCAGGCCCAGGAACCCGAGCAACTTCACGCGAGGATCGAGGCTCTGCAGCAGACCGGCGCGCCGCGTGAGCTCCTCGGATTCGAGCGCGTGTTCGAGAACCCGAAGGAAGCCGTGAATGGATCCCTCGATAACGCGATTCGGGCGCACGCTACCCACTCCTCCGCCGCCGGGCCGCAAAGGCCCAATCCACCACCATGGCCGCCAGCAGAATCAAGCCCGATCCAAACGCGGCGGAAAGAAAATAGCCGAACGAGGGACTGCGCAAGAAGGGCGGCGAGTAGGAGGGGAAAGGGGCCGTCCAGACGGAGGACAGGCGTTCCAGCCCTCGCGGTACGCCGGCGGGCAGCGCCCGATTGAGATGGTGCGGAGACCACTCACCCCACGCACTCCCGACGGCCAGAATTCCCAGGGGGGCAATCAGCATCAAGGCGGCGAGGCCGGCGAGCAAAGGGCGAATGGCCAGCCAACCAAAGCCGCCCGCTTCGGCCTCGGTTGCGGCGGATCCCGGCGCCGTGGCGCGCAGAAGGGACGGATGGCTCCGCTGCAGCCACGCCACCAATCCCGCCGACAGGATCAGCTCGGCCAGGCCGGCCACGGTGAGGTGTCCGGCCATCATGGCCGGGATCGCGATCTGCAGCGGGTAGGGTGCATACAACGGCGCTCCCGAAGCATCGCGGAATAGCATCGGCTGGATTCCGAACTCGATCGCCGCCAGCAGCGCCGCCACGTTGATCGACAGATAGCCAGCGACGCCCGCGGCAAATACGCGGCGCCGCGAAACAATGGCGCACTTTCCGGAAATGGCGCGATAGGTGAAGTAAGCGACCAGCGATCCGGCCACCGCCATGTTGAAGGAGTTGGCCCCGAAGGCGGTGATGCCGCCATCGCCAAAGAAGACCGCCTGAATGAAAAGCGCGATCGAGATGGCGAGGATGGAAGCCCAAGGTCCCAGCACAATAGTGGCGATGGAGACGCCCACCGCGTGGCCCGTAGTGCCCCCGGGCAACGGCAGGTTGAACATCATGACCACAAAGGAAAACGCGGCAAACACCGAAAGCAACGGAATCAGTTTCGTCGAGAGCAGCCGTTTCAACCGGCGCAACGCGACATACCAGAACGGCGCTGAGCTGGCGTACAGGGCCGCGCACGTGGCCGGACTCAAATAGCCGTCGGGGATATGCATTGCCGATTCGTAATACCGCTCTCAAAATCGTAGCACGATTGCGGCTGGGGGAGTGGCGCAGGCACTCCTGCCTATTGCGTCCCGACTCATGGGGACGCGTTTTGGTGCACGCCCGACAAGCGTCCCGATGAGTCGGGACGCGGCAGACTGAGAGTCTGCGCCACGTCGTCGATGCGGGATGCCTGGAGCGCCGGAAGCCCGCAACCAATCAGGCCCAAGACACGTCGCGGAAAGCGGCACCGTCGCAAAAAGCGACACGCCAGTTTGCGGGCGCGCAAAGACGCGCTTGGCACAACTCCTTGCGCTACCGCAAGTTGGCTGTGCGAGGGAGGCGGGACGGCTTTGGAGATCTGAGTGCACATGCGAAGCCCGAATCGCATGAACGCGGCAATCACGGACGAAGAAGCAATCGGGCGCGTGAGGAGGGGCGAGACCTCGTCGTACGAGGTTCTCGCGACGCGCTATCACCGGCGCCTGTATCGTCTGGCGCAGAAGTTCTTGCGCAGCGAAGCGGACGCGGAAGACGCGGTGCAAGGAGCGCACCTGCTGGCTCTCAGAAACATCGACCAGTATGAGGGGCGCTCCAGCTATCTCACCTGGATGAGTTCCATCACCATCAATGAGGCGCTCAGCCAGATGCGGCGCAGGAAGGGAGATGTCGAGCTCGGCGAGGAACACATCGGCTCGCTCTGCTCGCCGATGCGCAACCCGGAGCAGCAGGCAATCGACCGGGACTTCGATGGCATCCTGACGGTTGCCTTGGAAGGCCTGCCACCGGCTTACAGCGAGGTATTCCGCCTGCGCGAGATGGAAACCCTGAGCACAGCCGAAACAGGGGAGCGGCTGGGCTTGACCGAGGGATGTGTGAAGACTCGGCTGGTTCGGGCAAAAGGTTTGCTGCGGAGGAGGCTAACGCAGACGTTGAAGAGCGCGGAGTTGCCAGGCTACGCGCACCGTCTCAACTGAAACCGCGACACAGCGAGATCACCCAGGGATGTCTGTAACGCACCCGGCGAGGCGCACTCCTCGCCGGGTCAGCATGTGAAAATGCGTCTGACCCCTTTTTCGTCGATGAGGCGGTAGAGGGTGGCCCGGTGGAGGCCGAGAATGCGCGCGGCTTCGGCCTTGTTGCCGTGGACCGCGGCCAGCACCCGCAAGGCATGCCGCTTGTGCACTTCGGCCATGGGCAGCAGGTCCGGGTCTTCGGATCTGGCGCGATCCTCGGGGGCCGTCAAATGTTCCGGCAGGTCCGCCAGGTCGATGGTATCGCCTTCGCACATCATGCAGGCATGGGCGAGGACGTTTTCCAGTTCCCGCACGTTTCCCGGCCAGGAGTACCGCGCCAACAAGATCTGAACACGCGGGGCGATGCTCCGGATCGGTTTCCCGTACTCGGCGGCCATCCGTTCGATAAAGTGGCGTTCGAGGAGGGGCAAATCCTCCTTGCGCTCGGCCAATCGCGGCAGTTTGAGCTCGATCATCGACAGCCGGTAGAAGAGGTCTTCTCGAAACTCCTTCCGGTCGATCATCTCGCGCAGATCACGGTTGGTGGCGGCCACCACGCGGACATCCGTTTTCCGCGGGGCGGGAGAACCGACGCGCTGGAACTCCCTGGTTTCGAGCACGCGCAACAGCTTGGTCTGGGTAACCAGGGGAAGGTCGCCGATCTCGTCCAGGAAGACGGTGCCGCCGGCGGCGTATTCGAACAGCCCCACCTTGTCCTGAGTGGCGCCGGTGAAGGCGCCTTTCACGTGTCCGAAGAGCTCGCTTTCAAAGAGGGTTTCGACAATCGCGGAGGAGTTGCAGACGGCGAACCGGGCGGAAGCGGCGGGACCCAGCTTGTGAAGCGCCCTGGCCACCAGCTCTTTGCCAGTCCCGGTGGCGCCGGTGACCAGCGCCGTCTTGAAGTGGGGCGCCGCGCGGCGAATCCGGGCGAAGACCTCCAGCATCAGCGGGCTGCGTCCCACCATGCCCTCGAACCGGCAGGTCTTCAACAGCTCGCCATCGAGTCGCAGGGCGCGGTGGCGCTGGCGATATTCCGCGATCAGAGCTTCGACGCGCTCCCGCAGGCGGGCGATGGAAAGCGGCTTGGTCAGATAGTCGCTGGCGCCCTTGCGAATGGCTTCCACGGCGGTTTCGGTGGAATAGTGCCCGGTAATGAGGATCACTTCGGTGGTGGGCGCGGCGGCGAGAATCCGCTCCAGAACGGCGATGCCGTCAATACCGGGCATCACCAGGTCCAAAAGCACGATTTCGGGGCGCCGCTCGAGCGCCAACTCCAACCCGGCGGCGGGGTCGGTGGAGGTCAGGATGGTCAGATCGTCTCGTGAAAGAGCGTCCTGGATCAACTCCAGGCTCTTGGGGTCGTCGTCAATCGCCAGCAGAGTCACGCCTGGCTTATCGGCGTCGCTCATGGGCATTCTCCTTTTGGGATGAGCGCAACAGCTCATCCACGCGTTCCCGCAAACTCGCAATATCGATGGGCTTGGTGACATACGCGTCGAAGCCGGCGGCCAGGATGCGGTCGCGATCCAGGAGCATGGCTTTGGCCGTCACGGCCATCACCGGTACGCTTGAAAACCGCGGATGGTTCCGGATCTCGGCCAGGGCGGCAAAACCGTCCTTGACCGGCATTTCGAGATCGAGCAGAACAAGGTCGGGACGAACGGCCTCGAGACGGTCGATGACTTCCTGGCCGTTGCCGGCCTCGACAACCCGGCAATCGGCGCTTTCGAACACGTCGCGAACCAGCTCGCGACTCAATCGATTGTCGTCGGCAACCAGGAGCGTCCGCATGGTCACATCTCCGCCGGCGCCACGGCCGCGGGCTCGAGGCTGCCCGGGCCCAGCGAGAAAAAGAAGCGGCTCCCCCAGCCGGGAGCGCTCTCGACCCAGATCGTCCCGCCATGCAGATTCACCAGCCGTTTGGTGATGGCCAGCCCCAGCCCGGTTCCTTCATTGACCGCTCCCGGCGGGGCGCCCACCTGGTGAAACTCGTCGAAAATCGCTTCGAGCTCGGTGCCGGGAATGCCGATTCCGGTATCCCCGACACAGAAGCAGGCGGCGCGCTCGCGGCTGCACTCGGCAATCCAGACACGGCCATTCTCGGGCGTGAACTTCACGGCATTACTCAGCAGGTTGTAGAGGATCTGCTTGAAGCGCGTCCGGTCCGCGTGGATGTTGGCGCCGGGCGGGAGTTGATTCTCGATAGCGATGTTCTTGATCCTGGCCAGCGGCGTAATGACCGAGAGCACCTCTTCCAAGGCGCCGGCGGGTTGAATCGCTTCGCGGTTCAGGTCGATGCGGCCGGCTTCGATCTTGGCAAGGTCCAGAACATCGTTGACCATGTGCAGCAGGTGCCGGGCGCCCTCCTGAATGTTGGCCACAAAACGCTTGTAGGTGGGAGGGAGCGGACCGGAGGCCTCTTCGCCCAGGAGGTCGGAATACCCCACGATGGCGTTCAGGGGAGTGCGCAATTCGTGGCTCATGCGCGCCAGGAACTCGGTCTTCATGCGATTGGCGCGCTCTACCTCGCGGTTGCGGATTTCCAGTTCGCTCACCACGCTCGCCAGCTCGCCGGTGCGCTCAGCCACGTGGCGCTCCAGGTCCTCGTTCAGAGACCGCAGATCCTCTTCCGCCTGGCGGCGCCGCGCCTGGCGATCCATGCTCTCGAGCGCGAAGGAGATGTCCGAGGCGGCTTCACTCAGCACGGCCACGACCTCATCGTCGAAGAACCCGGGCTCCGCGGCATACAGGGTGAATACCCCCACCACCGAGTCCCCAAACTGAAGGGGAAAAGCGGCCGAGGAACGGTAGCCGCGTGCCAAAGCGTCGTCACGCCACGGCAGGAGCCGTGGATCGGTGGCGATATCGGTGCACACGAAATGGCGGCGCTCGCGCACGGCTTGTCCGGTGGGGCCTCGTCCTTCGGGGGCGTCGGCGGTGGCGATGTGAGTTCGCCTCAGGTAACCGTCTTCGAACCCGGCGAAGGCCGCCGGTTCCACCACCCCGGTCTGGGGATTGACCGTGCCCACCCAGGCCATGCGGAAGAGCCCGTCTTCCACCGCGATCCGGCAAACCGCCCGAAACAGGGCATCCCGCTCGCGGACGTGGACAATCGACTGGCTGGTGCGGGTAAGCACGGCGTAGAGCCGGTTCAATTGCAGCACCTTCCGCTCGGACCGCCGCCTGGCGATCTCCCGCTCCAGATTCAGGTACACGAGAAGCAGGATGCCGAAGCTCAGTACGGAACCCACCACCAAGGTAAGGACGGACCGATCCGATACGCGCCGCGCCGCCGCGGTCCGGTCACGCAAGACGCGGTCTTCCTCGTCTCCCATGGCGTCCACGCGATCGCGAATCTCGTCCCGGAGCACGTGTCCTCTCCCCGTAAGGAAGAGTTGAATAGCCGCCTGCTCTCCGCTAC